>NZ_BAAARN010000004.1:0-300000 GCF_039532215.1 Pedococcus aerophilus | reverse complement strand
TCCTGGCGGCGGTACCGGCGACCGATGGCGCCGGCGTCGTCAAAGTCGATGTTCCAGTGCTGGCGAAGTGTGGCCGCGAGGTCGCGCGCCTTCGGCGACAGGTCGGCGTTGCGCGACAACGGAAGCACCGCGGCCTTGACCGGGGCGAGGCGCTTGTCGAGCTTGAGGACGACGCGCTTGTCCACGCCGCCCTTGGTGTTGGGGGCCTCGTCCTCGGTGTACGCGTCGACGAGGAACGTCATGAGCGAGCGCGACAGCCCGGCCGCCGGCTCGATGACGTACGGGGTGTACTTCTCACCGCTGGCCTGGTCGAAGTAGACGAGGTCGGTGCCCGAGTGCTCGCTGTGCGTCTTGAGGTCGAAGTCGGTGCGGTTGGCGATGCCCTCGAGCTCGCCCCACTCGCTGCCCGCGAAGTTGAAGCGGTACTCGATGTCGACGGTGCGCTTGGAGTAGTGGCTCAGCTTCTCCTGGGCGTGCTCGAAGTGGCGCAGGTTGTCGGGGTTGATGCCGAGGTCGGTGTACCACTTGGTGCGCTCGTCGATCCAGTACTGGTGCCAGGTCTCGTCCTCGCCCGGCTTGACGAAGAACTCCATCTCCATCTGCTCGAACTCGCGCGTGCGGAAGATGAAGTTGCCCGGCGTGATCTCGTTGCGGAAGCTCTTGCCGGTCTGGGCGATGCCGAACGGCGGCTTCTTGCGCGCGGACTGCATGACGTTGAGGAAGTTGAGGAAGATGCCCTGCGCGGTCTCGGGGCGCAGGTAGTGCAGGCCCGACTCGTCCTCGACGACACCGAGGAAGGTCTTGAGCAGGCCCGAGAACTGGCGCGGCTCGGTCCACTGGCCGCGCGTGCCGCAGTTGGCGCAGGCGATGTCGGCGAGCGCGACGTCGTCGGGGTTGTCGAGCTTCTTCTTCTCGGCGACGGCCTCCTGGAGGTGGTCGGCGCGGAAGCGCTTGTGGCACGACAGGCACTCGACCAGCGGGTCGGAGAACGTCGCCACGTGGCCGGAGGCCTCCCACGTCTGGCGCGGCAGGATCACCGAGGAGTCGAGGCCAACGACGTCGTCACGGCTGGTGACGGTGCTCTTCCACCACTGCCGCTTGATGTTCTCCTTGAGCTCGACACCCAGGGGGCCGTAGTCCCACGCCGACCTCGTACCGCCGTAGATCTCACCGCAGGGGAAGACGAACCCCCGGCGCTTGCAGAGGGAGACGACGGTGTCAACGGTGGAGGGCGCAGCCATGCGCGCAAGGTTACTGTGCCCTTCCCCACCGTTGGACGGGGTATGCCGCGTGGCCGCCGCGGCCGCTCGTGTCACCCACCATCTAGGGTTTCCTGCGTGTCTTCCCTGCGTGAGTCGATCCAGCGTGCCAGCCAACCCGCCGTCGAGAGGCTGAACGCGCTCCCCCGCGTCGTGCCGTTCCTGCTGATCCTCGGCCTGATGCTGGCCGGCCTCTTCGTGCCCTTCGGCTGGGTGCTGCTGCTGGTCGTGGTGCTGTTCCTGCTGTGGACGCTCTACCTCGCGTGGCCGGTGATGGACCCCACCCAGCGCCTGATGCGGATCACCATCGTGCTCATCGCCGTGGCCATCACCCTCACCCAGGCCTTCCCGCGCGGCTGACGGGGACGCCGAGCCTCGGCTGTTTTGACAATGGTTCTCATTTCAGATGAGAATGGTTGTCATGACGCCTCGACTCCTCGGTCTGTCCGCCGCCGCAATCGCCATCGCCATGGTCTCCGCCTGCGGGTCGGCCGGGGAGTCGGGCGCCTCTGACGGCAAGGTCACCGTCGCCGCCGCCTTCTACCCCCTCGAGTACGCCGTCTCCCAGATCGGGGGCGACCACGTCGCCGTGCAGGCGCTGACGAAGCCGGGCGCCGAGCCGCACGACCTCGAGCTCAACCCCAAGCAGGTGGGCGAGGTCGCCCAGGCCGACCTCGTCGTCTACGAGAAGGGCTTCCAGCCCGCCGTCGACGACGCCGTCAAGGGCGAGGCCGCCGACAGCGCGTTCGACGTCTCCCCCGCCGCCCGGCTCGACCTCCTCGCCACCGAGGACGGCCACGACCACGCGGGTGAGTCGCAGGAGGAGCACTCGGCGCACGAGGGCGAGGCCAAGGACCCGCACTTCTGGCTGGACCCCCTGCGCTACGCCGACGTCGGCGACGCGATCGCCGCGGAGCTGGGCAAGCGCGACTCCGCCAACGCGGCGGCATACACGGCGAACGCCGAGAAGTTCCGCGCCCAGATGGTGAGCCTCGACGGGGAGTTCAGGACGGGGCTGAAGACCTGCAAGGTCAAGGACCTCGTCACCTCGCACGCGGCCTTCGGCTACCTGTCGGAGGCCTACGGCTTCACGCAGGAGAGCATCACCGGGCTGACCCCCGACAGCGAGCCGAGCCCGTCGGCCCTGGCCGACCTCGCCGCCCACATCAGGGAGAGCGGGGCCACCACCGTCTACGCGGAGACCCTCGTGAGCGAGGACGTGGCGAAGACCCTGGCGCGCGAGACCGGTGCCACACTGGCCGTGCTCGACCCCATCGAGGGCATCACCACGAAGTCGGCGGGCCAGGACTACCCGAGCGTCATGCGGGCCAACCTGGCGACGCTCGAGGCAGGACAGGAGTGTTCGTGACCGACCCGATCATCGAGCTGAGACGGGCCTCCTTCGGGTACACCGACCGGGCCGTCGTCCAGGCCGCCGACCTCGCCGTGCACGCCGGTGAGGTCGTCGCCGTGCTGGGCCCCAACGGCTCGGGCAAGTCGACCTTGGTCCGCGGGCTGCTCGGGCTCAACGACCACCTCGGTGGAGAGGTCCGGCTCTTCGGGCAGCCGCGGGACTCGTTCCACGACCACGCCCGGCTCGGGTACGTCCCGCAGCGCCACACGCTCTCGGCCTCGGTGCGGGCGACGGTCGAGGAGATCGTCGCCGTGGGGCGGCTGTCGCACCACCGCTGGTGGCGGCCGGTGGTCCGCAGCGCGCAGGACGTCGCGATCATCGACAAGGCGCTCGACGTCGTCGGCCTCTCCGACCGGGCGGACGCCGACGTGTCCACGCTCTCCGGTGGGCAGCAGCGCCGGGTGCTCATCGCCCGTGCGCTCGCGTCGAACCCCGACGTCCTCCTCATGGACGAGCCGACGGCAGGTGTCGACGCCGCGAACCAGCACGTGCTCCAGACCGTCCTGGCCCGGCTGGCCGACCGCGGCACGACCATGGTCATCGTCACCCACGAGCTCGCCGCGCTCGCCGGCATCGTCACGCGGATCGTCGTGGTGCAGGGCGGCCACATCGCCTTCGACGGCACCCCCGACGACTTCGCCGCCCACCGTGACGGGTTCGGGCACGACCACCATCACCATCACCACGACGACGAGCCGGCACCGGGCCGGACGCACCTGCCCGGCGCGCCCTCGGCCGGGCCGCTCGACCCCCGCGAAGGAGCACGCCGATGAGCGAGATCCTCGCCCTCGAGTTCATGCGCCAGGCGCTCGTCGCCGCCCTGCTGGTCGGGATCGCCGCTCCCCTGGTCGGCGTCTTCCTCGTCCAGCGCCGGCTGTCCCTGATCGGTGACGGGATGGGCCACGTCGCCCTGGCAGGTGTCGCGGTCGGACTCCTGACCGGGCAGGCCCCGGTGCTCACCGCCCTGCTCTTCGCCGTCGCCGCAGCCGTGGCCATCGAGCTGATCCGTTCGCGAGGCCGCACCAGCGGGGACATCGCCCTCGCGGTGATGTTCTACGGCGGCATCGCCGCCGGTGTCGTGATCATCGCGAAGTCGCCGAGCAGCAGCCCAGCGAACCTCACGGCATACCTCTTTGGCGCCATCACCACGGCGGACCAGAACGACCTCTGGGTCTTCGCGGGGCTCGCCGTCGTCGTGCTCTTCACGACGTGGCTGCTTCGGCCGTGGTTGTTCGCCGTGGCCAACGACGAGGAGTACGCCCGCGCGAGCGGCCTGCCCGTCACCGCGCTCAACATCGCCCTCGCGATCCTCACCGCGGTCACGGTCGTCGTGTCGATGCGGGTCGTGGGCCTGCTGCTCATCAGCGCGCTGATGATCATCCCCAACGCCACCGCCCAGCTCCTGGGGCGCAGCTTCCGGGCCTCGGTCCGCTGGGCCGTCCTCGTCGGCGTGCTCTCCAGCGTGGGCGGCGTCATCACGTCGTACTACGCGGAGACGCCCTCCGGCGGCACCATCGTGCTGCTCGCCATCGGCGCGTTCGTCGTCGTGGCCACGGTCAGCGCCCTCGGCGCCAAGGCGCGAGCCGCGCGGCACCGGCTGGCCGAGCGCCACGACCACGAGCACGGTCCCGGCTGCGGCCACGCCGCTGTGGCCCACGACGACCACGTCGACTACGTCCACGACGGCCACCGGCACGCACCCCACGAAGGGCACTACGACGAGCACGCCCCCGACGACCACCCCCACGACGGACCGGACAGCGGCCACGACCGTGACGGGCTCGCACCGAAGGAGACGGCACCCCGATGACCGGAGTCCAGGAACGCACCCCCTCAACCACCTCTGACGCGGTCGACCCCGTCGAGGCCACGCGGCGGCCGACCCGTCAGCGCGCCGCGGTCGCCGCGGTCCTCGCCGACACCGGCGAGTTCCGTTCCGCCCAGGAGCTGCACGCGCTGCTGCGCGAGGCCGGCGACAAGGTCGGGCTCGCCACCGTCTACCGCAACCTCCAGGCGATGGCTGCCGACGGCGAGATCGACATGCTGCGCACCGACGAGGGCGAAGCCGTCTACCGCGCCTGCTCGACCGGCCACCACCACCACCTCGTCTGCCGTGACTGCGGACGCACCGTCGAGGTCGAGGGCCCGACCGTCGAGGCGTGGACGACCAAGGTCAGCGCCGAGCACGGGTTCACCGACGTGCACCACACCCTGGAGATCTTCGGCACCTGCGCCGACTGCTCCCGCTGAGGCCGAAACCTTCTGTGCCCCGGCGGTGCGGGGGTGGGGTCCTGACCCGTGTCCGGGCGATGGGTGTGCCGGAACCAGCGCGAATCGCCCCTCGTGGACCCGTCGCAGGACCATTCGCGCACGATCTGGCGGAGCTGGCCCCTCAGCACCAGCGTCGAGGCCGGCTGAGCGCTAGCTGGTCGGCAGGTCGACGGCACCGCCGTAGCGGCGGTCGCGCTCGGCGTAGGTCTGGATGGCCTGCCAGAGGTGCCGGCGGTCGTAGTCCGGCCAGAGCGTGTCCTGGAAGACCATCTCCGCGTAAGCGCTCTGCCACAGCAGGAAGTTGCTCGTCCGCTGCTCCCCCGACGACCTCACGAACAGGTCGACGTCGGGCATGTCGGGCTCGGGCAGGTGGCGGGCGATCGTCTTCTCGTCGATCGACCCGGGCTTGAGCTTGCCCCGCTGCACCTGCTCGGCGATCTTCTGCACCGCGTCCGCGATCTCGGCGCGACCGCCGTAGTTGACGCAGAAGTAGAGGGTCAACCCGGTGTTGTCCCTGGTCAGCTCCTGGGCGGTCTCGAGCTCCTTGATGACCGAGCCCCACAGTCGCGGGCGCCGACCGACCCAGCGCATCCGCACGCCCCACTCGTGCAGCTGGTCGCGCCGTCGACGGATGACGTCGCGGTTGAACCCCATGAGGAACCGGACCTCGTCGGGGCTGCGCTTCCAGTTCTCCGTCGAGAACGCGTACGCCGACAGGTGGGTCACCCCGATGTCGATGGCACCGGCCACGACGTCGAGCAGCGCGGCCTCGCCTGCCTCGTGCCCCTTGGTGCGCGCGAGGCCCCGCTGGTTCGCCCAGCGACCGTTGCCGTCCATCACCACCGCGACATGGTTGGGCACGAGTTCCTTTGGCAGAGAAGGCGGTTGGGCCCCGCTCGGGTGTGCGAACGGCTTTGCGTATGCAGCGCTCACGCCTGCGCCGCCCGGGCTGCGGCGTGCGCCTGGTCGACCTTGGCCACCGCCGCGAACGCCTCACCGATCGCTGCCACGGCACCCGCCCCCTCGACGGGGTCCGACGCCGTCAGCGGCACGGCCGACCACGTCACCCGCGAGCTGGACGGGTTCAGGGCGTCGGGGTCACGTCGGTCCACGAGGCGCAACGATCGCACACCCCGCTCGAGGTGCCACTGGAGGAACGCACTCGCGAGCGTGCTGCCCTCACGACGGTGCCGACCGCCGGAGGCGTCGGCGACCACCCAGTCCCCCGCAAGCAGGGCCGCGAGGAGGGACAACGTCTCCGGCGCCGGCGCGGCAGAGCCGGGCGGGCGGCATACCGGGCACACGGTGCCTCCCGACGCGAGGTTGAAGGCGCGGTGCGGACCCTGCGCCCCGCACAGGGCGCAGTCGTGGAAGCTCGGCGCCCAGCCGGCGACCGCGAGCGCGCGCAGGAGGTAGGCGTCCAGGACGAGCCCGGGGTCGTGGGCACCCTCGGCCATCGAGCGCAGCGCGCCCTGGAGCAGGAGGTACTGCTGGAGGTTCGGCTCGCGCTCCTCGGTCAGCCGGTCGGCGGTCTCGAGCATCGCGGCGGCCGCGGTGTAGGTCGTGTAATCGCGGGCGAGGACATCGCCCCAGGAGGCCAGGGACTCGGCCTGGGTCACCGTGTCGAGGTTGCGTCCCTCGTAGCACTGGACGTCGACCATCATCGCCGGCTCAAGCCGCGCCCCGAACCTGCTCTTGGTGCGCCGGACGCCCTTGCCGACGACGCGCACCTTGCCCAGTCCCCGCGTGAGGAGGGTGACGATGCGATCGGCCTCGCCCAGCTTCTGGGTGCGCAGGACGATGCCTTCGTCGCGGTACAGGGGCATGGCTCCATTGTCTCCCACCAGCGCCGTGGGACCGGGAGGCGGTGCCGCACCCGGGTCGTCCGCTACTGTCGCCGCCCATGGACGCGGGCGCGGGCGACTGGCGACACGACCGGGTGGGCGCGGCCCTGCGGGGCGAGAACCCGACGGTGCTGCGACGGCTCGGCGCGGGCTTCGCGGTCATCGGTGACGTGCAGTTCCTCCCCGGCTACTGCGTCCTCGTCACCGATTCCCCGGGCATCGACCGGCTGACCGACCTCCCGCGCGGGCGTCGGCTCGCCTTCCTCGCCGACATGGATCTGCTCGGCGAGGCGGTCCAGACCGTCTGCGCGCGGCGGGACCCGGGGTTCCGGCGGATCAACCTCGAGATCCAGGGCAACCACGACGCGTTCCTGCACGCGCACGTGTGGCCGCGCTACGAGTGGGAGGGACCGGAGCACACCTGGCGTCCCGTGGCACTGCACCCGATCGAACGCTGGCGGGCACCGGAGCCGTCGACCGTGCTGGGACCGCAGCACGACGACCTGCGCGCCGACCTCGTGGCGGAGCTCGACCGTCTGGGTGCCAGCAACCACTAGAACAGGTGTTCGAACGCGAGGTATGCTGCCGGCATGGCCATGGCACTCCCCGCGCTCCAGGGGTCCCTGCTCGACACCGCCGACGAGATCGAGCTGCACGGGCTCGACGTGCGCCTCACGCGCACCGAGCTCAGCCGCGGCGCGTGGGTCGACTACCGCCCCGGCTGGCTGGGCGGTGCCGAGCAGCTCTTCGACGCACTCCACCACGACGTCCCCTGGTACGCCGAGAAGCGCGAGATGTACGAGCGCGTCGTCGACGTCCCTCGCCTGCTCAAGTTCTACGGCGAGGGCGAGGCACTTCCCCACCCGGTCCTCACCGAGGCCCGCGACCAGCTCAGCACCTGGTATGCCGCGGAGCTGGGTGAGCCCTTCGTCAGCGCCGGCATGTGCCTCTACCGCGACGGCCGCGACTCCGTCGCCTGGCATGGCGACCGGATCGGGCGGTCCAAGGACCAGGACACGATGGTCGCGATCCTGTCGATCGGCTCGGCACGTTCACTGATGCTCCGCCCGCGCGGCGGCGGCGAGTCACTGGGGTTCTCGCTCGGCCACGGCGACCTGGTCGTCATGGGCGGCTCGTGCCAGCGCACCTGGGACCACGCCATCCCGAAGACGAACCAGCCGGTGGGTCCACGCATCTCGATCCAGTTCCGCCCCCGAGGAGTCCGCTGATTGCGTCCACGCGCAAGTTCACGCAAAGCGCCCCATTCGGCTGAACGGCACTGGCACACTCCCTCGTGTACTCACGACTGCTTTGAGGGGATTTGTTCTGATGCGTCGACTCACCGCTGCCATCGCAGCCGCCATCCTGGTGCTCTTCGGCTGTGTGGCCCTGGCGGGCAGCGCCGCCGCCGCGCCCGGTGAGGTGACCATCACCGCCCCGGGGGAGGACGGCGAGGACACCACCCCGCTCATCGAAGGCACCGCCGACGCGGGCGTCGAGGTGCACGTCATCATCGCCTCGGACGAGGTCGACGTCGTCACCACAGAGGATGACGGCACCTGGAGCTACCAGGTCACCTCGCCGCTTCCCCAGGACGCCGCCACCTCCCTCCGCGCCGAGGTGCAGGACGAGAACGGAGGGGTGGTGGGTTCCGCCGAGCAGCCGTACTACGTCTGGCCCGAGCGGTCCACGCTCACCATCCTGTCCCCCACGAACGACCAGGTGGTGGGGCCGACCTTCGAGGTCAGGACCAAGGTCGTGGGCGATCCGAACCGCCTCGAGTACTTCACGGTCCAGGTGGACAACGAGGGCGTGACGGACGAGTTCGGCTTCGGCGACTACGAGGCGGGGATCTTCACCTCGACGGTCACCCCCAAGAACCTCCGCGACGGCACGCATTCGGTGAGCATCGTGGCCACCGACGTGTACGGGAGAGTCATCCGCTCCCCAGGTGGCCACCTTCACCGCGGACGTCACCCCGCCGAAGCAGCCGGTCCTGACCAGCCCTGCGGCCGGCAGCACCGTCACGACCAAGCAGTTCACCTTCCGGGGCACCGGCACGCCCGGGGACACCGTCGAGGTCGTGTTCGACCGCTCTGGCGAACCCGTCTCCGACCGAGTCGTGGTGGGCGCCGACGGGACGTTCGCCGCCCCGGTGTACGCGAGCGCGAAGCCGCCCTTCAACCCCTTCGACGGACTCGGACAGGGCCAGCGCGCCTACGGCTTCCGCCTGGTCGAGACCGACCCCTTGGGCAACCAGATCTCGAACGAGTTCGCGTTGACCATCGACCTACGTCCCGCGACCTCGACCCCGTCGCCTTCGCCGTCGACCCCGTCGACGACGGCTCCTTCCAGCCCCACGACCGCCGACCCGACCGGCTCGGGCTCAGCCCCCGCCGGCGCCTCGGGTTCGGGATCGACGCCTGCCAGCGCGGTCCCCGCCGTCGACAGCGGCGCAGAGCTCGCCAACACCGGACCCTCCACCCTGCCCGGAACAGCTGCAGCGCTGGCCCTCATCGCCATCGGCCTGGGCCTGACCCGCTTCTCGCGCAGGTTCGCCGGCGCGCGTCACTGACCGGCTCGGCCGGATCCGGTCAGGCGAGGCGCTTGGTGAAGACCGTCGTCGAGATCAGCGTGCCGTCGGCAGCACCGGCGAAGAGCGGGATCTCCCCGACGCGCTCCCAGCCGGCCCGCGCGTAGAGTCGCTCGGCGTCGCTTCCGGTCTCGGTGTCGAGGACGAGGGTGGTCCGCCCGAGACCGCGGGCGACGTCCTCGGCCGCCGCGAGCAAGGCTCCGGCGATGCCCCGACGGCGGTGCCCGGAGTGGACGAGCATCTTCCCGATGTCGGCCCGGTGCCGGCCGTTGGCCTGGGGCGCCGGCAGCACCCGCACGCACCCGACCACCTCGTCGCCCGTCCTGGCTATGACGACCACGGCCGTCGCGTCGGCCAGTGCCGACAGCCACCAGTCGCGTGCCTCGTCCAGCGCCAAGGGCGCGAGGAACCCCACGCTCGCGCCGTGCTCGACGCTGTCGACGAGGAGCCTCGCCAGCTCGCCCGCGAGGTGGTCGGCTGGGTCAGGACGATCGGCGCGGTCGGGGTGCTCGGCGCGGCCGGGGGCGTCGGCGGGTGCCGACCCGGCAGCATACGTCTCGATGCGTGTGCCGCCGGGTCCGGTCCTGCTGGCGCTCATCCTGCTCGTGCCAGTCGCCCGGCCGGTCCCGGTCAGTCCTGCTCGCGCAGGGCGCGGTTCACCGCGGACAGGACCGCGGTGAGCGAGGCCTTGACGATCGAGCTGTGCAGCCCGACACCCCACAGGACGCGGTCGCCCACGGCGCACTCGACGTAGGCGGCGGCGCGGGCGTCGCCGCCCGAGGACAGGGCGTGCTCGGCGTAGTCGAGGACGCGGACGTCCACACCCACGGTCGACAACGCGTCGATGAAGGCGGCGATCGGACCGTTGCCTGTGCCCTCGATGGAGACCTCGACGCCGTCGTCCAACATGGTGGCGACGATGCGGTCTGCACCCCCGGCCTGGCTCTCCAGCGCATGGCTGATCGGCGTGAACCGTCCCCAGGCGTTCGCCTCGCCGTCGACGGCGGGCAGGTACTCGTCCTGGAACACGTTCCACAGCTGGGCCGCGCTGACCTCGCCGCCCTCGGTGTCGGTCTTGGCCTGGACCACGCCGCTGAACTCGATCTGCAGGCGACGCGGCAGGTCGAGCTGGTGCTCCTTCTTGAGCAGGTAGGCGACCCCACCCTTGCCGGACTGGCTGTTCACGCGGACGACGGCCTCGTAGGAGCGACCGACGTCGTGCGGGTCGATCGGCAGGTACGGCACCCCCCAGACGAGCTCGTCGATCGGCTTGCCGGAGGAGGCCACCTGGCGCTCCATGTCCTCGAACCCCTTCTTGATCGCGTCCTGGTGCGAGCCGGAGAACGCCGTGAAGACGAGGTCGCCGCCCCACGGGTGGCGCTCGGCCACGGGCAGCTGGTTGCAGTGCTCGACGGTGCGCCGGATCTCGTCGAGGTCGGAGAAGTCGATCTGCGGGTCGATGCCCTGGCTGAACAAGTTCATGCCGAGGGTGACGAGGTCGACGTTGCCGGTCCGCTCACCGTTGCCGAACAGGCAGCCCTCGATGCGGTCCGCGCCGGCGAGGTAGCCGAGCTCGGCGGCGGCGACACCCGTGCCGCGGTCGTTGTGCGGGTGCAGGCTGACGACGATCGAGTCGCGGCGCTCGAGGTGGCGGATCATCCACTCGATCGAGTCGGCGTAGACGTTGGGCGTCGCCATCTCCACGGTCGCGGGGAGGTTGATGATCATCTTGTGGTCGGGCGTCGGGTCGATGACGTCGGCGACCTCGTTGCAGATCCGCACGGCGAACTCGAGCTCGGTGCCGGTGTACGACTCGGGGCTGTACTCGTAGTAGACGACCGTGTCGGGGATGGTCTCCTCGAGCTTGCGGCACAGGCGCGCCGCCTGGAGCGCGATGTCGACGATGCCGTCCTGGTCGAGCCCGAAGACGACGCGCCGCTGGAGCACCGATGTCGAGTTGTAGAAGTGCACGATCGCCTGCTTGGCGCCGCGGATCGCGTCGAAGGTGCGCTCGACGAGGTGGTCGCGGCACTGCGTGAGCACCTGGATCGTCACGTCGTCGGGGATCATGTCGTCCTCGATGAGCATGCGCACGAAGTCGAAGTCCGTCTGGCTCGCCGAGGGGAACCCGACCTCGATCTCCTTGTAGCCCATCCGCACGAGCAGCTCGAACATCCGCTTCTTGCGGTCCGGGCTCATCGGGTCGATGAGCGCCTGGTTGCCGTCGCGCAGGTCGACCGCGCACCATCGCGGTGCCGCCTCGAGGACCTTCGTCGGCCAGGTGCGGTCAGGGAGGTCGACCGCGATCTGGTCCTGGAAGGGGACGTACTTCGCCACGGGCATCCCGGACGGCTGCTGCGGATGAATCATGTTCTCTCGCCTATCGATTCGTTGCTCGGTGGTTCAGACAGAACCTCAGCCTGGGCAACGCTACTCCGCGACGAGGGGCGGCTGATCGGTCAGGCCCCGCCGCGGCGGCGAAGAAGGAGGCGCGAGAAACGCACACGTGGAGGGTATGCCGCCCACGCGGCATACGTCCATCGTCACCGGTGCACGGCCCACGATCCGGACGGCTCACTCCCCCACCCAGCCCTCCTCGAAAATCGCGGAGTAGGCGTTGAGGGCAGGCTGGCCACCGAGGTGGGCGTAGAGGACCGTGGAGTCGCGCGGGATGTCGCCGGAGGCGACGAGGTCGATGAGACCGGCCATGGACTTCCCCTCGTAGACGGGGTCGATGATCATGCCCTCGAGGCTGCCGCTGAGCCGGATCGCGTCGATCGTCGACTGGACGGGGATGCCGTAGAGGTCGCCGGCCCAGCCCTCGAGCACGGTCACCTCGTCCTCGCGAAGGGCCCGGCCCAGCCCGATGAGGTCGGCGGTGTGCTGGGCGATCCGCCGCACCTGCTCCCGGGTCTTGTCGAGGGTGGCGGACGCGTCGATGCCGATGACCCGCCGCGGACGCCCGCCCGCGTCCTCGAGCGCCGCGAACCCGGCGATCATCCCGGCGTGCGTGGACCCGGTGACCGTGCACACGACGATCGTGTCGAAGAAGACGCCCAGGTCCTTCTCCTGCTCGGCGACCTCGTAGGCCCAGTTGGCGAAGCCGAGCCCTCCGAGCGCGTGCTCGCTGGCGCCGGCCGGGATGCCGTAGGGCGTGCCGCCGGACTCCTCGACCTCGCGCAGCGCGTCCTCCCACGACGTGCGGATGCCGATGTCGAACCCGTGCGGGTCGAGCCGTGAGTCGGCGCCCATGATGCGCGACAGCAGGATGTTGCCGACCTTGTCGTTGACCGGGTCGTCCCAGTCCACCCACTTCTCCTGGACGAGGCGGCACTTGAGCCCGAGGTGGGCGGCGACCGCAGCGACCTGACGGGTGTGGTTCGACTGGTACCCGCCGATGGAGACGAGGGTGTCGGCACCCGAGGCGAGGACGTCGGGGACGATGTACTCCAGCTTGCGGGTCTTGTTGCCACCGAAGGCGAGACCGCTGTTGACGTCCTCGCGCTTGGCCCAGACCTGCGCCCCGCCGAAATGCTCGGTCAGGCGTGCCAGGCGGTGCACCGGGCTCGGGCCGAACGTCAACGGGTGGCGCGGGAAGTCATGGATCGACATGCTCAGTCTCCTTGTGCTGCAAGGTGTTCGGCGTCATTCGTCAGGGCGTCCAGCAAAGGCTCGAGGGTCTGCCACGTCTCGAACGAGACCTTGGCAGCAGCCTCGGTGTCGCCCTGCGCACACAGGTCGATGAGCCGGGCGTGCAGGGCCACGGACCCACGCCCGGAGAGGGAGGCGAACCGCAGGCGCTCCACGCGGCGAAGGACCGGCGTGTACTGCTCCAGCACGGCCGCCACCGCGGCGTTGCCGGCAGCCACGACCGGTACGGCGTGCAGCTCGTCGTCCGCCTCGAGGGCGGCATCAGGGTCGCCGGACCGCAGTGCCGCGTCGAAGCGTGTGTTCGCAGCCCGCATGCGGTCGAGGTCATCGTCGGTCAGCAGCCCGACCGCCTCACGGACCGCCAGCTCGTGCAGGGACGCGACGACGGACTGTGCGTCACGGACCGCACGAGCATCCAGGGACGCGACCGTGGTCGACCGCCCCGGCCGCGCCGCCACGAGGCCCGCCTGTTGCAGCCGTAGCAGCGCCTCCCGCACCGGCGTCCGGCTCACGCCGAGCCAGACAGCCAGCTCCTGGTCGCGGAGCTGCTCCCCCGGCTCGAGGGTGCCGTCGACGATGGCGTCGCGCAGCCGTCGGTAGACGTCGTCGCGCAGCAACGCCCGGCCGACCGGAGGGGCGGGCGAGTTCGATGACGGTGGGACGGGCATGCGATATATTGCATATCCCCCGCGCACCTTTCGTCAAGCCCGGGATCCACGCCCTCCCGCCAAGGTGTCCGCGACACCGTCGAGCTCGTCGATGGTGCGCGTGCGCAGGATCGGCGACCCGACGAGCCACAGCACCGCGAGGGTCCCGCCGGCAGCCGCGAGGACGAGCGTCGGGGCGATGCCGATCCACTCCCCGAGGAAGCCGCCCAGGACTGCGCCCGCGGGCCGGATGCCGTAGTTGACGGTGGAGAACGCCCCGGCCACCCGACTGCGGACGTCGTCCGGGATGACCGCGGTCTGCAGCGCGTTGAGCGGCACGTCGAGCCACATCACCCCGAGACCCGTGACGAACTCGACGAGACCCAGCACCCCGGCGCGCATCCACAGTGGCCCACCGGCGAGCGGGAGCAGTGCGACCGGCGCCGAGAACAGCACGCCCCCGAGCAGGATCGTGCGCCCGACCCCGAACAGGGACGTCGCCCGTCGCGCCAGCACCGCCCCGAGCAGACCGCCCGTCGCCCCGACCCCCAAGACGAGACCGATGACCCCGGGGGACAGCCCCAGGTGGCGGCTCGCAAACAGGATGAGCAGCGCCGCGACGACGAAGTTGAAGAAGTTCACGGTGGTCGCGAACGCCAGCGACACCCGCAGGTACGGATGGCGCAGCACCAGCGCCATACCTTCACGGGCCCGGCGCAGCAGCGCAGGCGCACCCTCACGGTCCACCGGCGGATCGGTGACCCGCACTCCCCGGATCAGGACCGCCGACACGGCGAAGGTGAGGGCATCGACAAGCATCGCGACGGGTGCTGTGAGGAGCTGGATCAGGCCACCGGCTGCCGCGGGTCCGGCCACGAACGAGAAGGACCGGGTGGTGCTGAGCAGGCTGTTGGCCTCGACGTACTGGTCACGCCGGACCAGCGCGACGAAGAAGCTCGGGTAGGCCGTCTGGTAGAGAACCTGACCGAGCCCGGCGAGCAGGGCGACCACGAACAGCTGCCCGATCGTGACGACGCCGAACCAGTGCGCGACAGGAAGGCTCAGCAGCACCGCACACCGCAGGAGGTCGGCGAGCACGAGCAGCCGACGCTTGCGCTCGTGGTGGTCCACCCAGGTGCCGACGAGCAGCGAGAGCAGGTTGGGCGCCCACACCGCCGCGGTCAGCAGGCCGACGGTGGGCGCAGTCGCGTGCAGCGTGGTGACGGCGATGAGCGGGAGCGCGAGCTCGGTGATGCGGTCGCCGAACTGGGAGACGCCCTGGCCCATCCAGTAGCGACCGAAGCGCCGGTCCCGCCACAGCGCCGTGTCGCTCACGCCGACTCACCGGTGTCCGTGGGGGCCTCGGGAAGGACGTAGCGCAGCAGCCGGACCGGGCGCGTGCCCTCCACCGCCGGGCCGCCGGACTTGCGCAGCACGTATGGCGCGAGGACGGCCTCGATGGCTGCCTCGACCTGCTCGAGCTCGTCCGCGGTGACGAGGACCGTGGTGTCGGAGAGCCCGGCGGAGCGCCGCCAGGCGGCCTCGAGCAGGGGTTCGGTCTCGCGCGCCCAGGCCTGGGGACGATCGCGCGCTTGGTCGAACAGCACGTGTTCGAGCAGGGTGGCGGCGTCGCGGCCGTCCTCGTCCGGCGCCGGGGTGAACCGGAAACCACGTCCCACCGCCTCCCACCAGCGCTGGCGACCGTCGGACTCGACCTCGGCGTCACGCACGAGTCCGTGCTCGGCCAGGTGCCGAAGGTGCCAGCTGGTCACCGACGGTGTCGCACCGACCTCGGGCGCCAGGGCCGTCGCGGTGCTGGGGCCGTGCCGCTGCAACCGGTCGAGGATGGCCAGCCGGGTCGGGTGGGCCAGGGCGCGCATGCTGCGCGGGCTGAGCTCGACGTCGTCGTACGGGTTGGACATCGGCCGGCTTCCTGGACGTGAGAGAACTGTTTCGAGAGGACTCTCTCATACTCTTCTGGCACCCACCAGACCCCGGAAATGGACGTGCGGCGACCCACCCTCGACCGCCACCATGGGCCCATGAACCTGCCCGACGGACTCGTCGCCCGCCCGCTGGAGCCGACCGATGCCGGGGTGATGTACGAGCTGTTCGCCGCCTCGGAGCTGGCCGACACCGGCGAGGTCGCCGTCGAGCCCGAGGACATCGAGGGCGACTGGCAACGACCGAGCTTCGACCTCGCCACAGAGAGCATCGGGGTCTTCGACGGGGAGTCACTCGTCGCGGCGGCCGAGGTCTACAAGACGCGACGGGCCGAAGCGACGGTGCACCCGGACCACCGTGGTCGTGGCATCGGGTCGTGGCTGGCGCGCTGGGTCGAGGACTGCTCCCGTCGGCGGGGAGGGCACCTCGTGGGTCAGAGCGTGCCCGTCGGCAGCTCGGCCGAGCAGCTGTACCGGTCGCTGGGCTACCGACACGGGTGGCAGTCCTGGGTGCTCGTCGTCCCGGAAGGCGCGGCGATCGCGCCGCAACCGCTCGCGACCGGGTACACGCTGCGCGACCTCGTCCCAGCCGGAGCTGGCGACGAGGGGGTTGGTGTCGAGGGGGTTGGTGGCGAGGGGGTTGGTGGCGAGGGGGTTGGTGGCGAGGGGGTTGCTGGCGAGGGCGGTGGCGACGCGCACGCTGCATACCGGCTGGTCGAGGACGCGTTCAACGAGTGGCCGGACCGCCAGCCCAGCTCGTTCGAGGACTGGGCGGCCGGCACGGTGCGGCGGCCCGGGTTTGAGCCGTGGCAGATCAGGTTCGCCGTCGACCCGGACGGGATCCCGGTGGGCGTCGCGTTCACGATCGTCGCGGACGGGTGCGGCTACGTCGACCAGCTCGCCGTCCGCGCCGACCAGCGCGGGCGCGGCCTCGCCAGGGCGCTGCTCGTCGACGCCTTCGAGCGAGCCCGCGAGCACGGCGCGACGCGCAGCGAGCTGTCGACGGACTCACGCACCGGCGCACTCCCCCTCTACGAGCACGTGGGGATGGTGGTGAGCAAGCGCTACCAGCACTGGATGACCGACGTCTGACGCCTACCCACCGGGCGTGAGGTCCGCCGTCCGCCACCGGGTCGGGCGCACGGTGAACACGGACTCGGGGCCGAAGCTCTCCTGCGCCATCGCGAGGTAGGCGTCGGCTCCCTCGACCCCCAGGTATCGCCGCGCCAGGCGCGTCCGGTCCTCCGTCGTGGCCACCCGCTCGCCCACGAGCTCCACGTCGATCGACGCGTAGCGGACGCGCGGCTCGACCGTGTCGACCACGAGGGTCGCCACCCTTCGGGACGTGACGCCGGGCGTCAGCGGCGCTTGAGGAGCTCCTCGGCGATCTGCACGGCGTTGAGGGCAGCACCCTTGCGCAGGTTGTCCCCCACGACGAAGAGCACGAGGCCCTTGCCGGCCGGCGCAGCCTGGTCGGCGCGAACGCGACCGACGTACACGTCATCGCGTCCTGCGGCCTCGAGCGGGTTGGGGACGTCCGCGACGACGACACCCGGGGCCTTGGCCAGCAGCTCGAGCGCGCGCTCAGGTGAGATCTCCCGGTCGAACTCGGCGTGGATCGCGAGCGAGTGCCCCGTGAACACCGGCACGCGGACACAGGTGCCCGAGACCCGCAGGTCGTCGATGTGCAGGATCTTGCGCGACTCGTTGCGGAGCTTCTGCTCCTCGTCGGTCTCGAGCGACCCGTCGTCGACGATCGACCCGGCGAGCGGGATCACGTTGAACCCGACGGGAACGGCGTAGACGTTCGGCGCCGGGATCTCGACCGAGCGGCCGTCGAGCGCGAGGTCGGCAGGCTTGCCGGCGGCATACCCACCACGGAGCTGGCCGTCGAGCTCGTCCACGCCCTTGCCACCCGAGCCGGACACGGCCTGGTACGACGCGACGGTGAGGCGAACGAGGCCGGCCTCGTCGTGCAGCGGCTTGAGGACCGGCATCGCGGCCATCGTGGTGCAGTTGGGGTTGGCGACGATGCCCTTGGGGATCGTGTCGAGGTCGTCGGCGTTGACCTCGCTCACGACGAGCGGGACCTCGGGGTCCTTGCGCCAGGCGGAGGAGTTGTCGACGACGACGGCGCCGGCGGCGGCGACCTTCGGTGCGAGCTCCTTGGAGGCCGCACCACCGTTGGAGAACAACGCGATGTCGATGCCGGAGAAGTCAGCCGTCGCCGAGTCCTCGACGGTGACCTCGCCGCCGGCCCACGGCAGCGTCGTGCCGGCAGAGCGCGCCGACGCGAAGAAGCGGATCTCGTCGACCGGGAAGGCCCGCTCGGCGAGGAGTGCACGCATGACCGAGCCGACCTGCCCGGTGGCCCCGAAAACACCAATTCTCATGGGGCCAAGGATAGGTCGGCTCGGTCGTGCACCGGCTCAGCGGCTCACGATGTGGCAGAACCTGCGCGCACATCGGCAGCCACGAGCTCGTCGTCCTGCCTGTCGTCCAGCTCGCTGTCGGTCGTCGGTGCCGTCGGCACCAGGTCGCCGACACCCTCACCGGGTGCGGACTCCTCGTACGTCAGCGTGAAGTCGTCCCCGTGCTCGGTGACCCCCGCGACGACGGCCTGCTCGACGGCAGCCACGGCGTAGGCCCGACGCACGATCATCGGGTCGCTGCTCAGGTCCTTGACCAGCGCGATGGCCAGCCCGATCATCACGAGCAGGAACGGCAGGGCAGCCACGATGGTGATGTTCTGCAGACCCGACAGGGCGTCCTCACCACCGACGAGGAGCATGACGGCGGCGACGGCACCGGTGGCCGCGCCCCAGAAGATCACCGTCTTGCGGCTCGGCGCCAGGGTGCCCCGCTCGGAGAGCGTGCCCATGACGATCGAGGCCGCGTCGGCACCGGAGATGAAGAAGATCGCGACGAGGACCATGACGAGCACCGAGGTGATCGTGGCCAGCGGCATGTGCGAGAGCATCTCGAAGAGCGTGCCCTCGGCCGACCCTGCGCCGGCGACGTCCGTGCCACCGCGCTGCATGTCGATGCCGGCGCCACCGAAGATCGCGAACCACACGAGCGAGACGACGCTCGGCACGAGCAGGACACCGGTGACGAACTGGCGGATGGTGCGCCCGCGCGAGATGCGCGCGATGAACATGCCGACGAAGGGGGTCCAGCTGACCCACCACGCCCAGTAGAAGATCGTCCAGCCGGACAGCCACTCCTGCATGGCGTCGCCGCCCGCGGCGTCGGTGCGCGCCGACATCATGGCGAGGTTCTGGAAGTAGCTGCCGACCTCGGTCGGGATGAGGTTGAGGATGAAGACCGTCGGGCCGACGACGAAGACGAAGGCGGCGAGGGCCAGGGCCAGCACCATGTTGATGTTGGACAGCCACTGGATGCCCTTGGCGAGGCCGGAGACCGCCGAGAGGATGAAGCACACGGTCAGCACCGCGATGATGGCGACGAGCACCATGTTGCCGGTCTTCCCGAGGCCGGCGACGATCTCGAGGCCGGAGCCGATCTGCAGGGCGCCGAGCCCCAGGGAGGCGGCTGAGCCGAACAGCGTCGCGAAGATGGCGAGCATGTCGATGACGCGACCGGCAGGGCCACCGGCGCGCCTCTCGCCGAGGAGCGGCGCGAACGCCGAGCTGATGAGCAGCGAGCGGCCCTTGCGGAAGACGCCGTAGGCGACCGCGAGGCCGACGACCGCGTAGATCGCCCACGGGTGCAGGGTCCAGTGGAAGAGCGTGGTGGCCATGGCGTTCTGCACGGCCTCGGGATTCCCGGCGGCACCGGTCCCGGGCGGCGGGGTGACGAAGTGCGAGAGCGGCTCGGAGACGCCGTAGAACATCAGGCCGATGCCCATGCCCGCGGAGAACATCATGGCGATCCACGAGACCGTCCTGAACTCCGGCTCCTCGTCGTCACGGCCGAGCGGGATGCGCCCGTACTTGCTGGCGGCGAGCCAGATGACGAACAGGACACAGCCGGAGGCGAGCAACGAGAACAACCAGCCCATGTTGTGCACGACCCAGCCCAGGCCGGCGCCAGAGGCCGAGCTCAGGGTGTCTGTGCTGAGGAATCCCCACAGCACGAACGCGATCGCGATCGCCGCGGTCACTCCGAAGACGATCGTGTCGACCTTCTGGGGCTCCTCGGCAGGGTGCTCCTCGATGACGGGGTCGAGGGCGGGGTGCAGGGCGTCGAGGGCGTCGTTCTCGCCCGCGGCCTGGGCCGGTGCGGCCGGGCCTGTCTTGGTCAGTGTCGTGTCCACGTGGTGTAGGCGCCCTCGTTGGGGAGGGCGCCGCTCCTTCGCTGTTCTGGGGTAGTTGCGTAACAAAACCGTCGTTGGTCAACCGCCCACTGTGCCGAGAAGGAGCACACATCTCAAATCGCGGACCGCGGGAACTCTCCCGTCACTTCACCGAACCTGTTGGTGCGCAACGAGATCCGCGTATGCCGTGACCCTCACCACTCGTCGCGCAAACCCCGTGAACCCCGCAAACCACGCACGCGCCGTCCGGGCCGCAGCAGCCACGGTCGCCGGGCCGGCTGCGCCTCCGGGTCAGAAACCCAGGCGCTGCAGCTGCTTGGGGTCGCGCTGCCAGTCCTTGGCGATCTTCACGTGCAGGTCGAGGTACACCCGCTGGCCGAGCAGCTCCTCGATCCCCACCCGGGCGTTGGTGCCCACCTCACGCAGCCGCGAACCACCGCGGCCGATGATGATGGCCTTCTGCGACGACCGTTCGACGAAGACGTTGACCCGCACGTCGAGCATCGGCTTGTCGGCCGGGCGGTCGGGGCGCTGGACCATCTCCTCGACCACGACGGCCAACGAGTGCGGGAGCTCGTCGCGGACCCCTTCGAGGGCAGCCTCGCGGACGAGCTCGGCGATCATCACCATCTGCGGCTCGTCGGTGAGGGTGCCTGCGGGGTACAACGGACCGGGTGACGTCGGCAGGTAGCTCGACAGCACCTCGGTGACCTCGCCGACCTGCGAACCGTCGACGGCCGAGCAGGGCACGATGGCGTCCCACGAGCCGAGCTGGTCGATGGAGATGAGGTGCTCGGCCAGCCGCTGCCGGTCGACCCGGTCGGTCTTGGTGGCGATCGCCACGACCGGACGACGCTTGCCCTGCTGGATCTCCTTGAGCTCACGGGCGATGAACCCGTCGCCGGGCCCGATCTTCTGGTCCGCCGGGAGGCAGAACCCGATGACGTCGACCTCGAGCAGCGTCTCGCGCACGACGTCGTTGAGCCGCTCCCCCAGCAGGGTGCGCGGCTTGTGCAGGCCCGGCGTGTCGACGAGGACGAGCTGCGAGCGCTCGTTGGTGACGATCCCGCGGATGGTATGGCGCGTGGTCTGCGGCTTGGACGACGTGATGGCGACCTTGTGCCCGACCATCGCGTTGGTCAGCGTGGACTTCCCGGCGTTGGGACGGCCCACGAGGCAGGCGAACCCGGCCAGGTACGGCTTCTCCCCCGACGGCGACCCGTCGGCATACCCCTCGGATGATCCGGAACCACTCGCAGTCATGACACTCCCTCGCGCTCGGGCTCCACCGTAGTGCGCTCGGAGGCGTCCTCGGACCCACCCTCGGGCGTCACCGGGATCCGGGTCACGATCACCGAGGCGATCCGGTGGCGGCGACCCGCCATGCGTTCGGCGGTCAGGGCGAGCCCGGACACCTCCGCGCGCGAGCCGACGATCGGCACCCGGCCGATGCTCTTGCCGATCAGGCCCCCCACGGTGTCGACCTCGTCCTCGTCGATCTCGACGTCGAACAGGTCGGCCAGGTCGTCGATGTCCATCGTCGCGGGCACCCGCACGGAACCGTCGCCGAGGTCCTCGACACCGGGGGCCTCGCGGTCGTACTCGTCGGCGATCTCACCCACGATCTCCTCGATGATGTCCTCGATGGTGACCAGCCCTGCGGTGCCGCCGTACTCGTCGACGACCACGGCGAAGTGGCTCTGGTCGCGCTGCATCTCGCGCAGCAGGTCGTCGACCGGCTTGCTCTCGGGGATGTAGTGCATCGGGCGCATCTGCGTCGTCACGGGCAGCGACCCCGCGTCGTGGTCGGCGTTGACGCGGCGGGCGACGTCCTTGAAGTAGAGCAGGCCGAGGATGTCGTCGGACCCGTCGCCGACGACCGGGATGCGGGAGAACCCGGACCGCAGGAACAGCGACATCGCCGAGCGCAGCGACTTCTCACCGTCGATGGTCACCATGTCGGTGCGCGGGACCATCACCTCACGAGCGACGGTGTCACCGAGCTCGAAGACCGAGTGGATCATCTCCCGCTCGCCGGCCTCGATGACCGAGCTCTCCCCCGCCAGGTCGACGAGGTCGCGCAGCTCCGACTCGCTCTGGAACGGCCCGTCGCGGTAGCCCCGTCCCGGGGTCACGGCGTTGCCGAGGGCGATGAGGACGCGGGCGACCGGCCCGAGCAGGGTCCGCAGCCACACGATGACCGGGGAGGCGATGAGCGCGACGGCATCAGAGTTCTGCCGGCCGAGCGTGCGGGGCGACACCCCGACCACGACGAACGACACGAGCGCCATCACCCCGATCGCGATGAGCAGCGGCTTCCAGAACCCATCGACGAGGTCGACCGCCCCGAGCGTGATGAGCACGGCGGTCGTGGCCTCCGCCACGACGCGCAGGAACGCCGTGACGGACAGGTATGCAGCGCTGTCACCGACGATGCGCATCAACGACTTCGAGCCGGCGCGCTTCTCCTCGAGCAGCTCGTGGGCCCGCACCCGCGACATCCGCCACAGGGCGGCCTCGGACGCGGAGAGCAGGAAGGCGACCGCGATGCTGAGCAGCGCAGCCAGGACGAGTCGGGTCATCGTCGTGCCATCAGGTGGTGGGGCGACCACGGCCCGCGAGGAACGTCAGCAGCAGCTGGCGCTGGAGCTCGAACATCTCGCGCTCCTCCTCGGGCTCGGCGTGGTCGTAGCCCAGCAGGTGCAGGATGCCGTGCGTGGTGAGGAGCAGGAGCTCCTCCTCGGTGGCGTGGCCGGCCTCGGCCGCCTGCTTCTCCGCGACGGACGGGCACAGCACGATGTCGCCGAGGACGCCCTCCTCGGGCTCCTCGCCGTCCCGGCCGGGCCGCAGCTCGTCCATCGGGAACGACATGACGTCGGTGGGTCCGGGCAGGTCCATCCACTGCACGTGGAGGACCTCCATGGCGGCCTCGTCCACGAGGCGCAGGCACAGGTCGGCACCGGGGTGCACCCGCATCTCGCTCATGACGTACTTGCTCAGGGCCACCAGCTCGAGCTCGTCGAGCCGGTGGTCGGTCTCATTGAGAACGTCGACGCTCACGCTGGACCCGCCCTCCCTGCTGCTGTCCGTGCGTCTCGCCCTGCTGGTCGTCCCAGCGGCCGTAGGCGTCGACGATGGCACCGACGAGGCGGTGCCGGACGACGTCCTGCGGGCTGAGGACCGAGAAGTGGATGTCGTCGACGCCGGTGAGGATGTCGCGCACCACGCGCAGCCCCGACCGCGAGCCGTCGGGCAGGTCGACCTGGGTGACGTCGCCGGTGACGACCATCTTGGAGCCGAAGCCCAGTCGGGTCAGGAACATCTTCATCTGCTCGGGCGAGGTGTTCTGCGCCTCGTCGAGGATGATGAACGCGTCGTTGAGCGTGCGGCCACGCATGTAGGCCAGCGGCGCCACCTCGATCGTCCCGGCGGCCATGAGGCGCGGGATCGACTCGGGGTCGACCATGTCGTGCAGCGCGTCGTAGAGGGGGCGCAGGTAGGGGTCGATCTTGTCGTTGAGCGTGCCGGGCAGGAAGCCGAGCCGCTCGCCCGCCTCCACCGCCGGTCGGGTGAGGATGATGCGGTTGACCTGCTTGGCCTGGAGCGCCTGGACGGCCTTGGCCATCGCGAGGTAGGTCTTGCCCGTGCCGGCGGGGCCGATGCCGAAGACGACCGTGTGCGTGTCGATGGCGTCGACGTAGTGCTTCTGGTTCAACGTCTTCGGGCGGATCGTGCGGCCGCGCGAGGAGACGATGTTCATCGTCAGCACGTCGGCGGGGCGCTCCGTGGTCTGGGCGCGCAGCATGCTGATGGAGCGCTCGACGGCGTCCCGGTTCAGCGGCTGGCCGCCCTCGATCACGGCGAGCAGCTCGTCGATGGTCCGCTCGGCCAGGGCCACCTCGGCGCTGGGCCCGGTGAGGTGGAACTCGTTGCCGCGGACGTGGATCTGCAGCTGCGGGAAGGCACGCTCCATCGTGCGGAGCAGCTCGTCGCGGGGTCCGAGGAGGGTGACCATCTGGACCTGCGGAGGGATCTCGACGGTGTGGGTGGGCAGGGAGTGCACGCTCTCGGGCGCGCCCCCCGGCGTGGTCGGCTGATCGGCATCAGGCATGGTCGGGCCAGTCTACGGTGCTGCTCAGCCGGGTGGCCACGCCATTGCCCGGCCGCCCAGCACGTGCAGGTGGGCGTGGAAGACGCTCTGCTGGGCGTCGGCGCCGGTGTTGAACACCGTGCGGTAGCCGGTGTCCGCGACCCCTTCCTGCGCGGCGACCTGCGCCACGGCCACCAGCAGCGCCGCCGCGTCCTCCGGGCGCTCTGCGGCGAGACCGGCGGCGGTGGCCACGTGGTGTCGCGGGATGACCAGCACGTGGGTCGGGGCGTGGGGGTCGAGGTCGCGGAATGCCACCGTGGCCTCGTCCTCGTGCACCACCGTGGCCGGAATCTGGCCCGCGACGATCTTGCAGAACAGGCAGTCGGGGTCGGTCGCGCGCGCGGCGGCGCCGGTGGGCTGTTTCGAGGGCTCCGCCGTCGGATCCTGCGCTGAGTCGGTCGCACCAGTCATGCAGGCGAGCGTATCGGCGGGTCAACCGAAGACGCTGGTTGCGCGTCAAGGGAGCGTGAGACTGTTGAGCGTGGCAGAGCGCGAGCCCCGCGGGGAGCCCGGGAACGGGCGTGGCGGTGCGGGCGGCGGACGGGCCGGGACCCCCGGCGCCGACGCACCGAGCGCCGACGTCGCCATCGCCGAGCTGTATGCAGCCCACTGGACCGGACTGGTCCGCCTCGCCTGGCTCCTCCTGCGGGACGACCTAGCGGCCGAGGAGGTCGTGCAGGACGCGTTCATCGCGGTGCACCGCCGCTGGGACTCCCTTCGCAACCACGAGAGCGCGGCGGCCTACCTGCGCCGCGCCGTCGTGAACGGAGCGCGCTCCGGCCTGCGCCACCGCGGCGTCGAGGAGCGGTACCTGTCACGGGAGCAGGGCGAGCCCACCACCTACGCACGACGCACCGAGGCGAGCGCCGAGGAGCGCGCCCTCGACGCAGAAGCCACCAGCTCCATGGTCGTGGCGCTCGGGCGGTTGCCCCAGCGCCAGAGAGAGGTCCTGACGATGCGCTACTACCTCGACCTGAGCGAGGCCGAGATCGCCGACGCGCTCGGCATCTCCGCCGGTTCGGTCAAGGCCCACGCCCACCGCGGCCTCGCCGCCCTGCGCGACCGGATGGAGGTGTCGTCATGAGCGACCGCACCGAGTTCCTGCACCCCGACTTCGAGCCCGGCGAGTTCGACCGCATCGAGCGCGAGCTGCGCCGCACGCTGAGCCAGGAGGCGGGTCGGGTCAGACCGGCCGAGCGGCTCGACACGATCCTGCACGAGGCCCGCACCGCCGGCCCCGTCACGGCGACGGGTGGCACCGGGGTGCGCCGCTGGCTCGTCCCGGCCGCGGCCGCGGCCGTCGTCGCTGCCATCGCCGGAGGCGTGTGGGTCTCGAACCAGGACCCGTCCGTGGTCCCCGGCCCGCCGGCCGGGAGCCCCTCGGCCACGGCACCCGCACCCACGGGCACGGCCAGCGGCACCGCGAGCGCGACCGACCAGCCCACCACCGCCCCGTCGACGTCGGGCGCGTCCACGTCCGGTCCGTCGACGTCCGGCCCGACCACCTCGGGACCGGCAGCGACGACGGTGGCACTCCCCGCGTACTTCGTCGGCCCCATCGGTGACTCCGTGCCCACGTACAAGCTCTTCCGTGAGTTCGTCCGCACACCCCTTCCCGCCGGCGCCACGGACGTCGACAAGGTCGTGGCCGCCCTGGGGCTGGCCGTGAACGCGCAGCCGTACTCCAACACCGACGGCTACCTCCAGCCGTGGTCCGGCACGACGGTCACCGCCGCGACCGTCACCGCCGACGCCATCGAGGTCCGGCTGAGCGGTCCCGGTGCGGAGGGTTTCACCCCCGAGATCCAGCGCCTCGCCGTGCAGCAGCTCGTCTGGACGGCCCAGGCCGCCGTCGGCCGGGGCAACCTGCCCGTGCGGTTCGAGATCGAGGGCGGCGGGACGAAGCTGTTCGGATCGATCGCGACCGACCAGGCGTTCACCCGTCCATCGGCCGACGAGTCCTGGAAGGACCTGGCCCCGGTCTGGATCACCTCGCCCACCCGCGACCAGGTGCTGCCGTCGGCAGCGACCGTCAAGGTCGCCGGAGAGGCGACCGTGTTCGAGGCGACGGTGAGCTGGGAGCTCCGCAGGGGCACGACGCTCGTCACGCGGGGCAACGCCATGGCCACCCTCGGCGCCCCCGGCCGTGGCACCTACTCGTTCGACCTCGGCACCCTCTCCCCCGGCACCTACACGGTCAAGGTCTACGAGGCGAGCGCCAAGGACGGATCCGTCGCTGCTGAGGACTCGGTCACCTTCACGGTGAAGTAGCCCTTCCGGGCGGGTTCAGCGCCAGCGGGACGCCGCGCTGAGCACCGCCAGGGCCGCTGGTCCGGCGCTCGACGAGCGCAGCACGGTCGACCCCAGCCGCACCGTGACTGCACCCGAGGCCTCGAGGGCGGTCACCTCCTCGGGGGTGATCCCACCCTCGGGACCGACGACCACGAGGACCTCTCCCTCGCTCGGAAGTGCCTGTGCTGCAAGGCTCTGCGTGGCGTCCTCGTGGAGCACGTATGCCGCCGCGGCGCCGGCGACCCGCGTGGCGAGGGTCTTCGTCGTCGCCAGCTCCGCAACGACGGGCACCCGCGACCGGCGGGACTGCTTGGCCGCTGCGACGACGGCCGACTCCCACTTGCGGCGGGCCTTGTCGCCGCGGTCGCCGCGCCACTGGACGATGCAGCGCGAGGCCTGCCACGGGACGACCTCGTCCACCCCGAACTCGGTCGCCGCCTCGACGGCCTGGTCGTCACGGTCCCCCTTGGCGAGCGCCTGGACGAGAACGAACCTAGGGCTCGGCTCGTCCTCGGCAGACAGGTCGGCCACGACGAGCTCGAGCTCGGCCTTCCCCGCCCCGACCACGTCGCACGTCGCGCGCCGCCCGGCACCATCGGCGAGCAGGACCTGCTCACCCGGCGCGATCCGTCGGACGGTGGCCGCATGGCGCCCCTCGGGGCCGTCGAGCACGACCCGGTCGCCGACCCCGACCCCCGCGAGCAGGGTGGGGTCCACCAGGAACAGCGGGAGCGTCATGCGGGCAGCCTAGAGATCGGGACCGGGGGCGGGAGCCGCGGGCTCGAGCTCCTACTTGGCCTTGAAGGCGTCGCGGAGCTTGCCGAACAGACCCGGGTGAGCGGGCGTCATACGGCCCTCGGGGCGCTCCTCGCCACGCAGCGCGGCGAGCTGGCGCAGGAGCTCCTCCTGCTGCTCGTCGAGCTTGGTCGGCGTGAGGATCGTCGCGTGGACGATGAGGTCGCCACGGCCACCACCGCGCAGGTGGGTGACGCCGAGGCCGCGCACGGTCATCACGTCACCGGACTGCGTGCCCGGCTTGATCTCGAGCTCGTTGACGCCGTCGAAGGTGTCGAGCTTGAGGGTGGTGCCGAGGGCTCCGGCGGTCATCGGCAGCTCGACCGTGCAGTGCAGGTCGTCGCCGCGGCGCTGGAACGTCTGGTGCGGGCGGACCGCCACCTCGACGTAGAGGTCGCCGGCGGGACCGCCGCCCTGGCCGACCTCACCCTCGCCGGTGAGCTGGATCCGCGTGCCGGTGTCGACGCCGGCCGGAACCTTGATCTTCAGGTTGCGGCGGGTGCGGACCCGCCCGTCGCCGGAGCACTCGAAGCAGGGGCTGACGAGGACCTCGCCGTAGCCCTGGCAGGTCATGCACGGGCGGGTCGTCATGACCTGGCCGAGGAAGGACCGCTGCACCTGCTGGATCTCACCGCGACCCGCGCAGACGTCGCAGGTGCGGCGGGACGTGCCGGGCTGGGCGCCGTCACCGTGGCAGGTCGAGCACACGACCGCGGTCTCGACGGTGAGCTCCTGCTCACCACCGAACACGGCGTCGGCGAGGTCGAGGTCGAGCCGGATCAGGGCGTCCTGGCCGCGGCGCTGGCGCGAGCGCGGTCCGCGCTGGGCCTGGCCGGCGCCGGCACCGAAGAACGCGTCCATGATGTCGCTGAAGGAGAAGCCCTGGCCGAACCCGGCCGCACCGGCGGCATACGGGTCGGCGCCCTGGTCGTAGGAGCGCTTCTTGTCGGCGTCCGAGAGGACGTCGTAGGCCTGGGAGACCTTCTTGAACTGCTCCTCGGCCTCGGGGCTGGGGTTGACGTCCGGGTGCAGCTTGCGCGCCATCTTGCGGTACGCCCGCTTGATGTCCTCCGGCGACGCGTCCTTGGAGACGCCCAGGTCCTGGTAGTAGTCGTTCAACGAGTGTCCTTGTCAGTGGTGCGTGGTGCGTGGTCGTGGTGCGGTGGCGGCAGGCCCTCGGAGCAGGTCCTCGGGCCGGGCCCTCACTGCGCCAGGATGCGGGAGACGTACGTGGCGACTGCCCGCACCGACGCCATCGTCGTGGGGTAGTCCATGCGGGTGGGGCCGAGGACGCCGAGCCCGGCCACGAGGTCGGAGCCGGTGCCGTACTCGGTCGCGACGACCGAGGTGGACTGGAGCCCCGCGAACGGGTTCTCGTGCCCGATGCGGACCGAGACGAGGTCGCTGTTCTCGCGGGCGGTCCCGAGCAGCTTGAGGAGCACGACGTGCTGCTCGAGCGCCTCGAGGACGGGTCCGATGCTGAGCGGGAAGTCGGTGCCGACCCGGGCGAGGTTGGAGGTGCCAGCCAGCACGACCCGCTCCTCGCGCTCCTCGACCAGGGCGTCCTCGAGGGAGCGGACGACGGCACGCACGAGGTCGCGGTCGGCCGGCTCGAACTCGTCGGGCAGCGACGCGAGCGACGCGGCGGCGTCGACGAGGCGCTGGCCCACCGCACTGGCGTTGATCTTGGCGCGGACCAGGCCGAGGGTGGCCTCGCCCTCGGTCGTCGACAGGTCGTGGGTCGTCTCGATGACCCGCTGCTCGACCCGGCCGGTGTTGACGATGAGCACGACCATGAGGCGGGTCGCGCCCATCGGGACGAACTCGATGTGCCGCACGGAGGACCGCGTCAGCGACGGGTACTGCATCACCGCGACCTGGCGGGTCAGCGAGGACAGCAGCCGCACGGTGCGCGCGACGACGTCGTCGAGGTCGACGGCGCCCTCGAGGAACTGCGCGATCGCCGAGCGCTCGGCGGCAGACATCGGCTTGACCGAGCTCAGCCGGTCGACGAACAACCGGTAGCCCGCGTCGGTGGGGACCCGTCCCGCGCTCGTGTGGGGGGCGGCGATCAGCCCCTCCTCCTCGAGCGCAGCCATGTCGTTGCGGACGGTGGCAGCCGAGACCCCGAGGTGGTGGCGCTCGAGGAGCGCCTTGGACCCCACGGGCTCGGAGGTCTCGACGTAGTCCTGCACGATCGCGCGCAGCACGGCGAGACGACGTTCCTCGCTCATCGGACACCTCCCTGCGGTCGGTCTGGTTGGGTGAGCGCTCAGCGGGCCGGACCACGCTGGCACTCATGCTCAGCGAGTGCCAAGTCTACGGTGTTCCCGACCGCGGCACCGCACCGGCGGCGCGTCCTCGCGGACGGCGGCGACCACGCGGCATACCCTGCGTCGGTGTCCGACCGCTATGGCTCCGATGTCCTCTCCGGCGACTGGAAGGTCCCCCCGCGGGGACGCTCCCGCGAGGTGGAGGCCGAGACCGGTCTGGTCGTCGAGGACGTCGACACCGGCTGGTGCGGCGCCGTCGTGCGCGTCGAGAAGGCCGGCGGCATGCGCGTGGTGCACCTCGAGGACCGGCGCGGGCGCACCAAGGGTTTCCCTATGGGGCCCGGGTTCCTGCTCGACGGGGCTCCCGTGATCCTCACCCCGCCGACTGCCGCGGCCCGGGCGCAGCTCGCCGAGGCCAGGGCCGCGACCTCACGGACCGCGTCCGGATCGCGCGCCGTCGAGGGTGCCAAGGCCCGGGTGGCCAGTGGTTCGCGCATCTTCGTGGAGGGGCGGCACGACGCAGAGCTCGTCGAGAAGGTGTGGGGCGACGACCTGCGCATCGAAGGAGTCGTCGTGGAGATGCTCGACGGAGTCGACGACCTCGCCGGCGCCATCCGCGACTTCCGTCCCGGTCCGGGACAGCGGATGGGGGTCCTCGTCGACCACCTGCTCCCCGGCACCAAGGAGGACAAGGTCGTGCAGGCCTGCCGCAAGGGCCCGTATGCCGCGCACGTCAAGATCCTCGGCCACCCGTACGTCGACGTCTGGCAGTCGGTCCGCCCCGAGCGGCTCGGCCTGCGGCAGTGGCCGGTGATCCCGCGCGGGCAGTCGTGGAAGCACGGCATCTGCCACCACCTCGGGTGGCAGGCCGACAGCCAGGCCGACATCGCCCGCGCCTGGAAGCAGATCCTCGGGACGGTGCGGTCCTACGCCGACCTCGAGCCGACGCTGCTCGCCAGCGTCGAGGAGCTCATCGACTTCGTGACCGAGCCGGGGCACTGACGTCGGGGTCGTCCCTGACCTGCCCCTGACCCGCCCCTCGCCAGACCCCGAAAGTCCTGTCCGCGCGGCCGACCATGCGTTTGACTGGTGGCACACCACCACGGAGGAGCACCATGACCGAGCAGCCCCAGTACCAGCCCCCCACCGACCAGCCCACCTCACCGGCCTACGGCGCGCCCGCCGCCCCGATGACGCCGGAGCAGGAGAGGAACTGGGCGACGTTGTCCCACGTGGTCCCGCTCGTCGCGATGGTCCTGAGCGCCGGCACCCTGGGCTTCGTCGGCTCGCTGGTCATCTACCTGATGTACAAGGACCGCGGCCCGTTCGTGCGCCAGCACGCCGCCAACTCGCTGAACATCCAGATCATCACGGGCATCGTGCTGCTCATCTCGTTCCCGCTGATGATCGTGCTCGTGGGCTTCTTCACCTACGGGCTGGCGCTGCTGTTCGCCTTCGTCATCCACATCATCGCGGCCGTCGCCGCGAACAAGGGCGACTGGTACTCCCCGCCCTTCACGCCCAGCTTCGTGAAGTGACCGTGGGCTAACGCAGTCCGAGCAACCGCCGCACCACGGTGTCGGCCAACAGGCGGCCCCGCCTCGTCAGCACCACCCGCTGACGGCGCAGGGCCGCTGTCGCGTCCACGAGCTCGTCGGCGATCAGCCCGGCGACGGCGGTGCGCCCTTCCGGCTGCAGGTCGTCGAGCGGTAGCCCCTCGACCAGGCGCACCCCGAGCAGCACCCGCTCGTCGTACCGCTGCTCGTCGGTGAGCGTCTCGCGGCCGTGCGCCGGGCTCGTCCCCGGTGAGGCGACGCGGGCGGCATACGCATTGGGGTGCTTGACGTTCCACCACCGGACGCCACCGACGTGGCTGTGCGCGCCGGGGCCGATCCCCCACCAGTTGCCGTCGGCCCAGTAGCCCTCGTTGTGGCGGCAGCGGGCGTCCTCGCGGGTGGCCCAGTTGCTCACCTCGTACCAACCGAAGCCGGCCGCGGTGAGGTGCTCGTCGGCGATCTCGTACTTGGCCGCCTCGTCGTCGTCCTCGGGCGCCGGCACCTGCCCGCGACGGACCTGGGCCGCGAGCTTGGTGCCGTCCTCGACGACGAGGGCGTACGCCGAGACGTGGTCGGGCCCGAGGTCGGTCGCCGTCCGCAGGCTCGTGCGCCAGTCGTCGAGGCTCTCCCCCGGCGTGCCGTAGATCAGGTCCAGGCTGACCTGGAGCCCCGCGGCACGCGCGGCGTCGACCGCGCGCGAGACGTTGGCCGGGTCGTGGGTGCGTTCGAGGGTCCGCAGCACGTGCGGGACGGCGGACTGCATCCCCAAGGAGACCCGGGTGAACCCTGCGTCCGCGAGCCGGCGCAGCCCCTCGGGGGTCACCGAGTCCGGGTTCGCCTCGGTGGTCACCTCGGCGTCGTCGGCCAGCCCGAACCGCTCCCGTATGCCGCCGAGCATCGCCGCGAGGTCAGCCGCGGCCAGCATGGTGGGGGTGCCTCCCCCGATGAACACGGTCTGCACCTGCGGTGCCCGGTCGCCGAGGACGGCAGCAGCGAGGTCGAGCTCGCGCACCGCGGCACCGGCGAACGTCGCGACGCTCGCGCCGTCGTTGCCGAGCTCGGTGAGCGTGTAGGTGTTGAAGTCGCAGTAGCCACAACGCACGGAGCAGAACGGCACGTGCAGGTAGATCCCGAACGGCCGGATCGGCAGGGTCGCCAGAGCGGACTCGGGCAGGGCGCCGTCGGCGGGTGCGGGATCTCCGTCGGGAAGGGCGCTGGGCATGCGGTCATCCTCTCAGCAGCCGCGCCGACCGCCGTCGTCGGCTGCGGCTACCGTCGTCGGATGCGCCACCTCACCGACGCCGACGTCGAGGCCCTCCTGCCCCCTCCCGCCGACGCGGTCCGGCTCGTTCACGACGCGCTCGTCGCCCTGGCCCGGGGCGAGGCCGAGGTGCCGGCGAAGCCAGCCGTCCACGCGCCCGGAGGAGCGTTCGCGAACGCGATGCCGACAGCATACCCAGCGCGAAACCTGTTGGGCTGCAAGTGGATCAGCATCTTTCCCGAGAACCCGGGGCGCGGGCTGCCGACGGCCAGCGGGCTCATGGTGGTCAACGACGGTGACACCGGCGTGCCGCGAGCAGTCATGTCGGCGGGTGCCCTCACGGCCGCACGGACCGCGGCGGTCTCGGGCGCCTGCGTCGCGGCCCTCGCCTCCCCCGGCGCACCCGTGGCCTTCACCGGGGCCGGGGTGCAGGCCCGCTCGCACCTGCGCGTCCTTGACGCGCTGGGGCACCACGACGTGACGGTCTACGCCGGCCGCAGGCGCGGGACGACCTCACCGCCTGGGCCGCCGAGCACGTCCCGGCGGTGCGGTTGGAGGTGACGGGGGACGTGCGTGAGGCGGTCGAGGGACGGCCGGTCGTCGTCACCGGTCTGTCCATCGGGCTCACGGACACCTGGCTCGACCCGTCCTGGCTGGACCCCGAGGCGCTCGTGCTGCCGCTGGACTACGCGAGCTCGGTGGGACCCGACCTGGCGCGCACGGCGGTGCTCGTCGCCGACCACGTCCCGCAGTTCGAGGCGGTCCGGACCGGTCCGGCGTGGGGCGACTACCCGGCCGCCTCGGCGTGGACCGGCGACCTGCTCGACGCCCCTCGACCCCGGGGGCGCGTCGTCTGCCAGAACCTCGGCAACGGCCTGAGCGACCTCGTCGTCGCAGCCGCCGTCGTGGACGCCGCCGAGGGGCAGGGTGCCGGACACCTGCTGGACACCGGCTCCGCGTAGGGTCCAAGGGTGAGCACCTCCCGCTGGATCGACCTCGACGGCGTCGTCAACATGCGTGACGTGGGCGGCCTGCCCACCACGGACGGGGGCACCGTCGCCACCGGCCGACTGCTGCGTTCGGACAACCTCCAGGACCTCAGCGACGCCGACATCGACCACCTCGTCGAGGTCGTGGGCGTCAGCGACATCGTCGACCTGCGCAGCAACGTCGAGGTCCACATCGAGGGACCGGCGCCGTTGCAGGCGCGTGGCCTCGCCACCCACCACCGCTACTCGCTCTTCCGCGACGACGAGCGCGAGATCACCGCCGAGGACGCCCTCGTCGTCCCGTGGTCGAAGAAGAACCAGAAGGCTGCCGACGCCCGCCCACGGCTCGACGACGACTACTGGGCCAGCCACTACCTCGGCTACCTCGCGGACCGGCCGGACTCGGTCCTCGGCGCGCTCGAGGTCATCGCGCAGTCGCCCGGCGCGACGATCGTGCACTGCGCCGCGGGCAAGGACCGCACCGGCACCGTCGTGGGCCTCGCGCTCTCGGTCGCCGGGGTGTCCGACGAGGACGTCGTTGCCGACTACGTCGCGACGGGTGAGCGCATCGAGAAGATCGTGGGGCGGCTGACGGCGCGTCCGGCGTACGGCGAGGTCCTCAAGGGCCAGCCGATGGACCACCACCGCCCCAGGCCGGAGACGATGACCCGGATCCTCACGGTCCTGGCCGAACGGCACGGCGGTGCGAGCGGCTGGTTGCAGGACCAGGGCTGGAGCAGCTACCAGGTCGGGGAGCTCCGCGGCCGCCTGCGCGCATGACGCGCCGCACCGACGACGTCCGCCCGCGGGGTCGGCGGCGCGCGATGCGCGTGCTGCTCGTCGACGACCGTGACCGCCTGCTGCTCTTCCGCGACAGCGACCCCGGTATGGAGCCGGTCCCCCACTGGTGGATCACGCCGGGTGGCGGGGTCGAGCCAGGCGAGTCCGACGTCGACGCCGCGGTGCGCGAGGTCTTCGAGGAGACCGGGATCGAGGTCTCACCGCAGGACCTCGTCGGCCCGTTGGCGACCCGTGTCGTCGTGCACGGGTACAGCGACGTCGTCACGACCCAGGACGAGGCGTTCTGGTACGTCAGGGTGCCGGCGTTCGAGGTGAGCACCGTCGGGCACACCGACCAGGAGCTGCTCACCATGACCGCGCACCGCTGGTGGACGCGGGACGAGCTCGCGGCGACGGACGAGGAGATCTGGCCACGCGCCGTACTCACGCTTTGGTCCCTCGCCGAGGACATCGCCGGGCCCACCACCGAGGACACCGCCGAGGCCGCCCGTGAGGACGTCTCCGCTGGTGGCACGACGCCGCCGCTCGACCTCGGCACCGTGGAGGAGTCCACCGTCCCGGTCTGACAGCTGCTGACGCGCAACCGGTCCGGGGAGGGCAGATCGCGGCTATCGTCCGGGAATGGACATGCTGCGGGGGGGACAGATCGCCCAGGCCGGGTTGACCGACTGGCGCAAGCTGGCGCAGGGGCTGCACGCGCGGTTCCTCGTCGACGACTTCGCGGCCGGCGCCCGGTTCGTCACCGCTGTGGGTGAGGCGGGAGACGCGCTGGGCCACCACCCGAGCGTGGGGCTGGGGCCGGGATACGTCGACCTCAAGCTGGTCACCGACGACGCGATCTACCGCGAGGACGACGGCACCGAGCACGTCGTCCAGTGGCCGACCCAGCAGGACGTCGACCTCGCCCGCGAGGTCTCCCGGGTCGCTGCCGAGCACGGGCTGACCGCCGACCCGACATCGGTCAGCGTGCTCGAGCTCGGCCTCGACACCCGCCGTTCGGCGACCATCGCCCCGGTCTGGGCCGCGCTGCTGACCGGTGACCCCGCCGCCCAGGGCCGCGGGACGCCCGGGGACGAGGTCCGCGACGCGACCGGGCGGGTCCCGAACCTGTGGTTCGGCGACCCGGACGAGAACGATGGTCGGCCCCAACGCTTCCACGTCGAGGTCTACGTGCCGGCCGAGGTGGCCGAGCAGCGCCTCGCCGCCGTCGTGGCCGCGGGCGGCACCGTGGTGGACGACAGCGAGGCACCCTCGCTCGTCGTCGTGGCCGACCCAGACGGCAACCGCGGGGTGCTCTGCGTCGCCGAGCCACCGTCCTCGAGCTGAGACCCCCGGCGGTCGCGTCACCCGGCCGTGGTCACCGGGCGGAACCGCAGCGCCACCGCTCCCGACCGGAACTCCCGACGGTCCAGCGGCTCGAGCCTGACGCGTTCGCGCAGCCCCGAGAGCAGGGTCGGACCATGACCGGCCAGGACCGGGTGCACGACGAAGGTGTACTCGTCGATCAGCCCCAGGTCGGCCAGTGCCAGGGGCAGGGTCACGCCCCCCACGGACAGGCCGTCGCCCGGTTCGTCCTTGAGCCGCTGCACCGCTTCCCGCAGGTCGCCCGTGAGCAGCTCGGCGTTCCAGTCGACCTCGGCCACGGTGCTGGACACGACGTACTTCGGCTTCTGGTCGATGGACTCGGCGAACGGGATGTCCTCGTCACCCATCCAGTCGGGCCACCCGCCGTCCGCCGGCCGCCGCCACGCCGACTCCATCATCGAGTAGGTCACCCGGCCGTAGAGCAATGCGTCGGCGCGCTCGAGCTCGGCCGTCCAGAACGCCATCGACTCCTCGTCGGGAGGCAGTCCCGCCTCGTGGTGGCAGCAGCCGTCGAGCGTGACGTTGATGCCGTACCGAAGTGGTCTCATCGGAGTACTCCCTCAGTGGCAGGGCGGGTTTTCGGACTCTACCCAGCCCTGTGCCGCTCGGGAACAGCACTGACGCGGGTCACCGGGTCGGCTTGTCGGTGACCCAGAGCCGGATGGTCCCCTCGACCACGGCGGTGCCGTCGGCCCGGGTCGCGACCACGCGGACGGGGACCTCGACGTCGCCGGCCCGCGCCCAGTCGGCAGGGTCGGTGGTGGCGACGCAGGTGATGTCGGTCGTCGCCTTCGCGGCGTAGTCGACCTCCATGCCCTTCGGTATCCAGCGGCGGTGCGTCGGGATCGTCGCCTCGGCGAGCGCGCCCATCGCCGCCTCGAGCCCGTTGCAGATCGCGATGACGTGCACGGTGCCCAGGTGGTTCTGGACCCGGCGGCGCCTGCGGATCGTCAGCACGGCACGGTTCGGCCCGAGCTCGACGAAGCGCGGTCGCGCGGTGCGGAAGTACGGAGCCGCCTGCTCGAATACGAGCGAGAAGACCGTCCGTCCGCGGGGCAGGCGCGAGAGCCGTCGGTAGAGCGCGTAGGTGTCGACCATGCGGCGATATTACCCATGGGTAACCGCACCGAGTTGCTCCCCTTCATCAGCTTTGGGTGTCCAGACGGTCGGACTTCCGACTGTCAGGACACCCAAAGCTCGACGAGGACCCACCGGGGTCGACGAGACCTACTTCTTGGCCTTCTCGCCGTCGTTGGACAGCGCTGCGATGAACGCCTCCGGCGGGACCTCGACCGAGCCGATGTTCTTCATCCGCTTCTTGCCGGCCTTCTGCTTCTCGAGCAGCTTGCGCTTGCGGCTGATGTCGCCGCCGTAGCACTTGGCCAGGACGTCCTTGCGGATCGCCCGGATGTTCTCGCGGGCGATGATCCGCGCGCCGATGGCGGCCTGGATCGGCACCTCGAACTGCTGGCGCGGGATGAGGTCCTTGAGCTTGCTGGCCATCATCACGCCGTACGCGTAGGCCTTGTCCTTGTGGACGATCGAGGAGAAGGCGTCGACGGTCTCGCCCTGGAGCAGGATGTCGACCTTGACGAGGTCGGCCTCCTGCTCACCGTCGGGTTCGTAGTCGAGCGAGGCGTAGCCGCGGGTGCGCGACTTGAGCTGGTCGAAGAAGTCGAAGACGATCTCCGCGAGCGGCAGCGTGTAGCGCATCTCGACGCGCTCCTCGGACAGGTAGTCCATGCCGCGCAGGTTGCCGCGCTTCTGCTGGCACAGCTCCATGACGGCGCCGATGAACTCGCTCGGCACGAGGATCGTGGCGCGCACGACGGGCTCGGTGACCGAGGAGACCTTGCCGTAGGGGTACTCGCTCGGGTTGGTGACCGTGAGGACCTTGCCGTCGTCCATCGTCACGTCGTAGACGACGTTGGGCAGGGTCGAGATGAGGTCGAGGTCGAACTCGCGCTCGAGGCGCTCGCGCACGATCTCGAGGTGCAGCATGCCGAGGAACCCGATGCGGAAGCCGAACCCGAGGGCCGCCGACGTCTCGGGCTCGTAGACCAGGGCCGCATCGTTGAGCTTGAGCTTGTCGAGGGCGTCACGCAGGTCCGGGTAGTCGGAGCCGTCGATCGGGTAGAGCCCCGAGAACACCATCGGCTTGGGGTCGCGGTAGCCGCCGAGGGCCTCCTTGGCCGGCTTGGCCGCGTTGGTGACGGTGTCACCGACCTTGGACTGCCGCACGTCCTTCACCCCGGTGATGAGGTAGCCCACCTCGCCGACCCCGAGACCCTTGGCCGGCGCGGGCTCGGGTGAGCTGACGCCGATCTCGAGGAGCTCGTGGGTCGCCTTGGTCGACATCATCGCGATCTTCTCGCGGGGGTTGAGGTTGCCGTCGATGACCCGGACGTAGGTGACCACACCGCGGTAGGTGTCGTAGACCGAGTCGAAGATCATCGCGCGCGCCGGGGCGTCGGGGTCGCCGACGGGGGCCGGGAGCTGGCGGACGATCTGGTTGAGCAGCGGCTCCACGCCCTCGCCGGTCTTGCCGGAGACGCGCAGGCAGTCCTCGGGCTCGCAGCCGATCAGTCCGGCGAGCTCCTCGGCGAACTTCTCCGGCTGAGCCGCCGGCAGGTCGATCTTGTTGAGCACCGGGATGATCGCGAGCTCGTTCTCCATGGCGAGGTAGAGGTTCGCCAGCGTCTGCGCCTCGATCCCCTGCGCTGCATCGACGAGCAGGACCGCACCCTCGCAGGCGGCGAGCGACCGGGACACCTCGTAGGTGAAGTCGACGTGGCCGGGGGTGTCGATCATGTTCAACGCGTACGTCGTGCCGTCGAGCTCCCACGGCATGCGGACGGCCTGGCTCTTGATCGTGATGCCGCGCTCGCGCTCGATGTCCATCTTGTCGAGGTACTGCGCGCGCATCGCGCGACCGTCGACGACACCGGTGACCTGGAGCATGCGGTCGGCCAGCGTGGACTTGCCGTGGTCGATGTGGGCGATGATGCTGAAGTTCCGGATCAGGTCCGGCGGCGTTGCGTGCGGCTGCAGCGCGGTGCGGGCCATCGGGGACACGGGTGGACTCGACCTCACGGGTGGGACGGCGGGGAACGGTTCATCCTCCCACGAGCGGGACCGTGCGCGTGACCTGCCCATGACGCCACGCGGCGGCACCGCAGGCGCGCCGACCCTCAGGCGGTGGGCGCCAGGAACGCCAGGGCGGTGTCGAGGGCGTCCGACGCCGCCACCTCGACGTCCGGCAGGACGCCCGCGCCCTCCCAGTTCCCCCCGGTGCGGGGGCTGACCGACCTGGCCACCGGAAGGCTGAGCTCCAGCTGCGGGTGGACGGACACCCCGATCCGGGGGTGGGCACCACCGCGGGTGCGCTCCCCCACGACCGTGGCCCGCCCCAGGTCCTGCAGGTCGAACGCCACCGCCTCCCCACCGGAGAACGTCTCCGCCGACGTGAGCACGGCCACCGGCTTGTCGGGTCCGAACCGCCTTCCCGCGAGCGCGGACTGGGTCCAGTACTGGTGGGTGCCGCCCTCGCGGGACTCGACGTCGCCCAGGCGCACCGGCTCGGGCTCGAACAGGTGGCTCAGCAGGAGCACGACGCCGTCGGGGCTCCCGCCCCGGCACCCACGGACGTCCAGGACGAGGGCATCGGCGTCCGCCACGAGCGACATCGCCGCGGCGACGGCGTCGCCGCCCATGGCCGGGTGGCAGAGCACCGGGCCGAGCACGACGACGCCGACCCCGGAGGCCGTCCGCTCGACCCGCTGCACGCCCCCGGCGGTGCGGCGGGCCTCCTCACGCCAGTAGGCCTCCAGCGCGGCCGGGTCCTGCTCCCCCATGGCACCGTCGGCGTGGAAGAGCAGGCGCAGGTGCAGGTCTGCGGTGAGCTCGTGCAGGTGCGCGGTCACGGCGACGGCGAGGTCCTCGGGACCGGTGCACGCGGCATACCTGCCCGCCGCGGCGGCGGCACGCAGAGCCTCCGCGACGCGCGGCGCGACCTCCGGGAGGACGTATCGGGCGTCGACGAGCTCCGCGCAGTGCTCGAGGATCGGGGTGGTCCAGGTGGCCGTGAGGGTGTCGGTCGTCATGCGTCCGAGGGTGCGGCCCCCGTTGACAAAGCGTCAAACTTTCTTGACGCTTGACGGGTGACCCCTGACGACGTGGGCGACGCGGACGTGGTCGAGGCGGATGTGGTCGAGGCGACCGAACCCGCCCAGCTCAAGGCCCTGGCCCATCCCCTCCGCAACCGGATCCTGTTCACGATCGGGCAGGAGGGCGCCACCGTGAGCCAGCTGGCGAAGCGGCTGTCCTCCAACAAGGGCAACATCGCCCACCACCTCATGGTCCTGGAACGGGCCGGTCTCGCCCGGGCGGACCGGACGCGCACGGTGCGCGGTGGCACGGAGCGCTACTGGGTCCGGACCTCTCGACGACTGCGCACCCCGAGCGGGCCGCAGGGCGCTGACCACACGGCCGCGCTGTTCGGGGCCGTGGCCCAGGAGCTGGCCACCGCGGTCGGCGAACCGCTCATGCACCTGCGTCGGGTGCGGCTGACGCGCGCCCAGGCGCAGGCCCTGTCGGCACACCTCGAGCGCGTCATCGAGGGCCTCGACGAGGCACCGGTCGGCGAACCGACCCACGGCGTCCTGGTCAGCGTGTTCGAGCGACCTGGGCGGAACGGCGGCCGGTGATGCCGGACGCCAGCGCGATGCCGACACCGAGGACCGCGAGCACGGCGCCGAGCCGCGAGGGCCACTCGTACCCCAGGCCCGCGGAGAGCACGATCGAGCCGAGCCAGGCGCCGAGGGCGTTGGCGAGGTTGAGGGTGGAGTGGTTGAGGGCGGCGGCGAGCGACTGCCCCTCGTGGGCGACGTCCATCAGCCGGGTCTGGAGCATGGGCACCAGTGCGCTGGGCAGCAGCCCGAGCATGAAGACGGCCACGACCGCCAGCCACTTCGACGCCGCGACGGCGGGGCCGAAGAGCGCCAGCATCACGGCGATCGTCCCCATGACGACGACGATCCCGCGCAGGAGGCCGAGCCTGGAGACCGGCCCCGAGGCCATGGCGCCGGCGGTCATGCCCACGCCGTAGACGGCGAGGATGAGCGGGATCGCGCCCTTGCTGAACCCGCCGAGCTCGGTCATCGTCGGCGAGATGTAGGAGAACGTCGCGAACATCCCGCCGAAGCCGACCGTGCCGATCGCGAGCGCGAACCACACCTGCGGACGACGCAGGGCCGAGAACTCCGACCGCATGGTCGCGCCACCGTCGGGCGGGCAGAACGGCACCCAGCGCCACACGGCGAGCACGGTGATGGCGGCGAGGACGGCCACGGCTGCATACGGCCACTGCCAGCCGTAGGACTGACCGAGGCGCGTCGTGAGCGGCACCCCCACGATGTTGGCGACGGTCAGCCCGGTGATCATCATCGACACGGCCCAGGTGCGGCGGTGGGCCGGCACCAAGGAGGCCGCCACCAAGGCACCGACGCCGAAGTACGCGCCGTGCGGCAGGCCCGACAGGAAGCGCGCGGCCATGAGCAGCCCGTAGCTGGAGGCCAGCGCGGACAGTCCGTTCGCGACGGCGAAGCCACCCATGAGCCACAGCAGCAGGGTCTTGCGGGGCATCTTCGAGCCGAGGGTGGCCAGCACGGGGGCACCGACGACGACACCGGCGGCGTACGCCGAGACGACGTGCCCCGCGGTCGGGATCGAGATGCCGACACCGGCGGCGACCTCGGGCAGCAGGCCCATGGTCACGAACTCGGTCGTGCCGATCGCGAAGCCACCGATGGCGAGCGCGAGGAGCGCGAGGTTGGTGTGGGTCGAGCGGACCGGGGGGCCCACCGGGTCGACCATCGGGTCGATCGCCGGGGCGGCCGAGCGGTCGGCGCCGTCGAGGGCGCCGGGAGCGGGCGCGGCAGGTGCGGGCGGGGCGGACTCGGTCACAGCGGTGCAACAGATCGTGCGTGGAGGTGCATTCCCCGAATGTCCCACGCCCTGCGCACGCCTCGACGCGAGCCACCACGGGCCGAGACATACGATCGACCCCGACGCCGACCACACATCGAGGGGACCATGGCCGAGCAGACCCAGGCACCACAGCAGCACCCGAGCGGCGCGCACCCGCTCGACCAGTTCGCCACCCAGGGTGGCCCCGCCGGACCGTCCGGCCCGGAGGGGCCGTTCGCACCCCCCGGGTTCCGTCGACGCGTGCGTTCCCACCTGCGCCACCCGCTCGAGAACCTCTGCCTCGTGCTGGTCATCCTCGGGTCGGTCGTCGTGTGGTCGTTCTGCACGTACGAGATCACCTCGGCGATCATCGACCGGCGCGACCCCGACCCCTATGCCGTCCTGCTGCTCGCGGCACCGGTCCTCGTCTACTTCCTGCGTGGCCAGCTCTACGCCCAGCAGCGCCTCACCGGGGTGAAGATCAGCGAGACGCAGTACCCCGAGGCGCACCAGATGCTCCTCGACGCCTGCGCGCACTACGGGCTGCCCAAGGTCCCCGACGCCTACGTCGTGCTCGGCAACGGCATGATCAACGCCGCCGCCTCGGGGCACGGGTTCAAGCGGTTCATCTTCCTCTACAGCGACCTGTTCGAGATCGGCGGCGAGGCCCGCCAGCCCGACGCGCTGCGCTTCATCATCGGCCACGAGGTCGGCCACATCGCCGCAGGTCACACGAGCTACTGGCGCATCGTGGCCATCAGCGGCTCCCAGTGGGTGCCGTTCCTGGGCTCCGCGCTGAGCCGGAGCCAGGAGTACACGGCCGACAACTTCGGCTACTCCCTCGTCCCGCACGGCAGCGCCGGAGCCATGTCGACCCTGGCCGCGGGCAAGTACCTCAACCGCACCGTCGACGTGAACGCCTTCGCCGACCGTGCCACCACGGAGAAGGGTTTCTTCGTCTGGCTCGTCAACGCCCTCGCCAGCCACCCCGTCCTCGTCTGGCGATCGCACGCGCTGCGTGACCGCCGCCGGCCCGGACGCCTGCTCTGGCGGCCAAGGGCCAACGCCTGACCGTGGGGGTCGACTACCACCGCACGTCGCGCCGCCCCGAGTTCGCCGACCTGCCCGACGAGGTGTGCAGGCTGCTCGCCTCGGTGGCCGGGTCGCCTGTCGCGGTGGCACGCCCCAGCGTCACCTCGGGTTTCACCGGCGCCTTCGCCGCCGTCCTCGAGCTCGCGGACGGGCGCCGGGTCTTCGCCAAGGCGGCAGGGCCGGCCGCGCCGCACGCCCGGGTCGCCCTCCCCCAGGAGGCCTCGGTCCTCGGCCGGCTGGACCGCGTCGCCGGCCGGCTCACGGCACCGGCGCTCATCGGCGCCGGCAGCACCACCGTGCCGGACCGCACCACCGGAACGGACGACGTCACGGGAGCGGACGACACCGGAGCGGACGGCGACTTGTGGCAGGTCATCGTCCTCGAGGCGATCGACGGGCGCATGCCCGGGATCCCGTGGACCGAGGCCGAGGTCGCCCTCGTCCACGACACCTGCCGCGCGCTCGCCGCCGTGCCACCGGCGGAGGTCGCCGCGATCACCACCTCGTCGCTGGCCACCGATGTCGGGGGCGACCCGGTCGCCCGCGCCACCCTCGACGAGCTCGCCGCCGGCACCCGCGCCTGGCCCGCGCACGTCACGCCCCTGCCGGCGCACCAGACGGCACAGGTCGCGGCCCTGGGGCACCTGGCCGGGGAGCTGCTCGAGGGCGAGCACCTCGTGCACTCCGACCTGCGCCCCGACAACCTCCTGCTGGACACCTCCGGGCGGATCCGCGTCGTCGACTGGAACTGGGTCACCCGAGGACCGGCCTGGGCCGACTTCGTCGGCCTGTGGCCGCTCATGGCCAGGGACGGCATCGACGTGGCGGCCCTGGCCGAGTCGTCGCCGCTGACCCGGGACGCCGACCCCGAGGCCATCGACGCGTTCCTCGCGGTGCTCGCGGGGTACATGCTCACCCACGCAGGCCACCCGGCACCACCACCGCCGACGCTGGCTGCCCTGCGGGACCACCAGCGCCTGCTCGGCCAGCTCTGCCTCGACCTCCTCGCCACCCGCCGTGGGTGGTCTTAGTACCAAGAGACACGTGGTGGCTGCTACCGCCGTCGCCCTAGCGTCGCGGCCATGACTTCACCCGCCGGCCCCCGCGTCCTGCTGGTGTCGCACGACGGTTACGGCCTGGGCCACGCCCGCCGCAACGTTCGGCTGGCTGCCGCGGTCCACCGCCGAGCGCCCGGCGCCGACGTCACGGTGGTCACGGGCATCTCGAGCCGGCTGGGTTGGCTCGAGGACGGGCTGACGACGATCGAGCGGGTCCCCTCCGTCACGAAGGGGGCCTCCGGCCACCGCGAGGGAGCCGGGCGACCGCTCGCCGAGGTGCTCGCCGAGCGCTCCCAACGGTTCGCGGCGGTCGTGGAGCAGGTCCGCCCGGACGTCGTCGTGGTCGACCGCCACCCGTTCGGCGTCGGTGGGGAGTGGCGCCGTGGGCTGCGGCTCGCCAAGCGGGCGGGCGCGGCCGTGGTCCTCGGGTTGCGGGACGTCCTCGACGACCCGGCCACGGTCCGCCGCGAGCTCGCGGGGCCGGACTGGGACGGCGCGGCCGACCTCCTCGACCAGGTCCTCGTCTACGGGACCCCCCTGTTGTGCGACCACCAGAATGAGTACGGACTGGACCTGCCCCTCACCTACTGCGGCGTCGTCGTCGACACCCCGCGGCCCAGTCGCTCGCGGCGTGACCTGCTGCTGGTCTGCTCCGGCGGCGGCGCGGACGGCCGCGCCGTCGGGGAGCTCGGGGCGCACCTGACCCTCACCCCCGGCCTGCGCGAGACGGTGCTCGTCATGGGCCCGGCCGCCGCGCAGGGGCGCCCCACCGACAGCCAGGCCCACGTCCGCGTCGTCGCCAGCGTCCCCGACTGCGGCGAGCTGTACGTCCGCGCGGCGGCCTGCCTGCAGATGGCCGGCTACAACTCGACGTACGAGGCGCTGGCCGCGGGCCTGCGCCCCATCCTCGTGCCGCGGGTCCAGCCCCGGCGCGAGCAGGTCATCCGGGCCACCCGCCTGGCCCACCTCGGGCTGGCCGACGTCCTCGACGGCGACGCGACCGTGAGCGACGTCGAGTGGATGCTGCGCCAGCCACGTCGACTCGCCCCCGGTGCCCTGCGCCGGGCAGGCATCCGGACCAACGGCGCCGACGTCGCCGTGGGCCACCTCCTGTCCCTCGCCGGCGCGGTGGCGGTGGGTGTCGCATGATCGAGGCCCTGCGCACCTTCCGGCCGTATGCCGCCCGCTACCGCGGCATGCTCCTGCTCGGGGCCCTGCTCGCCGTCGCGGAGGTCATCGTCCGCCTGGCCGAGCCGTGGCCGCTGCGGATCGTCGTCGACCACGTCGTCTCCCCCGACCGGACCCCGCTCGCCGGCATCGAGAACCGCTCCACTGTGCTGCTGCTCGCCGTCGCGCTGCTGCTCGTCGTGGTCGGCCTCGCCGCGAGCCTGGACTACTGGTCGAGCAGGCTGCTGTCCACCGCGGGGCTGCGGATGTCGGCCGACGTCCGCGGGGTGGTGTTCTCCCACCTGCACCGGCTGTCGCTGGGGTTCCACGGCTCCCAGCGGGTCGGGGACCTGTCGACGCGGGTCACCAGTGACGTCGACCGGGCCCAGGACATGATCGTCCAGGCCCTGGCCGTCATCGCCCCCAACGTCATGCTCGTGGTCGGGATGTTCGGCGTGATGCTGTTCATGGACCCGGCGTTCACCCTCGTGGCCCTGGCGCTGACCCCGTTCCTCGTCTTCGCCGTGCACCGTTCCACGGTCCAGCTCAAGGCCAGCAGCCGCCGGGCCCGCAAGGCCGACGGGCAGGTGGCCGCGGCCGCCACAGAGAGCCTGGGCCTGATGAGCATCGTCCAGCTGTTCACCCTCGAGCGTTCGCAGCGGGCACGGTTCGACGAGCTCACCCGCACGAGCCTGGACGCCGGACTCGAGTCGGCGAGGGTCCAGGCCCGGTTCAGCCCGATGGTCGACCTCACGGCCGCCCTGTCGGCCGCGGTCGTGCTGTGGTTCGGCGCGGGTCGGGTCATCGACGGCGATATCACCCTCGGCGCACTGCTCGTCTTCGTCTCCTACCTCGGCACCCTGTACAAGCCGCTCAAGGCGCTTTCCCGCGTGAGCACCACCTTCGCCAAGGGCACCGCGGCGAGCGAGCGGGTCCAGGAGGTCCTGGCGACGGTGCCCGAGATCCGTGACAGCACAGGGGCGCTCGACGCGCGGCGACTGCGTGGCAGCGTGGAGTTCTGCGACGTCCACTTCGACTACGGCGGCGAGCCCGTCCTGCGCGGCATCGACCTCGCCGTCGCTGCCGGTGAGACCATCGCCCTGGTCGGGCCGACCGGAGCGGGCAAGAGCACGCTGGTGTCGCTGATCCCGCGACTGGTCGACACGCGCCGCGGGTGCGTCCGGGTCGATGCCCTCGACGTGCGCAGCTACCGTGTCGAGTCGCTGCGCTCTGAGGTGGCCATGGTCCTGCAGGACTGCGTGCTCATGAGGGCGACCCTGGCCGACAACATCCGCGTGGGCCGCCCCTGCGCCACCGACGCGGAGGTCGCCCGGGCCGCGCGGTTGGCGCTCGTCGACGAGTTCGCCGACCGGCTCCCCGACGGGCTCGACACCATGGTCGGCGAGCGTGGGGCCAGCCTGTCCGGTGGCCAGCGGCAGCGGGTCTCGATCGCCCGCGCCATCCTCCGTGACGCCCCGATCCTCATCCTCGACGAACCCACGTCGGCCCTCGACGGCCGGTCCGAGGCGGCCCTCGTGGAGGCGTTGTCCAACCTGCCCGCGGACCGCACCACGTTCATCGTGGCGCACCGGCTCTCCACCATCCGGCGGGCGGACCGTGTCGCGGTCCTCGACGGCGGGCGCATCGTGCAGCTGGGCACGCCGCAGGAGCTCGCCGCCCGGCCGGGCCCCTTCCGTGACCTCGCCGACCACGGTGGAACGGTCACGGCAGGAGGACGGTCGTGAAGGTGCTCTACGTCCTCAAGCGGTACCCCCGGCTCAGCGAGACCTTCGTGGTGCGGGAGATCCTCGGCGTCGAGGCGCGGGGCGTCACCGTCCTCGTCGACGCGCTGCTCCCCCCGGAGGACGAGCCGCGCCACCCCGAGGTCGACCGCGTCAGGGCGCTGGTGCGGTACCTGCCCCGGCGGCCCGTTCGGCGCCACGTGCTGGTCGCCGCGGCGCACCTCGCCGTCCGACGACCCGTCCCCCTGGCGACCGAGGTGCTGCGGGCGGCCCGCAGGGTCCGTCGGCTGCGCCGAGCCGGTGACCAGGCGCTGGCGCGCAAGGTGTGGCGCCAGCTCGGCCTGTCCGTCCTCGTGGCCGACCGGGCCCGGTCCGAGGGCGTGACCCAGGTGCACTGCCACTTCGCTACCGCGGCCTGCGACGTCGGCGTTCCGGCCGCGGCGATGGCCGGGGTGCCCTCGTCGGTCACCGTCCACGCGAAGGACCTGTACCACCGCGACAACGTCGAGGAGCTGCCGCTGCGCCTGGCTCGGGCCTCGGCCGTGGTGACGGTGTCGGCCTACAACCTCGAGCACCTCGGCACGGTGCTGGGTCCCGCTCGACGGCCGCTGCTGCGCCACGTCCCGAACGGCGTGGCCCTGGGTGAGGTCAACCTCGACGGCGTCGGTGACCGCGCGGCACCGGTGCTGTGCGTCTCCCGCCTCGTCGCGAAGAAGGGCATCGACACCCTGCTGCGGGCGCTGGCCCTGGCCGCCGTCGACGACGAGGGGCTGCGGCTCGAGGTGATCGGGGGCGGCCCCCTCGACGCCGAGCTCATGGCGCTCGCCGCCGACCTCGGGGTGGGCGACCGGGTCCGGTGGTGGGGGCCGCAGCCGGCCGGCGTCGTCGAGCGCAGCTATGCCCGCGCCGGCGTCGTGGCGCTGCCGTGCCGCATCGACGAGGACGGTGACCGCGACGGCCTCCCCACGGTTCTCGTCGAGGCGCTGGCCCGCGGGGTTCCCGTGGTCTCCACCGACGTCGTCGGCATCCCCGAGCTCGTGCGGCACGGCGAGACCGGCCTGATCGTCCCGCCGGACGACCCGCCTGCCCTGGCCCGCGCCCTGTCCGAGCTGCGCGGCAACCCCTCCCTGGCCCGCCGGTTGGGTGGGCAGGGACGCGACCTCGTGCGGGCGGCATACGACCCCGCGGCCTCGGCCGCGCAGCTGCAGCGCACATGGTCGCAGGTGGCGTCGTGAGGATCCTCGTCCTCTGCACCGACCAAGGCGTCCGCGTCCCCGGCACCAAGGGAGCCGCCCTGCACCTGGGGGCCGTGACCCGGGCGTTCGCGCAGCTCGGGCACGAGGTGCTGCTCATGGGGGTGGCCGGGCACGACGCGCCGGACGTCGACTGCCGCACCTGGCTGCTCTCCCACCCCGGCCGTGCCGAGGGCCGCCAGCAGGAGCTCAACAAGCTGGCGCTCACCGCGCAGTTCGCGACGCGCGGCCTCGACGTGGCCGTGTCCTTCGCGCCGGACGTCGTCTACGAACGGCTCTCGCTGTTCGGCACGGCGGGCCTGGCGCTCGCCGACGCCACGGGTGCCGAGCACGTCCTCGAGGTCAACGCCATCCTCAGCCGTGAGCAGTCCCGCTGGCGCGGGCTGCACCATGTCGAGGAGGCGGTGCGACGCGAGGAGCTGACGCTGTGCGGCGCCGACCAGGTCGTCGCCGTCAGCGACGAGGTCGCGCAGGCGGTGCGCGAGGTCCGCGGCGAACGGGTCCACACCGTCCCCAACGGGTTCGACGAGCAGCTGTTCGAGGCGGAGGTCGACCGTGATGCCGTGCGCGGTGGCTGGGGCGTCGGGGGGCGGGAACGGGTGGCCGTGTTCGTCGGCACCTTGCGTCCGTGGCACGGGGTCGAGCACGCCGTCCGGGCCCTGCCCCATGCTCCCCGGGAGGTCCGCCTCGTCGTCGTGGGCGACGGACCCGGTCGCCTGGAGCTCGAACGGCTCGCCGAGCAGTGCAGGGTGAGCGACCGGGTCGTCCTCACGGGGGCGCTGTCGCACACCGACGCCGTGGCGGCGGTCCGGTCCGCGGACCTCGGGCTCGCGCCCTACCCCGAGCTGGACGACTTCGCGTTCTCCCCGCTCAAGCTCTACGAGTACCTCGCGGCCGGACTGCCGTTCGTGGCCTCCCGGCTGGGCCAGATCTCGGCTCTGGTGGACGAGTACGGCTCGGGTCTGCTCGTCCAGCCCGGTGACCCACTGGCACTCGCCGAGGGCATCCGCTCGACCGTCTCCGACGCAGGGGCCGCCGACCGCGCCGACCGGGCCAGGACGCTGGCCTTCGACCGGTGCGGGTGGCGGGCCCGCGCGTCACAGATCCTGACCCTCACGACACGGACAGGAGTCGCAGTCCCATGACCACCCACCCCGGCCGAGCCCTGCTGGCCGACGACCCGGTGCTCGCCGCCCACCTGGACGCGGCCCGCCACGAGCACCAGCTGCTCGACCCCGGGCTGCAGGTCACGGCCATGCTGCGCCACCTGCCGGGAAGGCGGGCGGCCCTGCTCGCCGAGCGCGAGAGCACCCCGCTGGTGGTCAAGGTCTTCTCCTCACCGCGGGCCCGGGGCAACCATCGACGCCTCGAGGCCATGGGGCGGGCCGGCCTCGCCGCGATCACCCCCGCGTCGCTCGGGGTCGCCGCCAACGGGCACGTCGGGGTACTGACCTACACACCTGGGCAGGTGCTCGACATCGTCGACGACGACCAGTTCCTCGTCGGCGCCAGCGGAGCCGGTCTCGCCCTGGCGCGGCTGCACCAGTCCGGGACCGAGCTCGACCGCAGCTGGACCTGGCAGGACGAGGTGGACCAGCTGGTCCGGCGGGCTCCTGCATCCCTCCTGCCGGTGGCTTGGGGGGCCCAGCACCGCCCCCTGCGGACCGGGCCGCTGGTGCCCTCCCACCGCGACTTCCACCCCCGCCAGATCGTGCTCACACTCGACCACACCGTGCGGCTGATCGACCTCGACGACGCCGCCATGGCCCCCGCAGGGCTCGACGTCGGCAACATGGTGGCCCACCTGCGTCGTGAGGCGCTCGTGCATGGCCGGGCCAGTTGTCTCGTCGAGACCGCCGTGCGCGCGTTCCTGTCTGCCTACGGCGCCACCCCCGCCGGCCTGGAGCAATGGGTGCAGCTGGCCCTGATCCGGCTGGCCGGCCTGGCCGAGACCCGCCACCACGACCTGCCCCAGCGAGACGCCCTGCTCACCATGGCCGGCCCCACCCTCACCGCGCCGGAACCCCGGACGATCACCGTCGTCACGGGGCACACCGACCGACCGGTGCGCATCGAGGAGCGTCCCGGTGCGGCGCCGGTGGTCCTCAAGGAGTACCGCGCTGGGGCAGGCAGCGAGGTGCACGAGGTCATGGAACAGCTCTGGGCATCGCCATTCGGTGCCGGGCGCAGCCCCCGACCTGGTATGCCGCGCCCGCTGGCCTTCTCGGCCCAGCGCCACACGCTCACCATGGAGTTCCTCCCGGGCGAACCGGTCGCCACGCGAGGCGACCTCGGGTCGAGCCTGGTGGTCGCCGACGAGGCGGCCCGGCTGCTGGCCGACCTGCACGCCAGCGCGGTCGGGGTGGAGCGCGCCCGACCGCTCCACCGGCTCGTGCGGTCCGCCGCCCGCAAGGCCCGCGACCGCAAGGACGATCCCACTGCGGCGGAGTTCACCGCCACGCTCGTCGCCCTCGACGAGGCGATGGGCCGACAACCCGACGAAGGACGGGCCGTGCTGACCCACGGCGACTTCTCGCCGCGCAACGTCCTGCGGACCCCGACGGGCCTGGCGCTGATCGACTTCGACCGTCTCCAGCTGGCTGCACCGGCCCGCGACGTGGCGTACTGGGGCTCCTGGCTCTGGACGACGAACGTCCTGGCCGGCCGCCCCGTCGACGAGTCGTGGGCCCTGTCCGAGCCCTTCACCGCGGCCTACGGCCGATACGCTCCCGGCGCCGTGCCCGAGGCGCGCGTCCTCGCCTTCCACCGGGCCCTGGCCCTCGTGCGGATCGCCCACGGCTGGAGCGCCCTCGCCTCCGACTCCGGGGCTGTCCGCACGATCCTCGCGGAGGCCCGGACCCAGCTTCTCCTCGCCTGACACGACCCATCCCCCGGTAGCGTGGCGGCCATGGCGCGACGCGGGCTCGGAGAGCAGCTGGCACAGGTCCTCGGACGGGCCGTCCGCGACGGCGCGCTGCGCTGGGTCCGCAACCGCACGTCGTCCTCCCGCGCGTCGACACCCGGCACGTCGACACCAGGCACGTCGACCGCGCCCCGGCCCCGCACATCCCGACCAGACTCGACGCGTCCTCGATCGACCACTTCCCGCTCGACGGCCCCAAGGAGGGGCGTCGGCGGTGACTACCCCGGCGACTTCACCGGCCTCCCGGACCTGACGTATGCCGCCAACCCGGACGGGCGCCCCGACCCCGGCGAGATCGTGTGGACCTGGGTGCCGTACGAGGAGGACCACCGCCAGGGCAAGGACCGACCGGTGCTCCTCGTGGGCCGCGACGGCGGCTGGCTCCTGGGCCTCATGCTCACGAGCAAGGACCACGACCGCGACGGCGCCCGGGAAGCCCGCCGCGGGCCGCAGTGGCAGGACATCGGCAGCGGTGACTGGGACCGGCAGGGCCGGCCGAGCGAGGTCCGCCTCGACCGCGTCATCCGGGTCGACCCCGCGTCGGTGCGGCGTGAGGGGGCGACGCTCGACCGTGCCAGGTTCGACGAGGTGGCCACCGCGGTCCGTGCCCTGCACTGAGGGGCCCCGCGGCGGCATACCGATGGGCGAGTCCTGACCCGGAGCATGGCAACCCCTCACCGTTCCTTGACCCCGTGACCCTGCGGCGGTTTGTACCTTTTGCGGTGTTCGACGATCCGGACCCACCCGAAGGGGACCCCATGAAGCGAAGCCGACGGCACCGCGCCGCCACCCTGGCCGCAGCCGCCGCCACCCTGCTCGCCGCGACGACCGCCGGTGCGGCACCGTCCACGGCGAGCTCGGGGGCGCCGCACCCGACCGACCACGCCCAGCGCGCGGGCATCGCGAGGGGCGGCGACGCCTTCATGGGCTGGTCGCAGGACTCCACCACGGCGGCACCGACCCAGAAGCAGGCCGCCGACGCCTCGACCCTCGCCGCGGCGACGCAGACCCCGGGCATCGACGTGTCCAAGTGGCAGGGCAACGTCGACTGGGCGAGCTACTGGAGCCAGGGGAAGAAGTTCGCCTACGTGAAGGCGACCGAGGGCACGACGTACCAGAACCCCTACTTCGCCCAGCAGTACAACGGGTCGTACAACGTCGGGATGGTCCGCGGCTCGTACCACTTCGCCCTGCCGGACAACTCCAGCGGAACGGCCCAGGCCGACTGGTTCGTCGACCACGGCGGCGGCTGGTCCGCGGACGGCAAGACGCTGCCCGGCGTGCTCGACATCGAGTACGACCCGTACGGCGCCACCTGCTACGGCCTCAGCCAGGCGGCGATGACCAGCTGGATCGCGGCGTTCACGTCGCGGTACAAGGCCCGCACCGGCCGCGACGCCGTCATCTACTCGACGACGAGCTGGTGGACCACCTGCACCGGTAACACCAGCCAGTTCGGGGCGACCAACCCGCTCTGGATCGCGCGCTACAACACCACGCCCGGCACCCTCCCGGCCGGATGGTCGTACTACACGTTCTGGCAGTACAGCGACAACCCCGTCGACCAGGACTACTTCAACGGCGACCTGGCAGGACTGCAGAGGCTGGCGCTCGGCTGAGTCGTCCTCTGCTCCGGCTGTCACCCAGCCGGTCTCGTCGCCGTCGGCTGGGCACTCCGGTGGGGACGACGAAGGGGCCCGCTCACCGTGAGGTGAGCGGGCCCCTTCGAGATGTCAGGGACTCGATCAGATCGAGTTGGCCTTCTTCGCCATGGCCGACTTCTTGTTGGCGGCCTGGTTGGCGTGGATGACGCCCTTGCTCACGGCCTTGTCGAGCTTGGTCGACGCAGCCTTGAGCGCCTGCTGGGCCGCGTCCTTGTCGCCCGCCGCAGCGGCCGTCTGGAACTTGCGGATCCAGGTCTTGAGCTCGCTCTTGACGGCCTTGTTGCGCTCGGTCGCCGTGCGGTTCGTCTTGATCCGCTTGAGCTGGGACTTGATGTTTGCCACGTGTGTCTCTCTTGGTTGGTCGGTGGTTGCCGTTAGAGGGCGGCAGAAGCATCTCGGGACCGGGCGTGGGGCACCCGTGGTTGAGACGCTCTGGGTGGTGCTTGCATGCGCACACGACCATGCGCGCACGCGACGGGTAAATCTACCAGCGCGAGGGCCCCAGCCCCAAAACGTGCCCGTCGGACCCAACGGCGGTCAGTGGCGGTCGGTTGGGGGTCAGCGTCCGTGGCGGGCTGCGGTGATCGTCAGGATGGCACGCTCGACGGCGTAGACCGGGTCCCGGCCGCCGCCCTTCACCTCGAAGTCGGCCGCCGCCACCGCTTGGATCGAGTCGGCGAGCCCCTCCGGCCCCCACCCCGACAGCCCGCGCCGGGCCTTGTCCACCTGCCACGGCGCCATGCCGAGGTCGCGGGCGACGTCGGCGGAGCGGCCCCGGCCGGCGGCGCCGACCTTGACGAGCTGGCGCAGCTGCTGGGCGAGCACCGCCACGATCGGGACCGGGTCCACCCCGGTGGCGATGGCGTGGCGGAGCAGGCGCAGGGCCTCCCCCGCGTTCCCGGCGACAGCCGCGTCGGCCACCCGGAAGCCGGTCGCCTCGACCTTGCCCCCGTGGTACTTCGCGACGAGCTGCTCGTCGATCGTGCCGGTGGTGTCGGCGACGAGCTGCTGGCAGGCGGCAGCCAGCTCGCGGACGTCCTTGCCCACCGCCTCGATGAGCGCGCGGACGGCGTCGGGAGTGGCCTTGCGGCCCGCCCGCCGGAACTCGTGGGTCGCGAACTCCGCCTTGTCGCGGTCGGACTTGATCGCCGGCGCCTCGATGACCCGGGACTGCGCCTTCTTGATGGTGTCGAGCACCTTCTTGCCGCGCTGTCCCGACTTGTGGGTGACCACGAGGGTGACGTCGGGCTCGGGCGCCGCGAGGAACGCGAGCAGGTCGAGCTGCAGCTCGTCGGGCGCCTCGTCGAGGTCGTGCACGACGATCGCCTTGGACCCGCCGAACAGGGAGGGGCTCGCGTGCATGGCCAGGGAGCCGGCCTCGTAGGTCGCCGCGTCGAGGCGGACGACCTCGAGCTCGGGATCGGCCTGCCGGAGCTCGTCCAGGGTCGAGCTCAGCGCACGGTCGGCGATGACCTGCTCCGGGCCGGTGATGAGCACGAGCGGCGGCACGGACGTCGCAGTGGTGGTCACGGGACCACCCTCCCACGCGGCAGCGACACCACCCTCGCTGCGTGGCGCATCAGCCGCCTGGGCAGTAGGCCTCGCCGGGAGCCAGGTCGGGGTGGATCGCCCCACCGCGGTCGGACACCGACGTGACGGCGGCGGCTGCGCCGCGCCATACCGACACCACCTCGGCCAGGACCGCGACGGCGATCTCCCCCGGCGCCTGGGCACCGATGTCGAGCCCGATCGGCGCGTGCAGGGTGGCGAGCGCCTCCTCGGACACGTCGTGGGCCAGCAGCCACTCGCGGCGCCGCGCCTGGGTCTTGCGCGAGCCCATGGCGCCGACGTATGCCGTGCCCGCCGCGAGCGCGTCGCGCAGCACCGGTCCGTCCACGCCCTCGTGGTGGCTGGTGACGACGACCGCGTCGAAAGCCGGGTCGACCGCCACCTGCTCGGACGACACCGTGGTGATCCAGCCGAGCGGGACGCACAGCGCCTCGAGGGCCTCGACGACCGGTCCGTCTCCGACGAGCAGCAGGTGCGGGGAGCCATCCATGGGGCCAGTATCACCCGTATGGCGAAGTACACGGTGAACTCTGCAGCCGTCGAGCACGTCACGAGGTTGATCGAGGCGAAGCAGTACGTCCTCGACAGCTCGTGGGGCGACGTCCAGCCCGACGCCGAGGCCCAGAACGCCTACCTCGAGAAGCACGACTGGGAGGCGTACGGCGCGTGGCACCTCGGGCTCACCGGGGGCGCCACCGACGAGACGAAGGGGCGGTTCGCCTTCGCCGTCGGGGACTTTCGGCGGGTGCACCGCAGCGCCCTCATCGCCTGCGTCTACCGCGCGTCGGAGTGGCGGCACAAGGAGGTCGAGCTCGCTGCGCACGACCTGCTGCAACTGCTCGACCGCACCTCCGGCTGAGCGGCTGGACCGGTACCAACGTCCGGAACCTCCTGAAACCTGCCTGCCCGGATCACCGCGCGTGGCACCCTGTCGGCTCCGCCGCCTGCAAGGAACGAACTATGAGCCAGCCCCCTTCCCCGCCCACTCCCCCCGGCGTCTGGGCGACCCCGACGACGGGCCAGCACCCGACGGGGGGTCACCAACAGCACGCCGTCCTCCCCCAGACCGGCGTTCAGCGCGGGAGCAGCCTGCCGCTCTGGCTCGCCGGGGGCGCGCTGCTCGTGGCCCTGGTCGCCCTGGCGGTCGCCGTGGTCGCCCTGCTCGTGCCGTTCGGGGCCGGAGGGTTCGGCGGTGACCCCTCGGACTTCGCGGGCGGCTACGGCGAGTACGACGGCACGGTGCCGGGCGCGGTGGTCGGGCAGCAGCTCTCGGGCGACCGGATCGCGTACGCCGTGGTCGACAGCCTCCTGTTGGACGGCGCCGAGGTGGAGCCCGGCGGCGTGCAGTGCCAGACGGTGCTGAGGCTCGACGAGGGCTCGGCGGCCGACTGCCACGGCACCGTGGACGGTGACGAGGAGTGGAGTGGCTGGATCGAGTTCTACGGCGCGCCCGGGGAGTTCACGCTGTACCTCGACTGACGCGCAGGGCCCGGCCCTACTCGAACTGCATGGCGGCGGCACCGGTCTCGAGGCCGAGGCCCTTGAGACGGGCCGCGATGACGTCCTCGGGCAGCTCGAGGCTCTCGGCGAGCTCGGCGAGGTCCAGGCCCAGCTCGACCCCGTCGCGCAGCTCCTCGTCGGACTCCGGCGTCCACGCATGGCCCTGCGTCACAGCGGTCCTGGAGGTGTCCGCGGGTGGCGGGTCCTGCGCGACCGGTCGTGGGTCGGCAGCGGGTTCGGCGGGACGCGGGTGCTCTGCGGCGTCCTCGCCGGTGCGGCCCATCGTCGTCCCGATGACCGCACCCGTCGCCCCGCGCAGCGCGGGCTCGTGGACGGTCAGCGGCGGGGCAGCCGTCTCGTCGAGCCGCTTGAGGGCCGCCAGCACCCGGTCGCGGTCGGTGGTCGGCCAGAACGGCGGGAGCGACTTCTGGAGGAACCCGGCATATCGCGCCGTGATCATGCGGGAGTCGAGGAAGGCGACGACGCCGCGGTCGTCCGCCCGGCGGATGAGGCGGCCGGCTCCCTGCGCGAGCCGCAGGGCCGCGTGGGTGGCGGAGACCGCCATGAACCCGTTGCCACCCATGCGGGCGATGGCCTGGGCGCGGGCCGAGGACAGCGGGTCGTCGGGTCGCGGGAACGGGATCCGGTCGATGATGACGAGCTGGCAGCTCGACCCCGGCACGTCCACGCCCTGCCAGAGGGTCAGTGTGCCGAACAGGCAGGTCTTCGGGTCCTTGGCGAACTGCCGCACGAGCGTGGTGATCTGGTCCTCGCCCTGGCAGAGGAACCCGATCTCGCCGTCGAACCGCTCGCGCATCGCCTCGGTCGCGTCGCGCGCCGCGCGCATGGACGAGAACAGGCCGAGCGCCCGGCCGCCGGAGGCCCGGATGAGGGCCTCGATCTCGTCGAGGGTCGCGTCGCTGATGCCGTCGCGACCCGGCGCGGGGAGGTGCTGGGCGACGTAGGCGATGGCCTGCTGGGGGTAGTCGAACGGGCTGCCGACGTCGAGGCCGCGCCACTCGGGCGCCCCCTCGCCACGCAGCCCCATCGTCCCGGCCACCGCGTCGAACGTGCCGCCGAGCTCGAGCGTGGCCGAGGTCATGACGACGGTGCGGTCACCGAACACCTTGTCCCGCAACAACATCGCGACACTCATCGGAGCCACCCGGAGCACCGACCCGCGCCTCGGGTCGCGGTTGAGCCAGACGACGTCGAGGTCGCGCTCCTCGAGGATGCGGGAGGAGTTCTCGAAGACCTCCTCGATCGCGGCCTGCGCGACCTTGCGGGCGCCGTCGGCCTCGACACCCTTCTCGGGCTTGAGCTCGGTCATCACCTGGCGGGAGGTGTCACGGACGCGCGCCAGCGCCATGGCCAGCGAGTCGGGGATGCCGCCGAGCTTGCCCTCGGGCAGCTCGTCGAGGACGCCGGCCAGGAAGTCGGCCGCGTCGTCGACGGTCTCGGCGGAGTCGGCCATCCGGCCGGCGCGCTTGGCAGCAGCCGTGACCATCGGGCCGGTGAGCTCGTCGGTGATCGTCGAGGTGACCCGGTCGACGAGCTCGTGGCCCTCGTCCACCACCAGGACGTCGTGCTCGGGCAGCATCTGGCGGCCCTCGAAGGAGTCGATCGCCATGAAGGAGTGGTTCGTGACGATGACGTCGCACTCCTTGGCGGCCTCGCGCGAGCGCTCCACGAAGCAGTCGGCGAACGCCGGGCACTTGCTGCCCATGCACTCGTGCGCACTCACGGACACCTGTCGCCAGGCCCGCTCGCTCACACCGGGGACGAGCTCGTCGCGGTCGCCGGACTCGGTGGTGTCGGCCCACTCACGAAGGCGCACGACCTCCTGCCCGAGGCGCGAGGCCGCCTTGTCGACCTCGCCGACGCCGAACAGCCCCTCCTCCTCGTCGGGGAAGCCGCCCTCCAGCTTGTGCGCGCACAGGTAGTTGCGCCGGCCCTTGACCAGGCCGTAGGTCGGTCGGCGCCCGAGGATCGGCGTGATCGCCTCGGCGAGGCGCGGCATGTCGCGGTCGACGATCTGGGCCTGCAGGGCGAGCGTCGCCGTGGCGATGACGGCGGGCTTGCCGGTCTTCTGGGCGTGCATGACCGCTGGGATCAGGTAGGCGAGGGACTTGCCGGTGCCCGTGCCGGCCTGGACGAGCAGGTGCTCGTCCTTGGTGATCGCGTCCGCGACCGCGTGCGCCATCTCGACCTGGCCGGGGCGCTTGACCCCACCCACTCCCTGGACGGCGGCGTGCAGGAGTTCGTCGAGGGAAGCCACCGGGACAGGGTATGCCGTGCGGCCGGCCCCCGGTGTCAACCGTCCCCAGGGCTCACCGGGCCCCGGTCAGGTGCCGCCGTGCGGTCGCAGCGGTGCGCCGTCGACGCGGCGGGCCATGGTGACGTCATCACGGTCGTCGCCCGGGGCGACCCGGATCGCCCCCGGGATGCGCCCGACCTCGGTGTAGCCGCACTGCGCGTAGAAGTCGCTCGCCCCCGAGCCGCTGCGCACGCCGAGCTGGAGCAGCTCGACGTCGTCCTCGCGCGCGATCCGGTGCATCCCGGCCATGAGCAGCAGGCCCAGACCGCGGCGTTGCCGCGTGGGGTCGACCATCACGCGGTAGAGCCAGCGGCCGTGGTGCAGCAGGGGGTTGGGCGTCCTGACCCACCACGCCCAGCCCACGAGCGTGCCGTCCGGCTCGCGCAGCGCCCCCGCCACCGCGTCACCCGCCCCCATCTGCCGTTCGTGCGCGGTGAGCGCCTCCGCCACCCGCTCGACCGGGGCACCGGGCAGGAAGCCGACCGCTCCCCCGGCGTCGTTCACGGCGGTCCACAGGGCAAGCACCTCGCGGCGCACCGTCTCGTTCAGCGCGTCGACCCGCGTCACCCGTGGCGCCTCGAACACCGCCGAGGCGGGTTCGTCGGGGAGGTCGTCGGGGAGCACGACTCGCTCCCCGGTCCGGACGAAGCCGGCCGACTCCGCCGTCCGCACGGACGCGGTGTTGTGGTCCTTGACCAGGGCGCGCACGGGGTCGTGCGGCTGCCACTGCGTCGCCATCGTCGCCGCCGCTCGGGCCGCCTCGCGAGCCAGGCCGCGGCCCTGCGCCTCGAGGGTGAAGCGGTAGTAGAGGTTGAGGTATCCGTCCTGCTGCTTCACGCCGACCCAACCCAGCGGCACACCGGTCTCGAGGTCCTCGGCCACCCAGTAGCCGAAGTTCTGGTCCTGCCAATGGGCCAGGATCGACGTGAAGAACTTCGCGTTGGTCCCGGGGGTGCCGAGCACGTGCGGTGCGTGGGTGTGGAGGCGCGGGTCGCTGTGCACGGCGGAGTGGAAGGCGCGGTCCGCCTCGGTCGGGCGCCGCAACCGCAGCCGTGCGGTGGTGGTCTCGAAGGCCATGGCACCAGCCAAGCACGGCCCGCCGACACGGTGGGCCCGGCCGAGGTCCAGGCAAGTTCCGGGCCTGCGAGGATGGGCGGTGATGAGCACCGACCCCGCCGATCCCACGGTAGCCGCCGCCCCCTCCCTGCCCGACCTCCTCGACGGTGCCGCGGCCGGACCCGAGGAGGCGTATGACGCGTTCTCCACCTGGGCGGCGCAGCGCGGGCTCCCGCTCTACCCCCACCAGGACGAGGCGCTGATCTCCCTGCTGGCCGGGGAGAACGTCGTGCTGTCGACGCCGACCGGCTCCGGCAAGTCGCTCGTCGCCACGGGCGCGCACTTCGCCGCGCTCGCCGAGGACCGGGTGAGCTTCTACACAGCGCCGATCAAGGCCCTGGTGAGCGAGAAGTTCTTCGCGCTGTGCGAGGTGTTCGGGGCCTCCGAGGTCGGGATGCTCACCGGTGACGCGTCCGTGAACCCCGATGCCCCGATCATCTGCTGCACCGCGGAGATCCTCGCCAACATCGCGCTGCGCGAGGGCAAGGACGCCGATGTGGGGCTGGTCGTCATGGATGAGTTCCACTACTACGCCGAGCCCGACCGCGGGTGGGCGTGGCAGGTGCCGCTGCTCGAGCTGCCGCAGGCGCAGTTCCTCCTCATGTCGGCGACCCTCGGCGACATGACCGAGCTCGCCGAGGACCTGACCCGGCGCAACGGCCGCTCGACGGCTCTGGTGACGGGCACGGAGCGACCGATCCCGCTGAGCTTCTCGTGGGCGATGACGCCGCTGCCCGAGACGATCGAGGAGCTGCTGACGACCCACCAGTCGCCGGTCTACATCGTCCACTTCACCCAGGTGTCGGCGCTGGAGCAGGCGCAGGCGCTCATCGGAATGAAGTCGGCGCTGAAGGCCGACAAGGAGGCGATCGCCGAGCGGATCGCCGGGTTCCGCTTCACCGCAGGGTTCGGAAAGACGTTGTCCCGCCTCGTGCGTGCGGGGATCGGCGTCCACCACGCCGGGATGCTGCCGCGCTACCGCCGGCTCGTGGAGCAGCTCGCGCAGGACGGACTGCTCAAGGTCATCTGCGGCACCGACACCCTCGGGGTCGGCATCAACGTGCCGATCCGGACGGTGCTGTTCACCGGGCTGGTGAAGTTCGACGGCTCGCGCCAGCGGATCCTCAAGGCGCGCGAGTTCCACCAGATCGCCGGGCGCGCGGGTCGGGCGGGCTACGACACGAGCGGCTCGGTCGTCGTCCAGGCCCCAGAGCACATCATCGAGAACGAGAAGAACCTCGCCAAGGCCGGCGACGACCCCAAGAAGCGGCGCAAGGTCCAGCGCCGCAAGCCCGCCGACGGCGAGGTCTCATGGACCGAGCAGACCTACGACAAGCTCGTCGCGGCCGACCCCGAGCCGCTCGTGTCCCGGATGCGGGTCGACCACTCGATGATCCTCAACCTCGTCCAGCGCCCCGGTGACCCGGTGACCGCGCTCGCCAAGCTGATCCGCGACAACCACGAGTCACCGCGCAACCAGGCCCGGCTCGCCCGCCGTGCCATCACCCTCGGCCGCAGCCTGCTCGACACGGGCGTCCTGCACCGCGTGGACCCGCCCGGCTCCGACGGCCGCACCATCGCCGTCCGCGAGGAGCTCGCCGACGACTTCGCCCTGAACCAGCCGTTGGCACCGCTGGCCCTGGCGGCCCTGGACGTCCTCGATCCCGAGTCTCCGACGCACGCCCTCGACATCGTCTCGGTCATCGAGGCGATCCTCGACGACCCCCGGCAGATCCTCATGCAGCAGCAGTACAAGGCGCGCGGCGAGGCCGTCGGCGAGATGAAGGCCGACGGCGTCGAGTACGAGGAGCGGATGCAGCTGCTCGAGGACGTCTCCTGGCCCAAGCCGTTGGCCGAGCTGCTGGACGCGACGTTCGAGATCTTCCGGCAGAGCCACCCCTGGGTGTCGGAGTCCGCGCTGTCGCCCAAGTCGGTGGTGCGTGACATGTACGAGCGCGCCATGACGTTCACGGAGTTCGTGTCGTACTACCAGCTCGCACGCTCCGAGGGCCTGGTGCTGCGCTACCTCACCGACGCCTACCGGACCCTGCGCCAGACGGTGCCGGAGGCCCACCGCAGCGAAGCCTTCGAGGACCTGCACGAGTGGCTCGGGGAGACCGTCCGCCAGACCGACTCCTCGCTGCTCGACGAGTGGGAGGCGCTGACCGACCCCGACGCGAACGCCCGGCTCGACGAGCTCGAGCGACTCGCCGCGCACGGCGGGACGCGCGCGGGGCGACCGATCACGTTCAACGAGAAGGCTTTCCGCGTCATGGTGCGCAACGCGATGTTCCGTCGCGTCGAACTCGCATCACGCGACAGGTTCCGCGACCTGGCCGCCCTCGAGGAGGCGGCGGCGTCGATTCCCGAGCCGCCGCGCCACGCGATCATGGACGAGGCGGCCTGGGACGAGGCCCTCGGTGCCTACTACGCCGAGCACGACACCATCGGCACCGACGGCGCTGCCCGAGGTCCGGGCCTGCTGCACCTCTCCACCACCACCGGTCCCGCGCCCGGCGAGAACGAGCCCGAGGGCGACCACCGCCTCTGGCTGGCCCGCCAGACCCTCGAGGACCCCGAGGGCGACCACGACTGGGTCATCGAGGCGACCGTCGACCTCGACGCCTCCGACGAGGCCGGCGAACCCGTCGTCCTCACGACCGCGTTCCGCCGCCTCTGACGCCCGAAACCCGGTGGACGGGTGGACCCGGCTCGGGCAGGGTCGAGGACGTGCAGCCTGACGAGATCTGGGACCAGACCGCCGCCGACCTCTACGACACCCCCGGCGAGGGGATGTGGTCCGACGAGGTCCTGCGACCGACCGTCGACCTGCTCGCCGGGCTCGCCGGGGACGGCTCAGCCCTCGAGCTGGCCATCGGGACCGGCCGCGTCGCCATACCGCTCGCGGAGCATGGCGTCGCGGTGACGGGGATCGAGCTGTCGGAGCCGATGGTCGGCAAGCTGTACGAACGCGTTGGTACGCAAGCGATCCCAGTGACCATCGGTGACATGGCCACGACGAGGGTGGAGGGCGAGTTCTCCCTCGTCTACCTCGTCTTCAACACCATCTCGAACCTGCTCACCCAGGACGCCCAGGTCGAGTGCTTCCGCAACGCCGCCCGCCACCTGTCCCCCGGCGGCGCGTTCGTCATCGAGCTCTGGGTGCCCCAGCTGCGCCAGCTCCCGCCCGGCGCACCGGCCGCGGTCTTCTCGAGCCGGCCCGGCTACGTCGGCCTCGACGACTACGACGTGCTCGATCAGCGCGTCACCTCGCACCACTTCCGGTACGACCGGGGCCGCGAGGCCACCCACGCGATCAGCCCGCACCGCTATGTGTGGCCGGCCGAGCTCGACCTCATGGGACGCCTCGCGGGGTTCGGACTCGAGGCTCGGTATGCCGACTGGGACAGGTCCGCGTTCACCGCCGACTCCCGCTCGCACGTGTCGGTCTACCGGCTGCTCTGACGGCCGCAACGTCCCGGACGGGGGCCAGCCGTCGCGGATCAGCTGCTGCGCATGAGGAGCTCGCGCAGGCTCGTGGCCGGGCGGCCGGTGAGACGCTCGACGCTGTCGCTCACGGCGGCCACCTCGCCGCGCGCGATGGCGGTGTAGGTCGACACCCACGCCTCGACCTGCCAGTCGGGAGCACCGTACGACGCCCGTGAGGCGTAGGCCTCGGGCAGCGACTCGTCGACGTAGGTCGTCGGTCGGCCGGTCACCTCGGTGACGACCTGGGCTGCCTCGGCGAGGGTCAGGGCCTCAGGTCCGGTGAGGTCGTACGTCGCCCCGACGTGCCGGCTCGGGTCGATGAGGACAGCGGCAGCGGCTGCTGCGACGTCGTCACGCGCGACGGCCGCGACCCGGCCGTCACCCGCGGGTCCACGGATCGCTCCGTCGGTGGCCATCAGGGGCAGGAAGTCGGCGTAGAAGCTGTCGCGCAGGAAGGTGTGCTCCATGCCCGAGGCCCGGATCGCCTCCTCGGTCGCGAAGTGGTCGCGCCCGAGCGTGAAGGTGCAGTCGGCGGCCGCGCCCTGGAACGACGTGTAGACGACGTGACGAACGCCCGCAGCAGCGGCAGCCGCGACGAAGGCCAGGTGCTGACCGCGACGGTCGACGTCCTCGGACGCCGACACCATGAGGAGCGTGTCGATGCCGGCCAGGGCCTCGCGGACCCCCGGGGTGTCGGCGTAGTCGACCTTCCGCACGTCGGCGCTGGGAACGGAGGGCGCCGCCTCGGGGCGCCGAGCCAGGAGCACCATCCGGTCGGCCGGGGCGGTCTGCTCGAGGAGCAGCCGGGTGACCGCACCACCGAGGGCACCGGTCACCCCGGTCACCCCGGTCGTGCGGGGACCGGCTGACTCGGCCGGACCAACGGGAGCAGGCGGCATACGAGGTTGCTCCTAGGCAGCGAAGTCGGCGAGCTCGGACGCGAGCTCGGGGTGCACCCGCGCCTTGACGTGCGTGCCCCGCTCGGTGTGCTCGCTGGAGAGCACCTCGGCCTCCTCGTGCAGGCGGCTGACGAGGTCACCTCGGTCGTAGGGCAGCAGCACCTCGACGTCGATGTCGGGCCGGGGCAGCTCGTCCGCGATGAGGGCGCGCAGCTCGGCGAGCCCGGCACCGGTGCGGGCCGACACGACGATGCAGTGCTTCTCGTGGCGGCGGATCCGGTCGATCACCTCGGGGTCGGCGGCATCGGCCTTGTTGACGACGATGACCTCCTTGACGTCCGCGGCGTCGACATCGGCCAGAACTGCGCGCACGGCGCTGATCTGGCCCTCGGGGTCGGGGTGCGAACCGTCGACGACGTGCAGCAGCAGGTCGGCGTCGGCCACCTCTTCGAGCGTCGAGCGGAAGGCCTCGACGAGCTGCGTCGGCAGCTGGCGGACGAAGCCCACGGTGTCGGCGAGCGTGTAGAGACGGCCGTCCTCGGTCTCGGCGCGACGCACGGTCGGGTCGAGGGTGGCGAACAGCTGGTTCTCGACGAGGACGCCGGCGCCGGTGAGGCGGTTGAGCAGCGAGGACTTGCCGGCGTTGGTGTAGCCGGCGATCGCGACGCTGGGCACCTCGTGGGCCTTGCGGCTGAGGCGGCGGGTGTCGCGGCTGGTCTTCATCTCCTTGATCTCGCGGCGCAGCTTGGCCATCCGCGTGTTGATCCGGCGACGGTCGAGCTCGATCTTCGTCTCACCCGGACCACGCGAACCCATGCCCTGGCCGCCGGCTGCCTGGCCACCGGCCTGGCGGGACATCGACTCACCCCAACCACGCAGGCGCGGCAGGAGGTACTGGAGCTGGGCCAGCTCCACCTGCGCCTTGCCCTCCTTGGACTTCGCGTGCTGGGCGAAGATGTCGAGGATCAGTGCGGTGCGGTCGATGACCTTGACCTTGACGACGTCCTCGAGCGCGCGGCGCTGGGACGGCGTGAGCTCGGTGTCGCAGATGACGGTGTCAGCGCCCTCGGCGATGACGATGTCGCGCAGCTCGATGGCCTTGCCCGAACCCAGGTAGGTGCCGGTGTCGGGCTTCGCCCGGCGCTGGACCAGCCCCGCGAGCACGGTGGAGCCGGCGGTCTCGGCCAGGGCCGCGAGCTCGCGGAGCGAGTTGTCGGCGTCGTCGGCGGACCCCTCGGTCCACACGGCGGCGAGGACGACGCGCTCGAGGCGCAGCTGGCGGTACTCGACCTCGGTGACGTCCTCGAGCTCGGTGGACAGCCCGGCCACGCGGCGCAGGGCCGCGCGGTCCTCTCGGTCGTACTGGTCGCCGTCGAAGCCGTGCTCCTCGCCGTGGACGAGGGTGTCGTCGTCGGCGAGTGCTTCGGCGCGGAAGTCAAAGATGTCAGAGCGTGGTGTCATATCTCCCTCAGGATCTCACTGATACAACGGAAGCGGCGACCCGTTTATGTCCTCGCCCCTCGGGTGGCCCTAGCGTTGACCCCGATGAGCGACCACGACCACTACTTCACCGCCGAACCGGTCAGCGCGGCGCAGCAGCGCTCCACCTCCGTGGAGCTTGCCGGGCGCGAGGTCACCGTGCGCACCGCGGCCGGCATCTTCAGCCCCGACGGCATCGACAAGGGCACCGCCGTGCTGCTGCGCGAGGCCCCGGCGCCGCCGACCTCGGGCGCCCTCCTCGACCTCGGCTGCGGCTGGGGCCCGATCAGCCTCACCCTCGCGCTGCGCTCCCCGGAGGCCACCGTGTATGCCGTGGACGTCAACGAGCGCGCGCTGGACCTCCTCCGCACGACCGCGGCCTCCCTCGGCCTCACCGCGGTGCACGCGTGCCGTCCCGAGGACGTGCCGGCGGACGTCGAGTTCGCCGCTATCTGGTCCAACCCCCCGATCCGGGTGGGCAAGGCGGTGCTGCACGACATGCTCCTGACCTGGCTCCCCCGCCTCGCCGTGGGTGGCGCGGCCTACCTCGTGGTCCAGAAGAATCTCGGCTCGGACTCGCTGCAGAAGTGGCTCGTCGGCCAGCTCCCCGGCGAGGCGTATGCCGTGGAGCGGTACGCGTCGGACAAGGGCTTCCGGGTCCTCGAGGTCCGCCGCACCGCCTGACCCGCCGGTCAACGGGCCGGGTGCACCACCATCGCCGATCCGCCGCTGCGACGCGTGGTCTCGGCGGCCGCCTCGAAGTCGTCGCGGCCGTTGATCCGGATGGCCGCCGCGTTGCCGATGACGGCGGACTCCCTCAGCTGGTGACCGAGAGCCTTGAGGGCGCTGCCGTCGGCAGAGCCCAGCAGGGCAGGCTCGGCGTCCTCGGTGCCGTTGCGGGACGACAGCCGGGGGGCGGCGATCGCGTCGACGAGGGCCAGGTCCCTGTCGAGGTGCTCGGTGATGACCTGGGCGACCGTCGTGATGATCGTCGCGCCACCGGGACTGCCGACGCTGAGGATCGGCGTGCCGTCCTCGAGGATGATCGTCGGGCTCATCGACGAGCGCGGCCGCTTGCCGGGTCCGGGGAGGTTCGGGTCCGGGACGCCGGGCTGCACCGGCGCGAAGTTGAAGTCGGTGAGCTCGTTGTTGAGCAGGAAGCCGTAGCCGGGGACGGTGATGCCCGAGCCGCCGTACTGCTCGATGGTCAGGGTGTAGGCGACGACGTTCCCCCACCTGTCGGCGACCGACAGGCTGGTGGTCGACCGACCGTCGTTGGGCAGGCCGGTCGTCTTCTTCGCCGTGCCACAGGCGCTGTAGTCGCCGTCGGGCTGGCCGAACGGGATGGGGCGCGGCTGGGCCTTGTCCGCGTCGAAGAGGCAGGAACGCTCGTTCGCGAAGCCTTGCGAGAGCAGCTCGTTCGTCGGGACGCCGCTGACGTCACCGACGTAGCGGTTGCGGTCGGCGAAGGCCGTGGCGGACGCCTCGCTGAAGCGGTGCAGGTACTCCGCGTTGCTGACCTCGGAGAGCGATGTGCCCGTGCGCCGGTCGTAGGACTCGAGCAGGTTGAGGATCTCCCCGACGGCGATGCCACCCGAGCTGGGGACCGGCATGCCGTAGACGTCGAGTCCGCGGTACGTCGTGTGCGTCGGCTTGCGGTGCACGACGTCGTACGCCCGCAGGTCGCCGAGCGTCAGCTGGCCCCGGGGCACCTCGACGCCCGGTGCCGTGTGCGGGTCGGACGCCTCGGCGACGACCGCACGGCCCAGCTTCCCGCCGTAGAGGGACGCGATGCCGTGGGTGCGGACCTCGCGGTAGGCGCGGGCGATGTCGGGGTTGTTCCACCGGGTGCCGACGGCCGGCGCCTTCCCGTCGCGCAGGAACACGCGGGCCGTTTCGGGGAACATCGCGAAACGCTTCTCGTTCTCGGCCGTCAGGTCGTGGAAGCTCTGGTCGACGACGATGCCCTCGCGGGCCAGCCGCTCGGCCGGCTTGAGCAGGTCCCCGAGACGACGGGTGCCGAACCGGTCGACGGCGGCGGCCCAGGTCGCCGGCGTGCCCGGGGCGCCGACCGACAGGCCGGAGTTGACCGCCTTGTCGAAGTTCACCGGGGTGCCGTCGGGGTTCAGGAAAGCCTTGTCCGTGAACGACTTCGGCGCGGTCTCGCGCCCGTCGATGGTGGAGACGCGGCCGGTCTTCGCGTCGTAGTGGACGAAGAAGCCGCCACCGCCGATGCCCGAGGTGTAGGGCTCCACGGCTCCGAGCGCGGCAGCCGTCGCCACCGCGGCGTCGGCGGCGTTGCCCCCGGCCCGCAGGACATCGATGCCGACCTGGCTGGCCTGCTGGTCGACCGACGACACGGCACCGCCGGAGCCGCGCATCACCGGGACCTTGGGCAGGTCCTTGCCGTGCCCACCGGGATGACGGCCGGCCTGACCCGGCGCAGCGGCGCGCCCCGTTCGGTCGCCGTCACCGCCTCCACCACCCGCAGCGGTGGCAGGAAGGGCGACGGCTGCGGCGAGCGAGGCAGCCGTCACGCAGGACAGGAGCAGGCGCGGTGCGGCGAGGGTCATTCCCAGACCGTATTGCGACATTACGGACAGCGCACGTCGACCTTCGGTGCCGCGGCGCAGCCCGCAGGCGTGCGCGGCGCAGATGGGTGGGGCGGCCTAGACGAGCGAGGTCGTGCCGTCGGCCACCAGCACGGCTGGGCCGGCGAGCTCGACCTGCTGGTCCGCGAGCATGCGGACGCGGAGCCGCCCGCCGGGGACGTCGACCGTCCAGGAGTCGCCGCGGTCCCCTGCCCAGAACCGGGTCGCCAGCGCAGCAGCCGCGGCGCCGGTCCCGCACGAACGGGTCTCGCCGACGCCGCGCTCACGCACGCGCATCCGGATGTGACCGGCCCCCATCGGCCGGACGAACTCGACGTTGGTGCCGTGCTCCGGCTCGGGGTTGACCACGGGCAGCCGGTGCAGGTCGAGGGTCTCGAGGTCCACCGTCTCCGGCAGGGCGACGACGGTGTGCGGGTTGCCGAGGTCGAGGGTGAGGGCCGACAACGGCTCGTGGCCGTCGAGGTGCACGAGTGCGTCGAAACCCTCGGCGTCGGCGATGTGCGGCTGGGCGAGGCGCCACGCGCCGAGGTTCACCGCGATGAGGTCGGGGCCCTCGAACCGCACGACCTTCACGCCCGCTCGGGTCGCGATGGCGAACTCGTTGGCGGTCTCGAGGCCCTCGCGGCGCAGGTAGGCCGCGAACACCCGGGTGCCGTTGCCACACATCTCCGCCGTGCTGCCGTCGGCGTTGCGGTAGTCCATGAACCACCGCGCCGTGCTCGCCTGCTGCAGGACCTCGGGCTCGGTGGCGAACGCAGTGGGGACGACCCGGATGACACCGTCACCGCCGATCCCGGAGTGGCGGTCGGCGAGCCGGGCAGCCTGCTCCGAGGACAGCGGACGGTCCCCCTCGAGGTCGGGCACCAGGACGAAGTCGTTCTCGGTCCCGTGGCCCTTGGTGAAGGGGGTCTGGTCAGCCATGGTCGTCATTGTCCCTGATGGCTGCCCGGACCGTCGCCAGTGCCCGCGCCGTGAGGTCGCCGCGGTGCTCGGCACCGGCGTCGAGCCAGTGGATGCGGTGGTCCGGGCCGAACCACGACTCCTGCCGCCGGGCGAAGCGGCGGGTCAGGGCGACGGTCTCTTCGCGCGCTTGCCGGCCGTCGAGCCGGCCGTCGAGCTCGGCCAGCGCCTGCGCGTAGCCCAGGGCTCGGGACGCCGTGCGACCGCGGCGCAGGCCGAGGCCGTCGAGGGTGCGGACCTCGTCGAGCAGCCCCTGCTCCCACATGCGGTCGACCCGCTCGACGATCCGCTCGTCGAGCTCGGCACGCGCCACCCTGAGCCCGAGGACCACGGTGGGCTGGACGAACTCCCGGGTCGGCATCGACGCGGAGAACGGTCGCCCCGTGAGCTCCACCACCTCGAGGGCCCGCACGATGCGGCGGACGTTGTTGGGCTGCATACGCTCCATCGCCACGGGGTCCAGGGCGCGCAGGCGCTCGGCCATCGCGGCGGCGCCGAGCTCCTCGGCCTCCGCCTCCAGGCGGGCCCGCAGCTGCGGGTCCGTGGGAGGGATGTCGAGAACGTCCAGGGCCGCCCGGACGTACAGGCCCGAGCCCCCGACGACGACGGGGTGCAGCCCTCGCCCCTGGATGGCATGGAGGTCGGCCCTCGACGCGGACTGGTACGCGGCGACGGACGCCTCGTCCGTCACCTCGAGCACGTCCAGCTGGTGGTGGGGTATGCCGCGGCGTTTCACGGGTGCCAGCTTGGCCGTGCCGATGTCCATGCCCCGGTAGAGCTGGCTGGCGTCGGCGTTGACGACCTCGCCACCGAGCGCCTCGGCGAGGTCGAGTCCGAGGTCGGACTTGCCGGTCGCCGTGGGCCCGACGACGGCGACGACCAGAGGCCCGGTCACCGCTGCGGCGTCACAGGTCGTGGTCGTCCGGGGCGTCGTGGCCGAACGGGTCGGGGTCGACCCCCGGCATCCAGCTGCCGCCGGGCTTGCCCCAGCCGGCCTTCTTGGTGGCCTTGCGCGCCTTCTTGCCCCACTTGTCGTTGAGCCGGTCGACGTAGAGGAAGCCGTTGAGGTGGTCGTACTCGTGCTGCATGCAGCGGGCGAACCACCCGGTCGCCTCGAACGAGATCTCGTTGCCCTCGCCGTCGAACCCGGTCACCGTGGCGAACTCGCCGCGCTTGAGCGGGAAGCTCTCCCCCGGCACCGACAGGCAGCCCTCGACCTCCTCGTGCGGATCGGGGTCCTCCTGCGCCGGCTTGCTCGGGCTGACGAACGGGTTGACGATGACGCCGCGCACGGGGACGTCGTCGTCGTTGTCCATCTGCCACGTGAAGACCCGCAGCCCCACACCGATCTGGGGAGCGGCGAGGCCGACACCGTTCGCGGCGTCCATGGTCTCGAACATGTCGGCGATGAGGTCGGCGAGCTCCGCGTCGAACGCGGTCACCGGTTCGGCGCGGCGGTGGAGCACGGGCTCGCCCAGGATCACGATGGGCCGGATCGTCATGCGGTGGAGTCTTCCAGATCGTCAGCCGCAGGCGGGAGCCGGTGCGGCAGCAGGGCGTCCGACACCGGGCATGCCGAGTGACACGGCCGGCTTGCCGGGCACCGGGGAGCCCTGGAGCGCTGCCCACGCGTCGCCACCGGCGGTGCGTCGCACGCTGTACACGCCGCCCTCGAGGGCGGCATCGGCGACGAGGTGGTGCGGGGCGCCATAGGTGACACCGACGGTGACCAGGTCACCGGGACGGGGGCGTTCGGCGCTGTCCGGCACGGCGAAGTGGACGAGGCGGTTGTCGCGGGCGCGACCGGAGAGGCGGTGGGTCGCGGTGTCCTTGCGTCCTTCACCGGTGGCGACGAGCACCTCGACCTCGCGACCCTCGAGCCGACGGTTCTCGGCCCACGAGACCTCCTCCTGCACCGCCAGCAGTCGCATGTAGCGCTCCTGGACGACCGCCTTGGGAAGCTGGTCGGGCATCGTCGCCGCGGGGGTGCCGGGGCGGATGGAGTACTGGAACGTGAAGGCACTGGCGAACCGCGACTCGCGCACGACCCGCAGGGTCTCCTCGAAGTCGGCCTCGGTCTCGCCGGGGAAGCCGACGATGATGTCGGTGGTGATCGCGGCGTCCGGGATCTGCTCACGGACCTTGTCGAGGATGCCGAGGAACTTGGCGCTGCGGTAGGAGCGGCGCATCTCCTTGAGCACGCGGTCGGATCCGGACTGCAGCGGCATGTGCAGGCTGGGCATGACGTTCGGCGTCTGGGCCATCGCCGTGATGACGTCGTCGGTGAAGGCGGCCGGGTGCGGGCTGGTGAAGCGCACGCGCTCCAGGCCCTCGATCTCGCCGCAGGCGCGCAGCAGCTTGCCGAACGCGAGGCGGTCACCGAACTCGACGCCGTAGGTGTTGACGTTCTGTCCGAGCAGCGTGACCTCGACGACCCCCTGCTCGACGAGCGCCTTGACCTCGGCGAGGACGTCTCCGGGTCGGCGGTCGGCCTCCTTGCCGCGCAGGCTGGGGACGATGCAGAACGTGCAGGTGTTGTTGCAGCCCACCGAGATCGAGACCCAGCCGGCGTAGGCCGAGTCGCGACGGGTCGGCAGCGTCGACGGGAAGACCTCGAGGCTCTCGAGGATCTCGACCTGGGCCTCACGGTTGTGGCGGGCTCGGTCCAGGAGGGCCGGGAGGCTGCCGATGTTGTGGGTGCCGAAGACGACGTCGACCCACGGCGCGCGCTGCACGATGGTCTCGCGGTCCTTCTGCGCCATGCAGCCGCCGACGGCGATCTGCATGTCGGGGTTCGCGGTCTTGGCGGGGCGCAGCTGGCCGAGGTTGCCGTAGAGCTTGTTGTCGGCGTTCTCGCGCACCGCACAGGTGTTGAAGACGACGACGTCGGCAGCGCTCGGACGGTCGTCGGCGGGCACGCTGTTGACGTCGACGTACCCGGCCGTCTCGAGCAGCCCGGCGAGTCGCTCGGAGTCGTGCACGTTCATCTGGCACCCGTGGGTGCGCACGTCATAGGTCTTGTGCGTCGTCTGTGTGGTCATCGCACCGACAAGGGTACGTGCTGCGCACCCCCGCGTATGCCGCGTGGTCGAGACCCCACGAACGAGCACGTCGTGGGTCCCAGCCCGCGTGGTGAGGGCTGGGTCGCCGTCGTCAGTCGCGGCCCGTGCGCAGGTCTGCCACGAGGGGCGGCAGCGCCGCGACGAGCAGGACCAGGGCAACGGCCAGCAGGACCGGGAACCCGATGGCCAGGTAGCCCGCCGCACCGGCCACCCCACCGGCGAAGAACAACCCGACCAGGAGGGACAACATCGACAGCTTCGCCAGGTCGGCGTGCACCGGCTCGAGGCCCGGTCGCCGACTCCGGTAGGCCAGCTTGCCGAGCTCGATCCCGATGTCGGTGACCATCCCCGTGACGTGGGTCGTGCGGATCTGGGCCTGGGAGATCTTGGTGATGATCGCGTTCTGCAACCCCATGGTGAAGCAGAGCACGGCGACGAACACCGCTGTGCGGTGGCGCCACACCAGCAGGTCGGCGGCACCGCCGAAGGTCAGGACCAGCAGGGCCTCGAGGACCAGGACATTCGCATAGCGTCCGCGCAGGTCGCGGCGACGCCCCCAGTTGAACAGCACGGCGCGGACCATCGCCCCCGCGACGAACGCGCCGATCGCCAGCAGACCCACCCCGACGACCGCGTACGAGCGGAGGACGAGGTGGTCCGCGACCGACGCGGTCAGCCCGGTCATGTGCGACGTGTAGACGGACACGGCCACGAAGCCGACCGAGTTGAGGATGCCGGCGATGAGCGCCAGCAGGTACGCCAGGTGTCGGTTCGCACGGTCGGTGCGGTTCGCCCCTTCCACGTCGAGGAGGTAGCGGCCGATCCGGGCCCGGACCCCTCTGCCCGCAGTGGTCTGCGCTGGAGGGACCTGCGGGGTGGGTGCCACGCCCGCAGCCTAGGTGACCGTCAGGAACTGGCCCGCGTCAGTCGCGCTGGTGCTCCTGCGCCTGGGCGAGGGCGTCCCGGATGACAGCCATCGCCAGGTCTGCGGGGTACCCCTTGCGGGCCAGCATCCCGGCGAGGCGCCGCTTCTGGACGAGGACCTCCAGGCCGTGCATCGACCTCAGCTTCTTGGCGACGAGGCGCTCGGCCTGGTCGCGTTCGGCATTCGGGTCGATGGCGTCGAGGGTCGCCCGGGCCAGCTCGTCGTCGACGCCCTTGGTCCGGAGCTCCCGGGCCAGGGCGCGCTTGGCCAGCCCGCGGCCTGCCTGCTGGGACCGCACGAGCATCCCCGCGAACGCCTCGTCGTCGATGAGCCCCACCTCGGTCATCCGGTCGAGCACCGCTTCGGCGACGTCGTCGGGGCACTCGCGCTGCGCGAGCTTGTCGCGCAGCTGCTTGCGGCTCCTCGGAGCCATCGCCAGCTGTCGCAGCACGATCTGGCGCGCGACGTCGTGGGCGTCGGGCTCGGCGTCGCGGTGCTGCAGGTCGCTCTCGGGATCGCCCGGGATGGGTTGCCAGGCCTTGGAGCGGCGAGAACGACGGCCCGGCTGCGGGGCGGCCTGACCGGAGCCCGCTGCGGCAAGGGCGGCCTCGAGGGCAGCCCTTGCCGCAGCGTGTCGATCTGTCATGCGCGTTCAGTCCGTCGGTCGGCGAGCCGTGGCTCAGAACTCGACCGGGACCTCGGGGATCGCGTCGGCAGGCTTGTCGACCTGCGGCCCGATGCCGAGCTTCTCCTTGACCTTCTTCTCGATCTCGTTGCCGAGGTCGGGGTTGTCCTTGAGGAACTGGCGGGCGTTCTCCTTGCCCTGGCCGAGCTGGTCGCCCTCGTAGGTGTACCAGGCGCCGGCCTTGCGGACGAAGCCGTGCTCGACACCCATGTCGATCAGGCCACCCTCACGGGAGATGCCCTGCCCGTAGAGGATGTCGAACTCGGCCTGCTTGAACGGCGGGGCCACCTTGTTCTTGACGACCTTGACGCGGGTGCGGTTGCCGACGGGCTCGCTGCCGTCCTTGAGCGTCTCGATGCGACGGACGTCGAGGCGGACCGAGGCGTAGAACTTCAGCGCCTTGCCACCGGTCGTCGTCTCGGGCGATCCGAACATGACGCCGATCTTCTCGCGCAGCTGGTTGATGAAGATCGCGGTCGTGCCGGTCGAGTTGAGGGCACCGGTGAGCTTGCGCAGCGCCTGGGACATGAGGCGGGCCTGGAGGCCCACGTGGCTGTCACCCATCTCGCCCTCGATCTCGGCGCGCGGCACGAGCGCTGCGACGGAGTCGATGACGATGATGTCGATGGCACCCGAACGGATCAGCATGTCCGCGATCTCGAGCGCCTGCTCACCGGTGTCGGGCTGGCTGACGAGCAGGGCGTCGGTGTCGACGCCGAGCCGCTTCGCGTAGTCGGGGTCGAGGGCGTGCTCGGCGTCGATGAACGCCGCGATGCCACCCGCCCGCTGGGCGCTGGCCACCGCGTGGAGGGCGACCGTGGTCTTGCCGGAGGACTCCGGACCGTAGATCTCCACGACCCGACCGCGCGGCAGGCCCCCGATGCCCAGGGCCACGTCCAGCGCGATGGACCCCGTGGGGATGACGTCGATGGGCGGACGGACGTCGTCGCCGAGACGCATGACCGCGCCCTTGCCGAAGTTCTTCTCGATCTGCCCCATGACGGAGTCGAGCGACTTCGCCTTCTGGTCACCTGTTGCGGTGTTGCCACCGGACATCTTGGCCACAGTTTCTTCTTTCCATGTCGAGTCGGGCGCGCCTGCCTTCGACCCGGGCGCTGTCATCTGCTGTCGGGTCAGACGCTAGGTGTCGCCACCGACAGCCGTCCCGGACCGATCTGCGGCCTGTGGACGGTGGTCCTGCGGGGTTCCACCTGTGGAGGAACATACCGAACATCTGTTCGAAGTTCGGTACCGGCACGCGCGACACGCCGCCACTCCCGCAGATCAGGACGCCGTCACGCCGACCCGGCGCATCGGGGTGTGCGGGATGCCGTCCTCGACGAACCCCCGACCGCTCGGGACGAAACCGAAGGCGGCATACCAGTCGACGAGGTGGGACTGCGCGTCCAGCACCACGTCCCGCTCCTCCACGCCCTCGAGCACGGAAGCCATGAGGCGGGCGGCGAGGCCACGGCCCCGCCAGGCTCGCGCGGTGGCCACTCGCCCGATCCGCAGCGCGCCGCCGTCGGCCTCGGGGTCGTCGAGCACCCGCAGGGTCGCCACGGGCCCGCCGCCCCGCTCGATCCAGACGTGCCTGGTGCCGGGCGCGAGGTCGCGGCCGTCGAGGTCGAGGTAGGGGCAGTCCTGCTCGACGACGAAGACGTCGGAGCGCAGCGCCCACAGGCGGTAGGCCGTCACCGGGTCGAGGTCGGCGAAGGGTGCCGAGTGCACGGTGTCCGGTGCCAGGTCCACGGTCTCGTCCATGCGGCGATGCTAGGCGTCCTCGTCAGGACAGCAGCAGCCGCTCCAGCCGTCGCGAGGCTCCGACGACGCCGAGCACCCCGAGCACGAGCAGGTACCCGACGTGGGCGAGCACGCCCCAGCCGACGTCCCCGATCATCAGCGCCCGCTCGAGGGCGACACCGTGGTAGAGCGGTGTCGCCCGGACCACCCACTGGAGGGCGTCGGGGTAGGTGGCCAGGGGGAAGAACGTCGCCGAGAACAAGAACATCGGCTGGATCGCCAGGGTGATGTAGTCGAAGTCCACCCAGGAACGCATGAACGTCGTCGCGAACATCCCGACCGCCGCGAACGCGAACCCGATGAACACCGCCGCCGGCAGGGCCAGCAGGGCCCACCACGACCGGACCGCCCCGGCCAGCAGCGCGATGACGAGGAAGGCGGCCGAGTACAGGCCACCGCGGATCAGGGACCAGCTGATCTCCCCGACGGCGACGTCGCGCGGTCCCATCGGGGTCGCGAGGACGGCGTCGTAGAGCTTGGCGTACTTGAGCTTGAAGAAGACGTTGAACGTCGAGTCCATGACCGCGCCGTTCATCGCCGAGGCCGCCAGCAGGGCTGGGGCGACGAACTGGAGGTAGGTCACCGTCAGGCCGGAGTCGGTGGTCACGGTCCGCACGAGCGCGCCGATCCCGATGCCGAGGGAGAACAGGTAGAAGACGGGCTCGGCGAAGCCGGTGACGAGCGCGATCCAGCCGTGGCGGAACGAGGTGATGTTGCGTTCGACGAGCATGCGGGCCAGCCCCGCGCCGGCGGGCATCGGCAGCAGGCGGGCAAGACGTCCGGCGGCCCCGGGGCGGCGACCCGAGGGAGCCGTCGTGGTCGGACGCGTGGTCGTCATGACGCCAGCCTCTTGGTGAAGGTGCGTTCGGCGAGCAGCCAGCCCACGGCGCCGTACGCGATGAGGACGAGGAGGTGCCCGAGGAACGGGAGGACGTCGACCGATCCCCCGGCCACGGCGCGGCAGGCCTCGACGCCGTGCCACAGCGGCGTCGCCCAGGCGACCGGCTGCATCCAGACGGGCAGCTGGTCGACGGGGAAGAACGTGCCGGAGAAGAGCATGAGCGGGGTGATGATCCAGCGGTAGAGGATGTTGAACCCGTTGTCACCCTCCTGCGTCGCGGTGAACGCGAAGATCGGTGTGGTGAAAGCCAGTCCGGTCAGGACACCGATCGGCAGGCAGGCAACGGCCCACCACGAGTCGAACCCGCCGAACAGGGCTGCGACGACCATGAACAGGCTCGTGGCCACGACGAGGTGACCGGTGATGGCGAGGAAGTGACCGGCCAGCACGTCACGGACGCGCAGCGGGGTCGCGAGCTGGGCGTGGTAACCCATGTTCCACTTGATGTAGCCGAGGACCTGGTAGCTCGACTCGCTCCAGGCCACCCACATCGTCTGGGTGGCGACGATGCCGGGGACGACGAAGTGCAGGTAGGGCCGGCCGTCGATGCCGCCGGCGCGGTCGTCGACGAGGGCGCCGAGGCCGATCCCCATCGAGAGCATGAACAGCACCGGCGAGAGCAGCCGGGTGATGATGCTGCCCCGCCAGGTCCGTGCGTAGACCATGGCGTGGTAGCCGAAGACCGACAGCACCCGCTCGGTCGCCGACAACGGCTCGCGGGCCCCTCGCGTGGCACGGCTCAGCGAAGGCTCCTCGGACCCGGGCGAACCGGAGGTGAGCGGGTCGGAGAGGGCCATCAGTCGACCAGCGTCCGGCCGGTGAGGGTGAGGAATACGTCCTCGAGGGTGGACCGGCGCACGAGCGAGGACAACGGCTGCACACCTCGCGCGTGCACCTGCGCTGCCGCGGCGTCACCGTCGTCGGCGTAGACCAGCAGCCGGTCCGGCAGCACCTCGACCCGCTCACCGATGCCGAGCACCTGCTCGGCGTGGTCGTGGTGGTCGTCGGCGTCGAAGCGCAGCTCGAGCACCTCACGCGTGGCGTGCTCCTCGATGAACTGGCGCGGCGACCCCTCGGCGACGATCCGACCGTGGTCCATGACGACGAGGCGGTCGCAGAGCTGCTCCGCCTCGTCCATGTAGTGGGTGGTGAGGACGAGGGTCACACCGGATCTCTTGAGCCGGAAGAGCCTGTCCCACAACACATGTCGCGCCTGAGGGTCGAGACCGGTGGTCGGCTCGTCGAGGAGCAGGATCTCGGGAGAGTTGATCAGGGAGCGCGCGATCGTGAGGCGTCGCTTCATGCCACCGGACAGGGGTTCGACCTTGTCGCCGGCGCGCTCGGTGAGCTGGGCGAACTCCAGCAGCTCCGTCGCCCGCGCCCGGACCTCCTTGCGGGAGAGCCCGAAGTAGCGACCGTAGACCCAGAGGTTCTCCTGGACGGTGAGCTCCTCGTCGAGGGTGTCGCGCTGGGGGCAGCTGCCGAGCCGCGCGCGGATCGCCGGCCCGTCGGTCGCCGGGTCGAGGTCGAACAACCGGAGCTCGCCGCTGGTCACGGGCGACACGCAGCCGACCATCCGCATCGTCGAGCTCTTGCCGGCACCGTTCGGCCCCAGGAAGCCGAAGCACTCCCCCTTGCGGACGGCGAAGTCGATGCCGTCCACCGCCGTGAACTCCCCGAACGTCTTGGTCAGCCCGCTGGCGCGCAGCAGGATCTCGTCGTCACCACTCACTCGCCCCAACCTAGCGAGGTGGGCCGACACCGCTCACTGGTTTTCCGGGTGGCGTGCGGCCTCCAGCTGCGTCGCGAGGGACCGGGCGAGGTCGGATGCCGGAAGGGGGCGGGCCGCTCGGTGCCCGGTCCCGGCCCAGAGGTGGACGAGCTCGGCCTCCCCCGTCGCCTTCCCGTGCGCCCGCAGGGGTGCCGTTACGTGGTGGACGTGCGGGTATGCAGCGGGGGCTGCATCGCTGAAGAGTTCGGTCCACGTCGTGGCCAGCGCGCGGGCGCTGCGACCCGTGAAGGCCCGCGTCACGACCGTGCGGTCGCGGTGGGTCAGGGCGTGCACGTGCACCGGCGCCGTCCCTGCCTCGGGGCAGGCGAGGAAGACGGTGCCAAGGGCGACCGACGACGCCCCCAGCTCGAGCAGCTCGTGGGCGTCGTGGCCGTCGACGACCCCTCCGGCAGCGACCACCGGCAGGTCGGGTGTGCGGGCCAGCACCGCCGTCACCAGGTCGCGCACCGGGAACTGGGTCTCCCCCGTGTCGACCGGTCCCCCGCGGTGGCCGCCGGCCTCCCACCCCTGGGCGACGACGGCGTCGACGCCGAGCTCGACCGCCCACTGAGCCTCGTCGGGCGCGTTGACGGTCGCCCAGACGCGGGTGCCGACCTCCTGGAGTCGGACGACCACATCTGCCGGGGGCCAGCCGAAGGCGAAGCTCACGACGGCCGGGGCCGCCTCCACCAGGAGGTCGACCTTGGCCGCGAAACCGTCGTCGTCGTACCGCGGTTCACCCAGCTGCACACCGGCGGACGCGGCCCACGGAGCCAGCTGCGCGGCATACCGTCTCGCGTCCTCGAGCATGTCGGGGTGGTCCGGGGACGGGGCGAACACGTTGACACCAAAGGGATGCGGTGATGTCGAGCGGAGCTCGGCGATGTCAGACGCGAGGCGTTCGGGCGACAGGTAGGCGCCGGCGAGGAAGGGGAGCATCCCGCCCTCGGCGGCCGCGGCGGCGAGCGCGACGGTGCTGGGTCCACCGGCCATCGGCGCGAGGACGAGGGGGCTGTGCACCCACTCCCGCGAGGTCACCGAGCGGGCTTCCGCTCCACCCCGAGGCGGCGTGACTCGGGCACGTCCATGGCGTCGCAGACGGCGGCCCAGACGGTGCGCGGGCTCTCGCCGTCCTCGATGGCCTGCAGGGGAGAACGGTCGCCGAGGACGCCCAGCACGTGGTGCCGGGCGAGGGAGCTGGCGTAGGCCTCGCCGAACTCGTCGTTCATGAGGTCCCAGAACTTGCTCAGTCGCACGCCGCGAGTCTAGGCGTCGCCGGGTTCAGCCGAAGAGGGTGATGCCCGTGGCCGTTCCGGCGGCCACGCCGGGCCGCAGACCGGACCCGGTCCCTGAGTAGAGGACGAGCGCTCCGCTGGACCGACGGGCCAGCACGTCGACCAGGCCGTCACCGTCGAGGTCGCCCGGGGTGACCACCGCGGCGAACCCCGTCCAGCCCGAGCCGATCTGGATGCCCGAGCGGAAGCCACCCGTCCCGGTACCCCGGTAGAGGCGCAGGATGCCGTTCGAGGCGAGCCGCGCCACGAGGTCGGGGTGACCGTCCCGGTCGAAGTCCCCTGCCGGGAGGAGCAGGTCCAGGCCGTTCCAGCCGGAGCTGATGACCGTCTTGCCGGGCAGGAACGTGGCGCCGGCTCCGAAACGGTAGAGGCGCAGGGCGCCGGAGGGGTCGCGCGCCAAGAGGTCCGGGCGCCCGTCACCGCTGACATCGCCCGGGGCGACGACCGCGGTCAGCCCGTTCCACCCCGCGCCGATGACCCGGCCCGCGCCGTACCCGCCGCGGCCGTTGCCGGGATGGAAGAGCAGCGCGCCGTCGGAGGACCGACGGGCCAGGAGGTCGGTGTGGGCGTCGCCGTCGAGGTCGCCGGCGTTGATGACGAGGTTTGCCCACGCGAAGCCCGGCGCCGCGGGCCGGGTGATGGCCTTCCAGCCGCCCCGGTTGTCGCCGCGCAGCAGGCGCAGGCTGCCGTCGGCGACTCCCCCGACGACGTCGGACGCAGCGTCCTCGTCGACATCGGTCGCCCGCACGGCCCCGGACGGCCGCAGCAGCCCCATCCGCTGCTTCACGGTCAGGACCCGCAGGGCCGCCGTGTCGACCTGGGCCCGGAAGGTCGGGCTCGAGGCCGCCTTCGCCAGCACCGCCGACACCATGGGCGGAGCCTGCGCGGCGTCGACGGTCAGCACGAGGTCGCCTCCCGCACCGATGAAGTCCACGGCCCGGGCGCCCAGCGTCCAGGCACCCACAGCCTTCGCGTGGCCGAGGTCGTCGGAGACGACGACCCCCTCGAAGCCGAGGTCGTGCCGGACCATCCCGCCGATCACCGTCGGCGAGAACACCGCCGGCCGGCTCGCGTCGATCTTCGTGTAGATGGCCGAGGAGGTCATGAGCAGCTCGGCGCCACCTGCGACGGTGGTGCGGAAGGCGGTGACGTACGGGTCGGTGCGCGTCGTCGTCGTGTCCTTGACCCCCGCCGTGGTGTCGGTGTTGGCGGTGACCCGTCCCAGCCCCGGGAAGTGCTTGGTCGTGGCCATCACCCCGGCAGCGCGCATCCCGCCCGCGAAGGCCGCGGCGTGCGAGCCCACGGTCGAGGCCGTGTAGCCGAACTCGCGGTCGAAGGCCCCGATCGGGGCGTTCCTCGGGGCGAAGGCCGCGCTCGGGACGGTGTCGGACACCGGCGCGAGGTTGACGTTGACGCCCGCTGACGCCAGCTGGCGACCCCAGGTGGTGGCCGAGGCCTTGAGGGCCGACGGGGTCGACCTGCCCTGGGTCAGCGCCGTCGGGATGGTCGAGAAGCCGGTGCCCGTGAGCACCTGGACCAGACCACCCTCCTGGTCGGCCGACACCATGAGCGGCACCCCGGCCGTCGCTGCGGCGGTGGCCTTGGCCTGCAACGCGTTCGTCACCGAACGGGTCGCGCTCACGCCGGCCGTGCTGCGACCGGTGAGGATCACCGACCCGACGTGCTGCGTCGTGATGGCCGAGGAGACCGCCGGGGTCACCCCGGTCGCCGGGGTCCCGACCATGAACAGCTGGCCGACGCGCTGGGCCTGCGTCATCCGCGCGAAGACCTCCTGGGCCGGCGCCGAACGGGTGGGGACCGCTGAGGACGTGACGGTTGCGGGCGCCGCGGCAGCCCCACCCGCGGGGACCGTCAGAGCCACCACACCGCCCAGCACAGCCGCCATCGTCGTCGCCGTCGTCCGTCCCACCCACATGCCGTTCCCCCTGTCGTCCTCCTCGCACCATACGCTCGCGGCGGCGGGTGTCGGTGGTGCGTGGCAGGCTGTCCAGACCATGGTCTCCGACGTCCTCGAGCGCTTCTCGCCCGCCACCGCAGCGTGGTTCCGCGGCTCCTTCAGCGCGCCGACCACGGCCCAGGCCGGGGCGTGGGAGGCGATCAGCTCGGGCCAGCACGCGCTGGTCGTGGCGCCGACCGGGTCGGGCAAGACGCTGTCGGCGTTCCTGTGGGCCCTGGACCGGCTGGCCAGCACCCCGCCGCCGGAGGAGAAGCTCAAGCGCTGCCGGGTCCTCTACATCTCACCCATGAAGGCGCTGGCCGTCGACGTCGAGCGCAACCTGCGCTCCCCGCTGGTCGGCATCGGGCACGCCGCGACGCGGCTGGGCCTGCCCCAACCCGACATCACCGTCGCAGTCCGGTCGGGTGACACGCCGGCGAACGAGCGCCGCGCCTTCGCCCGCACCCCCAGCGACGTGCTCATCACCACGCCCGAGTCGTTGTTCCTCATCCTCACGTCGCAGGCACGCGAGGCGCTCGCCGGTGTCGAGACGGTGATCCTCGACGAGGTGCACGCCGTCGCCGGCACCAAGCGGGGTGCCCACCTCGCGCTCAGCCTAGAGCGGCTCGACGCCCTGCTCGAGAAGCCGGCGCAGCGGATCGGCCTGTCCGCCACCGTCGAGCCGGTGGAGGAGGTGGCCCGCTACCTCGCCGGCGGTCGGCCCGTCGAGATCGTCCGACCGCCGTCGACCAAGGAGTGGGACCTCGACGTCGTCGTGCCCATCGCCGACATGTCGAGCCTCGGTGAGGTGATCGAGGACGACCTGTCCGGCCCGGCCGCGGGGGGTGAGCGCCGCGCCTCGATCTGGCCGCACGTCGAGGAACGCATCGTCGACCTCATCGCCTCGCACCGCTCGACCCTGGTCTTCTCCAACTCCCGCCGCCTCGCCGAGCGGCTCACCAGTCGGCTCAACGAGATCTGGGAGGAGCGGCTGGAGACCGCGGCCGCAGAGCAGGCGGAGGCGGAGGCGGCCCGGACCCCCGCCGGGGAGACGGACGGCGACGCGGCAGAGTCGGCGCCGGCCGCGGAGACCCGCCGGGTCCACGCCGGCTCGCGCACGCCCGCCCAGATGATGGCGCAGGCGGGGTCGACGAACGGAGCCCCGGCCGTCCTCGCGCGGGCCCACCACGGCTCGGTCAGCAAGGAGCACCGGGCGCTCATCGAGGAGGACCTGAAGGCGGGGCGGTTGCCCGCGGTGGTCGCGACCTCGAGCCTCGAGCTCGGCATCGACATGGGGGCGGTCGACCTCGTCGTCCAGGTCGAGTCCCCGCCGTCGGTGGCATCGGGGCTGCAGCGGGTGGGACGAGCCGGTCACCAGGTCGGGGCGGTCTCCAGGGGCGTGTTGTTCCCGAAGTTCCGCGGCGACCTGGTGCAGACGGCTGTCGTCGTCGAGCGGATGCGCGCCGGGGCCATCGAGTCCCTGCGCGTCCCGGCCAACCCCGTCGACGTCCTCGCCCAGCAGATCGTGGCGATGTGCGCCCTGGACGAGTGGACCGTCGACGACCTCGAGAAGGTCGTGCGCGGTGCGACGCCGTTCGCCTCGCTGCCACGATCGATCCTCGAGTCCGTCCTCGACATGCTGTCAGGGCGCTACCCGAGCGACGAGTTCGCCGAGCTGCGCCCCCGCATCGTGTGGGACCGCGTCACCGGTGTCCTCAGCGGACGCCCGGGTGCCCAGCGCCTCGCCGTCACCTCTGGTGGCACCATCCCCGACCGCGGCCTGTATGCCGTCTTCCTCGCCTCCTCCGAGGGCGCCGGACGCCGGGTGGGCGAGCTCGACGAGGAGATGGTCTACGAGTCCCGTGTCGGCGACGTCTTCACGCTCGGCACCTCGACCTGGCGGATCGAGGACATCACCCACGACCGCGTCCTGGTGACGCCCGCGCCCGGCATGCCCGGCAAGCTGCCGTTCTGGAAGGGCGACCAGCTCGGTCGTCCGGCCGAGCTCGGCCGGGCGGTGGGGGCGTTCGTCCGCGAGGTCGTGGGACTCGGTGACGCCAAGGCCCGAGCCCGCGTCACCGCTGCCGGTCTCGACGAGTGGGCCACCGACAATCTGCTGGCCTACCTCAAGGAGCAGAAGGAGGCCACCGGTCACGTCCCCGACGACCGCACCATCGTCGTCGAGCGGTTCCGCGACGAGATCGGCGACTGGCGGGTCGCGGTGCACTCCCCTTTCGGCGGCCAGGTGCACGCCCCGTGGGCCCTGTGCGTCTCGGCCCGGATGCGTGAACGCTTCGGCGTCGACGTCCAGGCGATGCACGGCGACGACGGCATCGTGTTCCGGCTGCCCGACTTGGAGTTCGAGGACGGCCGCGGGGTGGGGGCAGAGCTGATGGAGCTGGTCCGCCTCGACCCTGAGGAGGTGCACGACCGCGTCACCTCCGAGATCGGCGGGTCCGCGCTGTTCGCCGCCCGGTTCCGGGAGTGCGCGTCACGGGCCCTGCTGCTCCCCCGCCGTCGACCGGACCGCCGCCAGCCCCTGTGGCAGCAGCGGCAGCGCGCGGCCCAGCTGCTCGAGGTCGCCAGCCAGTACGCCTCCTTCCCGATCATCCTGGAGACGGTCCGCGAGTGCGTCCAGGACGTGTTCGACGTGCCCGGCCTCGAGACCCTGATGCGGTCGATCGAGTCGCGCGAGGTGACCCTCGTCGATGTCGAGTCGCGCCAGCCCTCGCCGTTCGCCCGGTCCCTGATGTTCGGGTACGTCGCACAGTTCCTCTACGAAGGCGACTCCCCGCTGGCCGAGAAGCGGGCTGCTGCGCTCTCGCTCGACCCCACGCTGCTCGCCGAGCTGCTCGGTCGCGGTGAGGGCCTGTCCCTGCGCGACCTGCTCGACCCGGAGCAGGTCTCGCGCACCGAGAACGAGCTGCAGCGCCTCGTGGCCGAGCGGGCCTGCCGCGACGCCGAGGACATCGCCGACCTCCTCCGCGTGCTCGGCCCGTTGTCCCTCCCCGAGATCCAACGGCGATCGCAGGAAGCGTTGTCCCACAAGGACATCGGGGGTTGGCTGGTCGACCTCGAAGGTGCCCGGCGGCTCATCCGCGTCCGGGTGGCAGGCGAGGAGCGCTGGGCCGCGATCGAGGACGCCGGGCGCCTGCGTGACGCCTTGGGCGCCTCGCTGCCCGTCGGTGTCCCGCAGGCCTTCCTCGAGCCGGTGCCCGACCCGCTCGGTGACCTCGTCGCCCGCTTCGCCCGCACGCACGGCCCGTTCCCGGCGGCGACGGTCGCTGCCTGGTGGGGCATCGGTCCGGCGGTGGCCCTGGACGCGCTGCGCCGCCTCGTCGCCTCGGGCCGCGTGGTCGAGGGTGAGCTGCTCCCGCTGGAGAACGGCGGGGGCCGCCACGGGCTCGACTACTGCGACGCCGAGGTGCTGCGCATGCTGCGCCGCCGGTCGCTGGCCGCCCTGCGCGCCGAGGTCGAGCCGGTCGACACGATCGAGCTCGCACGGTTCCTGCCGCAGTGGCAGGGCGTCGGTGGTGGCCTGCGCGGTCGCGACGGCCTGATCCGGGCCGTCGAGCAGCTCGCCGGGGCGGTCCTGCCCGCCAGCGCCTTGGAGACCCTCGTCCTGCCCACCCGGGTGGCCGGCTACACCGCGGCCCTCCTCGACGAGCTCACCAGCAGCGGTGAGGTGCTCTGGCGCGGCCACGGGTCGCTGCCCGGCGACGACGGCTGGGTCTCGTTGCACCTCGCCGACACCGCGCACCTCACGATGGCCCCGCCGACGGACGAGGCCCTGTCCGAGAGCCAGCAGGTCATGGTCGAGGCCCTCTCCGGCGGCGGCGCGTACTTCTTCCGCACCCTGTCCGACGCCGTGGGCAGCACCGACGACGAACAGGTCCTGGCCGACCTGTGGGCGCTGGTCTGGTCGGGGCAGGTCAGCGGCGACACCATCGCGCCCCTGCGGGCCCTGCTGTCCGGGGGTCGCACCGCCCACCGGCGCAGCGCGTCCGGTCCGCGGTCCTCGCGCTACGCGGGACGCCAGGGCTCTCTCGGCACCCTCTCGGGCCGTCGGGGGCTGGGTCGCCCGTCCCTGCCCACCCGCTCCGGACCTCCTGCCGGCGCCGGGCGCTGGTCGTTGCTGCCCGAGAGCGAGAGCGATGCGACCGTCCGCGCCTACGCGACGGCCGAGGTCCTGCTCGACCGGTATGGCGTCGTGACGCGCGGCTCGGTCGTGGCCGAGGACGTGCCGGGCGGGTTCGCCGGGGTCTACCGCGTGCTGGCGGCTGCGGAGGAGTCAGGGCGTGTGCGCCGCGGCTACTTCGTCGAGTCGCTCGGTGCTGCCCAGTTCTCGACCACCGGCGCCATCGACCGCATCCGCGCCGCGTCGCGCCAGCCGGGCACCGATCCGGACGCCCAGCAGGGACCGGCGCTCGTCCTCGCCGCGACCGACCCGGCCAACGCGTACGGCGCAGCCCTCCCTTGGCCGGACCGCGCCACCCGGGACGAGGACGACCCCGCCGACAGCGAGGCCGGCAAGGCCGCCGGGGGCGGCTCTAGCGGAGGGCGCAAGGGGCACCAACCCGGACGCAAGGCCGGGGCGCTGGTGGTCCAGGTCGACGGCGAGCTGGTGCTCTACGTCGAGCGCGGAGGCAAGACCCTGCTGTCGTGGACAGACGACCCGGCCCGCCTCCAGGGTGCTGCCGATGCCTTGGCGCTCGCGGTGCGCGAGGGCGCGCTCGGACGCCTGACCGTCGAGAAGGCCGACGGTGGCGCGTTGCTCGGCTCCGAGCACCCGCTCGTGTCGGCTCTGGCGAACGCCGGCTTCCACGCGACGCCCCGTGGGCTGCGGCTGCGCCGATGAGACCGCCTGTTCGACGCACCCCAGAGGCGCTGTCCCACCCGGCCGGGATCCGGCGTGCCTGAGGGCGACACGGTCTGGCGCACCGCGACGCGGCTGCACCGTGCCGTGGCCGGTCAGGAGATCACACTCTGGGACGTGCGCTTCCCCGAGATCGCCACCACCGACTTCCGGGGCGCCACGACGACCGAGGTCGTCAGCCGGGGCAAGCACGTCCTGCACCGGCTGGACAACGGCGTCACGATGCACTCGCACCTGCGCATGGAGGGCCAGTGGCGCGTCGAGGCACCCGCCGACACCGGCCGGTGGCTGCGCCGGGCCGACCTGCGCGCTGCTGTCGGCACGCAGGAGTGGACCGCGCTCGGCCTGCGCCTGGGGATGCTCGAGCTGCTCCCCACCAACCGCGAGTCCGACGTCGTCGGCCACCTCGGCCCCGACGTCCTCGGCCCCGACTGGGACGCCGAGAGGGCGATCGCCAACCTGCGTGCGTCCAGCACGACGATCGGTGCGGCCCTGCTCGACCAGCGCAACCTCGCCGGGGTGGGCACCCTCTGGGCGTCGGAGAGCCTCTTCATGGAGAAGGTCCCCCCGTGGTCGGCGCCGGCCGAGCTGCCCGACGGGACCATCGAACGGGTGGTCGACCGCGCGCACCGCCTGCTCGACACCGCCCGGCACCACGCGGTGCAGTCGAGCACCGGGGTGCGGCGCCGGGGCGAGGAGAGCTTCGTGCACGCCCGCTCGGGCCGTCCGTGCCGCCGATGTGGCACCGGCATCCGCGTGGCCATGATCGGCAAGGCCCCCCAGGAACGGACGATGTTCTACTGCCCGAGCTGCCAGGGCGGTCTCGGTCCCACCGACGACGGCAGACCACAACGCCCGATGGGATCCTCGGGCGGGCGGGCCCAGCCCTACCGGCGCGCGTGAAGGACGGTCAGGCGGCGGAGGCCGACACCAGCGGGGCGGTCTTCAGGGGCAGGGACACCGGGGCCGTCAGCGCCTCGGTCTCGGCGACGCGCTCGGAGACCTGACCCAGCACCTCGGACAGCGGCAGGTGCAGCGCACCGCAGATCGAGGACAACAGCTCGGAGGAGGCTTCCTTCTCCCCGCGCTCGACCTCGCTGAGGTATCCCAGCGACACCGACGCAGCAGCAGACACCTCGCGCAGGGTGCGTCCCTGGGACTGGCGCTGCTCGCGGAGGACGTCACCGAGTTCACGACGGAGCAAGATCATGACGCCTCCTTCACGTGGTCGCCGGTGCAACGGGTACGGGACCACGGTACCCCGCACCCCTGACGCTGCGCGCGCAGGTTTGGGGAAACGTGCGCCATGCACAGGTCAACGAAAGCCACGGCCGGAATCTTCCGCCCGACCGGCCCCGCGCGTCCACCCCGACGCGCCGACGGCCTCGATGACCTGGCCGAGGAGGTCGACCGCCTCGGCCACGGAGTCACGACGGATCTCAGAGCGGTCGCCACGGAGCTGCAGCGCGCGCACCGCGACCTCGCCGGCGGCCTGTCCCGCGAGCGCCACGGCGACGAACACCGTCCCGACGGGTTGGCCGTCCTGCGGGTCCGGGCCGGCGACGCCGGTGGTGGCGACCCCGAGGTCGGCGGAGCACGAGCGGGTCACACCCAGGGCCATCTCCTGAGCCACCCGGGGCTGCACGGCACCGCCGGGAGCCGCCAGGACGTCCTCGTCGACGCCGAGCAGCGAGACCTTGAGGTCGGTCGCATAGCTCACGACACCACCGCGGACGACCGCGGACGCCCCGGGCACGTCGGTGAGCACCGCGCACACGAGTCCGCCGGTCAGGGACTCGGCGGTCGCGACCGTGCGGCCGGCACCACGGAGCTGGGCGACGACGTCTGCAGGCGTACGGCGCGTGCTCACGGCCGGGGTCCGGTCATCGCCGACGGGCGGCCCGGGCAGCGCGCTTCATCGCGGCCCGCTCGCTGGTCTGCCGCAGGCGGTGCGCCTTGTAGGCGATGTCGAGCCCGGTCACCACCGTCACGAGGACGGCCAGGCCCAGCACGAGCCAGGCCACGAGCTGCCAGACGTCCGAGCCGGGGAAGGTCGTCAGGGGCAGGGTGAACAGCGTGAGGCCCAGGCTCTGCAGGGCCGTCTTCACCTTGCCGCCGCGTCCGGCCGGCATGACCCCGTGCCGGATCACGACGAACCGCATGGCGGTCACGCCCCACTCACGGACCAGCACGACGACGGTGATCCACCACGGGAGGTCGCCGAGCGAGGCGAGTCCGATGAACGCCATGCTCATCAGGGCCTTGTCGGCGATGGGGTCGGCGATCTTGCCGAAGTTGGTGATCAGGCCCCGGCTCCGGGCGATGTCACCATCGACCCGATCGGTGGCGGTGGCGATGACGAACACCGCGGCAGCCCACCAGCGCATGGTGGCGTTGTGCCCGCTGCCGGCCAGCAGCAGCCAGCCGTAGACGGGGACCAGCAGGATCCGCGAGACGGTGAGGGCATTCGCGATGTTCCAGGCGCTCGGTGTCGGCGTCGACACCGGCTCGGTCATGGGGTCCGGCAGGGGGGCGGACTCGCTCATGCGGGCTCTGCCACGAGGTCGATGCCCTCGGTTGCCACCACCACCGCGCGCACGATGTCGCCGACGGCCAGGCCCGGCCAGTCCTGCGGCGACAGCAGGGTGACGCCGTCGACGTCGGGCCCCTGGTGCGCGGCGCGGCCGACCACCATCACGTCCTCGTCCTCGTCGAAGTCGTCGGCGTCCACCGCGTCGGCGGGGAGCGCCGGGATCGACTCGACGAGCACCTCGACGGTCTCACCGATGCGCTCCTCGGCCCGCTGGAGGTTGAGCTCCTCGATGAGCGCCGTGAACCGGGCCACCCGCTCGGTGACGACGTGGTCGGGCAGCTTGTCGCCATACGACTCCGCCTCGGTGCCGTCCTCGTCGGAGTAGCCGAACACGCCGACGACGTCGAGTCGGGCGGCCACGAGGAAGGCCTCGAGCTCGTCGAGGTCGGCCTCGGTCTCGCCGGGGAAGCCGACGATGACGTTGCTGCGGATGCCGGCCTTCGGTGCGCGGGCGCGGACCTCGTCGAGCAGGCCGAGGAACGCCTCGCGCCCCCCGAACCGGCGCATCGAGCGCAGCAGCGTGGCCGAGGCGTGCTGGAAGGAGATGTCGAAGTACGGGACGACGCCGGGGACCGACGCCATGGCGTCGAGCAGGTCGGGGCGGATCTCGGCGGGCTGCAGGTACGAGACGCGCACCCGCTCGATGCCGGGCACGGCGGTGAGCTCGGGCAGCAGCTTCTCGAGCAGGCCGATGTCGCCGAGGTCCTTGCCGTAGGACGTGGAGTTCTCGCTGACCAGGAAGAGCTCCTTGACACCGCGCTCCCCCAGCCAGCGCGCCTCGGCGACGATGTCCATCGGTCGCCGCGAGACGAACGCCCCGCGGAACGACGGGATCGCGCAGAACGCGCAGCGCCGGTCGCAGCCGCTGGCGATCTTCAGCGGCGCCCACGGGCGGCCGTCGAGCCGGGCGCGGATGACGCGGGGGCCGGAGGCCGGCACCGGTCCCTCGATCGTGACGTCGACCGGCTTGCTGGAGGCGACCTGCTCGGGCGAGGTGCCGTCCTGGGACGGGATGCTCGACGAGGTGGCCGCCGGACCGGAGGGTCCACCGTGGCCGGGGAGGGCGACACCGACCGACCCGGCCTGGCGCTGGACCGGCGAGAGCGGGAGCAGGCGGCGGCGGTCGCCGGGCGTGTGCGACTCAGGGGTCTTGCCGTCGAGGATCGCGCGCAGGTGGCTCGACATGTCGGCGTAGGAGTCGAAGCCCAGCACCGCATCGGCCTCGGGCAGCTCGGCGGCGAGCTGCTTGCCGTACCGCTCGGCGAGGCAGCCGACCGCGACGACCTTCTGCGTCTTCGACTGGCCCTTGCGCGCGGAGGCCTCGAGCAGGACGTCGATGGAGTCCTTCTTCGCCTGCTCGACGAACCCGCAGGTGTTGACGACCGCCACGTCGGCGTCGTCCGCGTCGTCGACGAGGAGCCATCCCTCGGCGGCCAGCCGACCGGCCAGCTCCTCCGAGTCGACCTCGTTGCGGGTGCACCCCAGGGTCACGAGGGCCACGCTGCGCTGTTCGGTCGAACTCATGGCGTCCACTCTACGGTGAGTAGCGTGGCCACCATGACCGCCGCGACGACCATCGCCGACCGCATCGCAGCCGTGCTGCGCCAGCACCCCGTCATCGACGGGCACAACGACCTCCTGTGGGAGGCACGTGAGCAGGTGGGCTACGACTTCGACCGCCTCGACATCGCCGCCGGCGGCACTCCCACCCACACCGACCTCCCCCGCCTGCGTGCCGGGGGCGTCGGGGGCCAGTTCTGGTCGGTGTTCGTGCCGGCCGACCTCTCCGGCGACGACGCGGTGAGCGCGACCCTGGAGCAGATCGACGCCGGTCACCAGATGGTCGCGAGGTATGGCGCCGACCTCGCCTTCGCACGGACCGCCGCCGACATCGCGGCGGCCTGGGGGTCCGGGCGGATCGCCTCGCTGCTGGGCGCCGAGGGTGGTCACTCGATCAACAGCTCGCTGGCGACGCTGCGCATGCTGCACGTGCTCGGCGTCCGCTACATGACGCTGACGCACAACAGCAACGTCCCGTGGGCCGACTCGGGGACGGACGCCCCCGTGCTCGGCGGCCTGTCGGCGTTCGGCGTCGAGGTGGTCCGCGAGATGAACCGGATCGGGATGCTCGTCGACCTGTCCCACGTGTCTGCCGACACGATGCGCGACGCCCTCCGCGTGGCCGAGGTCCCGGCGATCTTCAGCCACTCCTCGGCACGTGCTGTCGCCGACAGCCCCCGCAACGTCCCCGACGACGTGCTCGAGACGCTCCGCGACAACAACGGCGTCTGCATGGTGACCTTCGTGCCCAAGTTCGTGAACCCGGACGCCGCCGCGTGGCAGGCCGAGGCCGTCGCGGCGGCGGCCGAGGCAGGGGTCACCCAGGCGGACGGCCCCGCGTTCGAGGCGTGGGGCAGGGCCTACAAGGAGAAGGCCGCCCCGGCCCCCGGCGCGACGCTCGAGGACGTGGTGCGCCACTGCGAGCACGTCCGCGAGGTCGCGGGCATCGACCACGTCGGCGTCGGCGGCGACTACGACGGCGTCGGTGAGCTGCCCGCCGGCCTGGAGGACGTGAGCTGCTACCCGGCGCTGCTCGAGGCCCTGGCCGAGCGGGGCTGGTCCGACGACGACCTCGGCAAGCTGACCAGCGGCAACATCGTGCGCGTCCTGCACGAGGCCGAGGAGGGTGCCGTGCGGCTCCAGGCCGAGCGCGGCCCGAGCCTCGCGACGATCGCCGAGCTCGACGGCGCCGAGCCGCCTGCGACCGACGCCTGACCTGGCCGCGCCCAGCTGCACCTAGCCTCTGGGCTGTGGGGCCAGCTCGGCCAGGACAGCGCGGAACGTGGCGTAGCGTCGCGGCCCGACGCGCTGCGCCCACTCCTGCTCGACCTCGGCGACCCGCCGCTCGAACCTCTCGTTCATCCGTCGTCCCCGTTCCGTGAGGGTGACCAACCGGACCCGGCGGTCGCCGGGGTCCTGACCGGTCTCGACGAGCCCGAGCTCGACCATGCCGGTGACGAACTGCCCGCAGCCCTGCTTGGTCATGCCCAGGCGGTCGGCGAGCTCGGTGATGGTGACCCCCTCGCCCGGCACGTGGCCGAGGACGCGGAAGTGCGAGGAGCGCAGACCACCCCAGTCCTCCTCCGCGACGAGGTCGCGGAAGTGCTCGAGCACCAGACCGGTCAGGGCGAGCACGTGCGCGTCGGGCCCCACCGCCCCCTTGACCCTGGTCATAAAGCAAGTTTACCATCTGGAAGCTAGGAAAGTTGCTTTACCGCTGGGGGTGGTGGTGATGGGTGCTCGGTCCTTGCTGGGTCCGGCCGACGTCTCCGACGAGACGCTCGAGGACATGGTGGCGCGCTGGGCCGGGGTCGCCCGCGAGGACGTCACGCTCCGGGAGTCGGCCGCAGAGGTGGTGCCGTACGACCTGCCGGCCATCACCACCGCCGGCCGCTACTGGGTGTCCGGCACCGCAGCGACACCGGATGGCGACCTGCCCTTCCGGTTCTTCGTCAAGCACGTCGAGGCGTGGTCCCGGTCGCCGATGTTCGCCGGCGTCCCCCCGGAGCTCCGCGAGGTCGCCGCGGCAGGGGTCCCCTGGCGGACCGAGCCGCTCGTCTACCGCAGCGACCTGCGCGACCGGCTGCCCGACGGCCTGACCATGCCGCGCGCCGTCGGCGTCCACGACCTCGACGAGCTGTCGTCCGCCGTCTGGCTCGAGGCCGTGCCGGTCGTCGACCACCTCTGGCCGACAGCCGACGTCGAGCACGCTGCCCGCCTGCTCGGTCGGCTGGCCGCGAGCCCCGCGGTCCGACCGCTGTCGTCCCTCGGTGAGGCGGACCACTGGCGGTCGGTGCGGTCGTACACCACCGGCCGCCTCGCCGGGCAGGTCGTGCCGATGCTCCACGACGACGGGCTGTGGCAGCACCCCCTCCTCGCCGAGACGTTCGGACCGCGGCTGCGCCACCGTCTGCTGGACCACCTCGACCACCTCGAGACCCACGTCCGCGAGCTGGAGGCGGTTCCGCTCGGGACGGCGCACGGGGACGCCTGCACCAACAACCTGCTTCGCACGGCGGACTCCCCCGACCTCGTCCTCATCGACTTCGGCTTCTGGAGCACCCAGCCCCTCGGGTTCGACCTCGGCCAGCTGCTCCTGGGCGACGTGCAGCTCGGGCGTCGCCCTGCCGCAGAGCTCACCGGGCTCGAGCGGGTCGTCGTCCCGGCGTACGTCGAGGGCCTGCGCGACGAGGGCACCGAGGTCGACGTGGCGACGATCCGTCGCGCCCACGCCCTGCACATGATGATCTACAACGGCTTGTCCGCCATGCCGTTCGAGCTGCTGGGCGGACCGTTGTCACCAGAGGCCTTCGGCCTCGCCCGCGAACGCGCCGCGCTGGCCACCTTCGCGCTCGACCTCGTGGAGGAGACGACCCCGGTGTTGGTCGCCGACCAGGCCTAGTTGCGCCAGCGCGTGATGGTCAGGCCCACGACGCGGGCGATGATCAGCGCGACGTACATGACTCCCGCCACCTGTTCGATGATGACGACCGACCGGGCGTGCGGCAGCACCGCCGTGACGTCCGAGAGCCCGACGCTGGTGAGGTTGGCGAACGACAGGTACAGCAGCTCCAGGAAGGTGCGGTGCCCCTCGCCCTGGTAGGCGATGAAGGAGCCGGGCCAGATGATCTGGACCGCCATGAAGAGGTAGGCGAACATCCACGACACGACCGTGAAGTTGGCACCGACGGCGAAGATCTCGTCGCGCGTGACCCAGGAGTCGTCGAACAGGTACCGGATGAGGCCGTAGCCGGTGTAGCCGTAGAAGGCGGCATGGAAGAGCGCGGACCAGAGCACCACCTGGTCGTTGGAGGGGAAGAACCCCTCCGTGATCGTCAGCCCGACCACGGGCACCCCGAGCACCACGGCAACCCAGGTGAGCGCGGGAGTCGCCCTGACGGCATACACGGCCACGGCCAGCACGAGGACGCCGAAGAGGCCGATGAGCGTGCGACCCAGCGGGTCGTCCCCCGCGAACGGGTACGCGAGCACCTCGATGAGCTGGGCCGCGAGCAGGACCCCGCTCGGGTGGCCCTTGATGGCCTTCAGGACGTCGTGCATGGCGACCACCCTAGGGTTCCCCCGTCAAGATCGCGTCAACGCCAGTCAAGGCGCCGTCAACGGAGCCGGTCGTCGCCGGCCGGAGTCCTTGACTGACAGCGTGATCGAGAACCTCGTCGCCGCCCTGCTCGGCGTTGCGCTGCTGGCCTACCTGGTCTACGCGCTCGTCCGCCCGGAGCGGTTCTGATGTCCGAAACAGCAGCCGGGCTGCTGTCCGTCCTGACCCTGGTGGTCGCCCTCGTGGTCTTCTGCGTCCCGCTCGGGACGTGGATCGCGACGGTGTTCACCGACACCCGGCACTGGCGGGTCGAGCGACTGCTCTACCGCGTGGCCGGCGTGGACCCCGAGCGCGCGCAGGGCTGGCGTGCGTATGCCGTGAGCGTGGGAGCGGTGAGCGTCGTCGGCTTCGTCCTCCTGCTGGGTCTCATCCTGCTCCAGACCTCGCTGCCGCTGCGCCAGGGCTCCGACGGCATGGGGGTGACCACCGCCATCAACACTGCCGTCTCCTTCGTGACGAACACCAACTGGCAGAGCTATGCCGGTGAGGCAGGCGTCACCCCATTGGTGCAGACCGCCGGGCTGACCGTCCAGAACTTCGTCTCCGCCGCGGTCGGGCTCGCCGTCTGCATCGCGCTGACGCGGGCCCTGAAGGCCGACGGCACCGGCCGCCTCGGCAACTTCTGGGTGGACCTGGTCCGCGGCACCGTCCGCATCCTGCTGCCCGGTGCCCTGGTGGGCGCCGTCGTGCTGCTGGTCGGTGGCGTCATCCAGAACCTGTCGGCCCCCACCACCGTCACCGGGCTGTCCGGGGTCGAGCAGGTCATTCGCGGCGGCCTGGTGGCCTCGCAGGAGGCCATCAAGGAGCTCGGCACCAACGGCGGTGGCTACTTCAACGCCAACTCCGCCCACCCCTTCGAGAACCCCAACCCCTTCACCAACATCGTCGAGATCTTCCTGCTCCTGGTCGTGCCCTTCGCCCTGCCCCGGGCGTTCGGGATCATGGTCGGTGACCGTCGCCAGGGACGCGCCCTGCTCGGGTTCGCCTCCGTCCTGTTCGCGGCCGGCGTCGCCCTGACCACGTGGGCCGAGGTGGCCGCCTCGAGCGCCGCCACCGGGTCCATGGAGGGCAAGGAGCAGCGCTTCGGCGTCTGGGCCTCCACCCTGTTCGGAGCCGCCACCACGAGCACGTCCACCGGCGCGGTCAACTCGCTGCACGAGTCGTACAGCCCCCTCGGCGGTGGTGTCGTGCTCACCAACATGCTGCTCGGCGAGGTCTCACCAGGAGGTGTCGGGTCCGGCCTCTACGGGATCCTCATCATCGCGATCCTGTCGGTCTTCGTGGCCGGACTCATGGTCGGGCGCACGCCCGAGTACCTCGGGAAGACCATCGGTCGCCGCGAGATCACCATGGCAGCGCTCTACTCGCTGGTCATGCCCGTGCTCGTCCTCGGCTTCACCGGTGCAGCACTGTCGATGGACGGCCCCCGGAGCACCATGCTCGCCAGCGGACCGCACGGCCTGACCGAGGTGCTCTACGCCTACGCGTCGGCGTCCAACAACAACGGCAGCGCCTTCGCCGGACTGACCGCGGACAACCCCTGGTACAACCTCACGCTGGCAATCTGCATGGCCGTCGGCCGGTTCGTGCCGATGATGCTCGTGCTCGGGCTCGCGGGTTCCCTTGCAGCCCAACGCCGCCGGCCGGCGACCACCGGAACGATGCCGACCCACACACCGCTGTTCACCGGGCTGCTCGTGGGCATCGCCCTGGTCCTCGCCGGTCTGACCTTCTTCCCTGCCCTTGCTCTCGGACCCCTCGCGGAGGCCCTTTCATGAACCGCACGACCCTCCTCGCGGCGCTCCCCCAGGCCGTCGCCAAGCTCGACCCCCGCCACCTGGTCCGGACTCCCGTGATCTTCGTGGTGTGGATCGGCTCGGTCCTCACCACCGTCCTCGCGGTGCTCGACCCGTCCGTGTTCGGCTGGGGCGTCGCCCTCTGGCTCTGGGCCACCGTGCTCTTCGCCAACGCCGCCGAGGCGATCGCCGAGGGTCGCGGCCGCGCCCAGGCCGCGACGCTGCGAGCGACCCGCACCGAGACGATGGCGGTGCGCCTCAAGGACGACGGCAGCACCGAGACCGTCCCCGGGACGGCCCTGCGGGTCGGTGACCGTGTCCGCGTCAAGGCCGGAGAGGTCATCCCCGGCGACGGCGACGTCGTCGAGGGCGTCGCGACCGTCGACGAGTCGGCCATCACCGGCGAGTCCGCCCCGGTCGTCAGGGAGTCCGGTGGCGACCGCTGCGCCGTCACCGGCGGCACCACGGTGCTGTCCGACGAGATCGTCGTCCGTGTCACCTCGAAGCCGGGCGAGACCTTCATCGACCGGATGATCGCCCTCGTCGAGGGCGCCTCGCGGCAGAAGACCCCGAACGAGATCGCCCTGACGGTGCTGCTCACCACCCTGACGATCCTCTTCCTCGTCACGGTCATGGCGATCCAGCCGCTGGCGTCGTACTCCGGTGGGCTGCAACAGGTCATCGTCCTCGTCGCCCTCCTCGTCTGCCTCATCCCGACCACCATCGGCGCCCTGCTGTCGGCCATCGGGATCGCCGGCATGGACCGCCTGGTGCAGCGCAACGTGCTCGCCATGTCGGGCCGCGCCGTCGAGGCGGCGGGCGACGTGTCCACGCTCCTCCTCGACAAGACCGGCACGATCACCCTCGGCAACCGGCGGGCGAGCGAGCTCACCCCGGTCAAGGGCGCGACGGATCCCGAGCTGGCGCAGGCGGCATACCTGTCCTCGCTGGCGGACGGCACCCCCGAGGGGCGCTCGATCGTCGAGCTCGCCCTCTCGCTGGACCGCGTCGAAGGGGCGACCTCCGCCGAGGCGCTCGCTCGTGAGGGCGCGGAGTTCGTCGAGTTCACGGCCCAGACCCGCATGTCCGGGGTGGACCTTTCCGACGGGACGCGGATCCGCAAGGGCGCGACCTCCGCGGTCACCGCATGGGTCACCCAGGAGGGCGGCACGGTGCCACCCGAGACGGCCCAGCTCGCCGACGCGATCGCGGGCGAAGGTGCCACTCCCCTCGTCGTCGCCCGCGCCGAGGCCGGCGGACCGCCCCGCGTCATCGGGCTCGTGCGACTCAAGGACGTCGTGAAGCCGGGCATGGCCGAACGCTTCGAGACCTTGCGCAGCATGGGGATCCGCACGGTGATGATCACCGGTGACAACCGGCTCACCGCTGCCGCCATCGCCAAGGAGGCAGGCGTCGACGACTTCCTCGCCGAGGCGACCCCCGAGGACAAGATGGCCCTGATCATCAAGGAGCAGGAGGGTGGGCGCCTCGTCGCGATGACCGGCGACGGCACCAACGACGCCCCGGCGCTGGCCCAGGCCGACGTCGGCCTGGCGATGAACACCGGCACCTCGGCCGCGAAGGAGGCCGGCAACATGGTCGACCTCGACTCGGACCCGACCAAGCTCATCGAGGTCGTGGCGATCGGCAAGCAGCTGCTCATCACCCGTGGTGCGCTGACGACGTTCTCCATCGCCAACGACATCGCCAAGTACTTCGCGATCATCCCCGCGATGTTCGTGGTGCTGTTCCCCGGGCTCGACGCCCTGAACATCATGCGGCTCGGCTCGCCCGAGTCGGCGATGCTCTCGGCCGTCATCTTCAACGCCCTGGTGATCATCGCGCTCGTGCCGCTCGCCCTGCGCGGCGTGCACTACCGCCCCGGCGGCGCCGCCGACCTGCTCCGGCGCAACCTGCTCGTCTACGGCCTCGGCGGTGTCGTCGCACCGTTCATCGGCATCAAGGCGATCGACCTCCTCGTGTCCCAACTCCCCGGATTGAGCTGACCAGCCATGACCTCACTCACCCGCCAGTACGCTGCCGCGCTGCGGCTCCTGCTCGCCCTCACCGTCCTGCTCGGGGTGGTCTACCCCGCCGTCGTGTTCGGGATCGGACGGTCCGGGCTGTCCGGCCAGGCCGACGGCTCCCTCGTCGAGCAGGACGGGAAGGTCGTCGGGTCCTCGCTCCTCGGCCAGGACTTCACCGGCGACCAGTGGTTCCACGGGCGGCCCTCTGCCAGCGACTACGCGGGTGACAGCAGCGGTGGCTCCAACCTCGCCGCGTCGAGCGAGGACCAGGTCGCCGCCGTCGCCGAGCGCCGGGAGGCGGTCGCCCGCGCAGAGGGTTCCGACGCGGTGCCCGCAGACGCCCTGACCGCGTCGGGCAGCGGACTCGACCCCCACATCTCCCCTGCCTACGCCAACCTCCAGGTGCCGCGGGTCGCGAAGGCGACCGGGCTGGATACCGCCGTCGTGCAGCGCCTGGTCGACGCGAACACGCAGGACCGCGTCCTCGGGTACCTCGGCGCACCGCGCGTCAACGTCCTCGAACTCAACCTGGCCCTGGCCCGCGCCGCGGGATAGGACGACGGCGATGTCCTGCGGAGGACCCGACCACGGAAGAATGGCCCCATGACCCCCGGACGGCTGCGCATCTACCTCGGCGCAGCCCCCGGGGTGGGCAAGACGGTCGCCATGCTCTCCGAGGGGCGCCGGCGGATCGAGCGCGGGACCGACGTCGTCGTGGGCCTCGTCGAGACCCACGGCCGGGCCCACACCGCGCAGGCCCTGGAGGGGCTCGAGGTGGTGCCGACGCGCGAGGTCGAGCACCGCGGCAGCACCCTGCGGGAGATGGACCTCGACGCCCTCCTCGCCCGAGCCCCCGAGGTGGCGCTCGTCGACGAGCTGGCGCACACCAACGCTCCCGGGAGCCGGAACACGAAGCGGTGGGAGGACGTCCGCGAGCTGCTCGCCGCCGGCATCGACGTCATCTCGACCGTCAACGTCCAGCACCTCGAGTCGCTCAACGACGTCGTCGAGTCCATCACCGGCATCAGGCAGCAGGAGACGGTCCCCGACGAGGTGGTGCGCACCGCCGACCAGATCGAGCTCGTCGACATGTCGCCGCACGCGCTGCGCCGGCGGATGGCCCACGGCAACATCTACGGGCACGACCGGGTCGACGCCGCCCTGGCCAACTACTTCCGGGAGGGCAACCTCACGGCCCTGCGCGAGCTGTCCCTGCTGTGGCTGGCCGACCGTGTCGACGAGGGTCTCGAGCGCTACCGCCGCGACCAGGGCATCACCGACTCGTGGCCGGCGCGCGAGCGCGTCGTCGTGGCCGTGACCGGGGGCCCAGAGTCCGCGGCACTGGTACGGCGCGGGGCCCAGATCGCGGGGCGCGGCGCCGGCGGAGAGCTCGTCGTCGCACACGTGACCCCGGCGGACGGGCTCATCGACGCACGGCTGGAGAGCATCGGCGAGATCCGCACGCTCGTCGCCGAGCTCGGCGGGACCTTCCACACGGTGGCCGGCGACGACGCGGCCGCCGCGATCATCGACTTCGCGCGTGGCGTGAACGCCCGGCAGATCGTCCTCGGGGCCTCCCGGCGCACCTGGTGGCAGGCGTTGCGCGGCCGGGGCGTCGGCAGCCACGTCGTCGAGGGTGCCGGCACCGACATCGACACCGTCATCGTCACCCACGACCAGGCCCATCGCGGGCGGTCGCGACGCGGTCGTGGTGCCCTCGGCGGCCCTCGCCGGTGGGCGGGCTGGCTGCTGGCGACGGTCGGCACGGCAGCACTCACCGCCCTCCTCATCGCCACGCGCCAGTCCCACGACCTGCCGCTCGAGGTCCTGCTCTTCCTCGCCCTCACGGTCGGCTGCGCCTTGGCCGGCGGGCTGGGGCCCGCGGTCCTGTCCGCACTCCTGGGCTCGCTCAGCCTCAACTGGTTCTTCACCGAGCCGCTGGGCACCCTGACGATCACCGACCCGCAGAACGCGGTCGCCGTGCTCGTCTTCCTGCTCGTGGCGGTCTCGGTCGCCTCGGCGGTGCACCTCAGCGACCGCCGCGCCGCGGCGGCCCGTCTGGCCCAGCGCGAGTCCCTCGCCCTCGAGCGCTCGGCCCAGACTTTGCTCGGCGAGCAGGACCCGCTCACGGCGTTGCTGGAGCAGGTCGTGGACCTGTTCCACCTCACCAGCGCCGGGCTGGTGCGGCGGCCCTCGGTGCGCGAGCCGTGGCAGGTGGTGGCGGCCCTGCCGGGGTTCGACGTGCACGACCTCGACCGCGCAGCGGTGCTCGCGCCGGTGGACGACACGACGACCCTGGCGTTGTTCGGGCCGGTGCTGGCCGCCGACGAGCGGCGGCTGGTCTCGGCGTTCGCTGCGCACGCCGAGGCGGTGCTGCGCCGCGCCGACCTCATCGAGCAGGCCCGCCAGGCCGGTGCGCTCGCCCGCGACAACCGCGCCCGCACAGCGTTGCTCAGCGCCGTCTCGCACGACCTGCGCACCCCCCTGGCCGGCATCAAGGCCGCGGTGTCCACGCTGCGGCAGCCGGGGGCGGCGTTCTCCGAACAGGACGAGGCCGACCTGCTCGAGACGATCGAGGAGTCCTCCGACGCCCTCACCACCCTCGTCGCCAACCTCCTGGACATCTCGCGCCTCCAGAGCGGGGTCGTCGTGGCCCAGCGGTCGGAGGGCTCGGTGCTCGAGACCATCCGCAGGACGGTGGCCGCGGTGTCCGACCCCGACCGGGTCCGGGTGCTAGGCGGGGACGACCTGCCCCTGGCCGTCTACGACGAGGTGCTGCTCGACCGTGTCCTGGCCAACGTCGTCGAGAACGCCCTGCACCACTCGGGCGGCCGGCAGGAGGTGGTCGTCAAGGCGTACGCCACCGGCGACCGGCTCCAGGTCCGCGTCGTCGACCGGGGGTCGGGCGTCCCCGACTCCTCCAAGGCCGCGATCTTCGCCCCGTTCCAGCGCCTCGACGACGCCCCGCGGGGGTCAGGGGTCGGCCTCGGGCTCGCGGTCGCGCGCGGGCTCATGGAGACCATGGAGGGCACCATCACCGCCGAGGACACCCCCGGCGGCGGACTGACCATCGTCCTGGAGCTGCCCCGCGCCGCGACCCCGCCCGCGCGCGAGCCGGGCGCGCACGGGCGCGAGGCGGCCCGGCACGAGGGCGAGGTGGCTCCGGAGGGCGCGCCCGCGGCATACCCGTCCGCCTCCACACCGCGTCCCACCAGCAACGATGGCAGGATGCCCGCATGAGCGTGGTCCTCGTCGTCGACGACGAACCGCACCTGCGACGGACGCTGGCGATCAGCCTGCGGGCCCGCGGGTACGAGGTCGAGACCGTCGCCGACGGCCGCTCGGCGCTCCAGTCCGTCGCGGACCGCGCGCCCGACGTCGTCGTCCTCGACCTCGGGCTGCCCGACCTCGACGGCATCGACGTGCTGCGCCGGCTGCGGCAGACCTCGACCGTGCCGGTCATCGTGCTCTCCGCCCGCACCGACTCCTCCGACAAGGTCGAGGCGCTGGATGTCGGAGCCGACGACTACGTCACCAAGCCCTTCGGCATGGAGGAGTTCCAGGCCCGGGTCCGGGCCGCCCTGCGCCGCGGCGGTGAGGGAGAGAACCACCCGCCCGCCGTCCGCACCGAGCACTTCGACCTCGACTTCGCCGAGCGCACCGCCACCATCGGCGGTGACGTCGTGCGCCTCACCCCCACCGAGTGGCGGCTGCTCGCGGTGCTGGCCCGCCGACCGGGGCACCTCGTCTCGCAGAAGGACCTGCTCCACGAGGTGTGGGGTCCGGGCTACGGCCGCGAGTCCAACTACCTGCGCGTGTACGCCAACCAGCTGCGGCGCAAGCTCGAGCCCGACCCCACCCATCCGCGCTACCTCGTCACCGACCCCGGTCAGGGCTACCGCTTCGAGGTATGACGCCCGGGTCCGCCCGAGTTCGGGCCGTTCCCTCCCCGCTGCGTGGCCTCCTTCCCTACCCTCGGACCACGCATCGAGGCAGGGGGACGCACCATGTCAGGACACCAGCCAGGCACCGGTGACGACGACAAGGGCCGGGACCCGTACGCCCCGACTCCTCCGGCCTTCGACATCGCGGAAAGCCTGCGCGCGCCGATCTCGCGCGGGTTCGCACTCACCCTCGCGGTGCTGCTGCTCCTCGCACTGGTCTGGGTGGACCACCGGCAGCAGGCCCGGTTGGACCAGGTCGAGCAGTACACGAGCAGCGCCGTCTCGATGTCGACGCAGTTCGTCCCGCCCAGCGGAGCCGACCCCGCGACCTGCTGGCTGCTCGGGACGCTGGCCAACGCGCAGGGCCAAGGGGCGCTGGTCGCCCAGTGGGCCTCGAACGGCACGGAGGACGACTGCAAGACCTCGGCGGCCCGCGGCGCCCGGGGCCAGGCCCTCGACGGGAACTGAGCGGCGTCCGAACGGCGTCGCTGGCATGCTGGCGGCCATGCCGGCGCAGCGGGTCGTGGTGCTCCTCGAGGGGCAGAGCGATGTCGCGGCCGTCCGCGCGCTGCTGCCCGTGCGCCTCCGCGAGGCGGTGGAGCTCGTCGACATGGGCGGGGTCACCAACATCCGCCGGCACCTCGCCGACCTCGTGGGCGCGCCCCCGACGGCTGCCGAACAAGACGGGACCAGCGCACCTCCCCGGCGCATCCTGGGGTTGTGCGACGCCGGGGAGGCGTCCTTCTTCGCGCGGGCGCTGGAGTCCGTGGGCCATCCCGTCGGCGGTGCAGCCGAGATGGCCGAGCTCGGTTTCCACGTGTGCGACGAAGACCTCGAGGACGAGCTGATCCGCGCCCTGGGGGCCAAGCGGGTGCTCGAGGTCCTCGCCGAGCTCGGGCTGCTCGACCGGTTCGCGACCTTCCGACGCCAGCCGACCTGGACCGGCCGGCCGGTGACCGACCAGCTGCGCCGGTTCGCCGGGACCACGTCGGGGCGCAAGGAGCTCGTCGCCGAGGCGTTGGCGGCTGCGATGGGGTCCGGAGAGGTGCCGCCACCGCTGGCCCGCCTCGTCACCCACATCGAGGCAGCGCTGGTCGACCACGAGCCCGGCCACCCGGTGCGCCCCTTCCCCGACAGACTTTGAGCGCCTGACCACGCCTGGACGTGGTCAGGCGCTCAAAGACCCGGGGTATGGCGCGGGGCCGGGCTCCGTGCCCAGCATGCGGCCGGAGTGCGGTGCTGCCGTGCGCCGGCGGTCAGGCCGTGGCGTCGGCCGGCTGGGCGGGCTCGGCGGCTTCGAGGCGACCACGCAGCGTCAGGGTGGCGACGACGAGGGCCAGCGTCGCCGTCAGCGCCATGACCAGGGTCATCGGCACCGCAGAACCCGAACCCATCGCACCGATCAGCGGAGCAGCCGCACCACCGATGACGAACTGCGAGGCGCCGAGCAGGGCCGCAGCGGTGCCGGCAGCCTCGCCGTGGCGCGTGAGCGCCAGGGCCGGGGTGTTCGGCAGCGTCAGGCCGCAGGCGAAGAGGATGAACCACAGCGGCGTCAGGATCAGCACGAGCCCGCCGAACCCGGTGGCAGCCGAGGCGAGGGTGAGCAGGGCGGCAATGGCACCGATGGTGACACCGACCCGCACCAGCACCCTGGCCTCGAACCGCTTGAGCAGGAACGGGTTGAGCTGCGACCCGGTGAGGAAGCCGAGCGAGTTGAGCCCGAAGACCAGGCCGAACTGCGCGACGCTCAGCCCGTAGATGTCCTGCAGGACGAACGACGAGCCACCGATGTAGGAGAACAGGGTGGCGAACATCAGCCCGCTGATGAGGACGAGGCCGACGAAGGTGCGGTCCTTGAGCAGCGAGCCGTAGGTCGCGACGACCGGGCGGAACGCGAGCTTGCGACGGTTGGCGGGCGGCAGCGTCTCGCGCAGGGCGAACGACGCCAGCGTCACCATCATCGTCCCGGCGATCGCGAGCAGGACGAACACACCGCGCCACGAGGTCACCTGGAGGATGGCCCCACCGAGGGTCGGCGCGAGGACGGGCGCGAGACCCATGACGAGCATGAGGCGCGACAGCATGGTCGCGGCGGCCGAGCCGGAGAACTGGTCACGGACCATGGCCATCGCCACGACGGCCACCGCCGCGTTGCCGAGGCCCTGGAGCACACGGCCGACGGTCAGCAGCTCGATGGTCGGGGCGAAGGCGCAGAAGATCGAGGCGGCGATGTGCAGGGCCAGACCGGCGATGAGCGGGCGTCGGCGGCCCACCGCGTCGGCCAGCGGGCCGACGAGGAGCTGGCCGAGCCCCATACCGAGCAGGATGCCGGTGAGGGTGAGCTGCACGGCCGACTCGGTAGCGGCGAGGTCGCGCGTGATCGAGGGCAGGGCCGGCAGGTAGGTGTCGATCGTCAGCGGGCCGATGGCGATGAGCGCACCGAGCACGAGGACGAAGCGCAGGTACGCGCGACCCGTCGGGGCGGGCGGCATCTGGGCAGGCGGCGGGGTCGAGCCGGAGGCGTGCTGGATGGCGGCAGAGGTGGCGACGGCGGTGTCGGGGAAGCTCTGGGAATGGTCGTCGGTCACGGTCTGGGGCGCGGCGGTCACGAGGGGGCCAACGCCACCGGGACCCCGATCCATTCCGAGGGGGTCAGTCGCGGCCGGTCAGCTCCCAGGCGTCGCCGGACTCCTCGACCTCTTCGCGGCCGGCGTACTGCGCCGCGACGGGGTCATTGTCGTAGCGGGAGTCGGGGGCGTACCCGGGGCTGTAGGTCGGCGCAGGCGCACCCACCGGGACCTCGTCGGTGTGCTCCACTCCCCCGGCCGACGCCGCGACCGCCTGGCCGTCGAACACCGGCTCGGCGTCGGGCACCTCGTCGCCGCGCATGAGCGCCAGCGTCGTGGGCAGGTCGTCGGGCTTGACCAGGACGTCGCGGGCCTTGGAGCCCTCCGACGGCCCGACCACCCCACGCGACTCGAGCAGGTCCATGAGGCGACCGGCCTTGGCGAACCCGACCCGCAGCTTGCGCTGGAGCATCGAGGTCGAGCCGAACTGCGTCGTCACGACGAGCTCGGTCGCCTGCAGCAGCAGGTCGAGGTCGTCGCCGATGTCGTCGTCGATCTGCTTCTTGGCCGCGACGACGGTGACGTCGTCGCGGTAGTTGGGCTTGAGCTGGTCGGTGACGGCCTTGACGACGTTCTGGATCTCCGACTCAGTGACCCAGGCGCCCTGGACGCGCATCGTCTTGCTCGAGCCCATGGGCAGGAACAGCGCGTCACCCTGGCCGATGAGCTTCTCGGCACCCGGCTGGTCGAGCACGACGCGGCTGTCGGCGAGCGAGGACGTCGCGAACGCCATGCGCGAGGGCACGTTGGCCTTGATCAGACCGGTGACGACGTCGACCGACGGACGCTGGGTCGCGAGCACGAGGTGGATGCCGGCGGCGCGGGCGAGCTGGGTGATGCGGACGATCGACTCCTCGACGTCGCGCGGGGCGACCATCATCAGGTCGGCGAGCTCGTCGACGATCACGAGCAGGTACGGGTACGGGTGGATCACCCGCTGGCTGCCCGGGAGCGGCTTGACCTTGCCGGCCTTGACCGCCTTGTTGAAGTCGTCGACGTGCTTGAAGCCGAACTGCGCGAGGTCGTCGTACCGCGTGTCCATCTCCCGCACGACCCACTGGAGGGCCTCGGCGGCCTTCTTGGGGTTCGTGATGATCGGGGTGATGAGGTGCGGGATCCCCTCGTACGCCGTGAGCTCCACTCGCTTGGGGTCGACCAGGACCATGCGGACCTCGTCGGGCGTCGAGCGCATGAGGATCGAGGTGATCATCGAGTTCACGAAGCTCGACTTGCCGGCGCCGGTGGCGCCCGCGACGAGCAGGTGGGGCATCTTGGCGAGGTTGGCGATGACGTAGCCGCCCTCGACGTCCTTGCCGACACCCATGACCATCGGGTGGTCGTTGCCGCGGGCGGCCTGGCTGCGCAGGACGTCGCCGAGGCTGACCTTCTCACGGTCGGTGTTGGGGATCTCGATGCCGATGGCGGACTTGCCCGGGATCGGGGACAGGATGCGGACGTCGGCCGAGGCGACGGCATACGCGATGTTCTTGGACAGCGCCGTGACGCGCTCGACCTTGATGCCGGGGCCGAGCTCGACCTCGTAGCGCGTGACGGTCGGGCCGCGGCTGAACCCGGTGACCTGGGCGTCGATGTCGAACTGGTCGAGCACCTGGGTGAGCGACTCGACGACGCGGTCGTTGGCCGCGCTGCGGGCCTTGTGCGGCGAGCCGGGCTCGAGCAGGGCGTTGTCGGGGAGCGTGTACGTGATGTCGCCGGCGAGCGCCAGCTGCTCCACGCGCTGGGGCAGCGGGGTGGTCGGTGGCGCCTCGAGGACGACCTTCTCGGCCACCGGGCGGACCTTGGCGAGGGCTGCCGCAGCAGCATCGACCGGGGCGGCGCCGGCACCAGACGCACCGGCACCCGCACCGGACGAACCGGGGGCGAGCACACCCGGGGCGGTGGGGCGCTTCTGGCCGGGGCGCAGGCCGTCCTTGCCGTCAGGGACGACGACCGCGGCCTTCTCGAACGCCTCGTCACCGTCGAGCGGGCCCTCGGGCTCGATGACGCGGCGACGGCGCTTGGGCTTCTCGGGCTCCTCGGCGAGGGGCTCGTCGAGCTCCAGGCCGCGGTGCAGGAGGTGGTCGCGCAGCTCGGCGAGGCGCTCGGGGATCATGTGGACCGGCGTGGCCGTCATGACGAGCAGGCCGAAGAAGCCGAGCATGAGCAGGATCGGGACGGTGCCGTAGACCGAGACGGCGGCCTCGAGCGGGCTCGAGGCGAGGAAGCCGATGATGCCGCCGCCGTCGCGCATGCCGTCGGCGCCCTCCGGCGGAGCAGGGATGCCGGCGGCGACGTGGGCCAGGCCCGAGGCGGAGAAGGCGAGGGCGGCCAGGCCGATCCCGATGCGGGAGTTGGCGCCGTCGTCCTGCGGGGCGCGCAGGAGCCGGATGCCGAGGTAGAGCAGGGCGAGGGGCACGGCGTACGCGACCCGCCCGAAGGTCCCGGCCACGACGGCGTGGATGACGTCACCGGCCTGACCCTCGAGGGCCCACCATTCGCGGGCTGCCACGACGATCGCCAGGCCGAGCAGGAGGAAGCCGACACCGTCGCGACGGTGCTCCGGCTCGAGGTCCCGGGCGCCGTTGCCGACGCGGCGCACCGCGCCCCCCGCGACGTGCGCCATCCCCATCCAGGTGCCCCGGACCGCACGCAGCGGGAAGGGCAGGCCGCCCCCGCTGGCCTTGCCCCGCGCAGGCTGCTTGCGGGGTGCGGCGGTGCGGCGGTTGGCAGGACGGGTGCTGGTGCCCTTGCGCGCCGACCCGGCGGAGGAGGAGCGCGTCGGGGTCGACGGACGTGTGGCCATGGTCCGCAGGCTACGCGAAGGTCCCACCGGACACACGCGTCACACGCGTTCCACCAGCACCGATCTGCTGTCGTCGGCCCGCCCGGGAGCACGGGTGCTCCACCGAACAGGTGGAACCTGACCACCGGTTCGGGCAGCGCGCCCGCGAACGGCCGCCCATGCCCGTGCTGCGCTGTCACGCTCGATCATGCGTCTGGCGGGACCCCGCACCGGTGGTCGTCCCCTCGGGGTTCGACCGTCGGCGCATGCGCACGAGGACACGGGGGCAGGGTGTGCGCTGGTCCCGCCAGCACGTCTGAACCATCGCGACCCGAGCGGGTGCCCCTCCCGCCCGGGTGACCCTGGGACCTCCCCGAGGTCTCAGATGGCGAGAAGGACCGTTCACCTGGTGGAGAACGTCGCCCAACCGCCGCTACCGTCGACGACCAAGGTCATGAGTGTCAGCGCAAAGCCCCGGCTTGCTGACCAGCAACCCTCCACCGCGGTGGGGTGCTCCGGGTGACGACCGGGTCGTCTGCACACGCAGCCGGCAAGCGCGGACCCGAGCACAGCCCGGGTCCCACCGGACCCAGGAGCTGACCTCCATGTCGATCGCGAGCACCCCCCCGACCACTCCCGAGAGCACGCCGGAGCGCGCGTTCCGCCGGACCGCCCCCCTGGCCCACGCCCGTGAGAACACCCGCGAGCACCTGCGCGCCGTTCCCCCGCTCACCGCCCCGGCGACGGTCCCGCTCGCCCGCGAGGCCGTGCAGGACGCGGTGGAGCCGGTCACCGTCGACCTGCCAGCGGTCGTCTCCGCCGGCCTGGTCGTCCCGACCCTGAACGGTCCGGTCGACTACGCCAACTTCGACCACGCCGCCTCCACGCCGGCCCTGGTCAGCGTCAAGGCCGCCGTCGACAGCGCCCTGCGCACCTACTCCTCCGTGCACCGCGGCAACGGCTACGCCTCCAAGGTCACGAGCGCCTGGTACGAGCAGGCCCGCGAGGAGGTCGCCACGTTCGTCGGCGCCCGCGACGGCGACCAGGTCGTCTTCACCCGCAACAGCACCGACTCGTTCAACCTGCTCGCCCGCGCCCTTCCGCGCGACACCCAGGTCTTCGTCTTCGAGACCGAGCACCACGCGGCCCTGCTCCCGTGGAAGGACCGCCAGACCACCCGCCTGCCCGTCCCCGGCAGCGCCGCCGACGCCGCCGTCCTGCTGCGTACCGCCCTGATGGCTCGGCACAGCCGCCACCGCCTCGTCGTGCTCACCGGCGCCTCGAACGTCACGGGCGAGGTCTGGCCGGTCCGCGAGCTCGCCGCGATCGCCCGCAAGGCCGGTGCCCGTGTCGTCCTCGACGCCGCGCAGTACGCCCCGCACCGCCGCGTCGACCTCGCCGACCTCGGGGTCGACTACGTGGTGCTGTCCGGCCACAAGCTCTACGCACCGTTCGGCGCCGGTGTCCTCGCCGGTCGCTCCGACTGGCTCGACGCGGCGACGCCGTACCTCGCCGGCGGCGGCGCCACCAAGGCCGTCACCGAGCGCGGGGTCACGTGGCACACCGGTGCCGCGCGCCACGAGGCCGGCAGCCCCAACGTCATCGGTGCCGTCGCCCTCGCCGCCGCGTGCCACGCCCTGCGCGCCGGGGCCGAGGCCGTGGAGGCGCACGAGACCTCGCTCGGCACGGCTCTCATCGACGGGTTGCGCGCCATCGACGGGGTGGAGACCTACTCGCTCTTCGGTGAGGACCACGAGCGGGTCGCCGTCGCGACGTTCACCATCGACGGCCTCGACAGCTCGCTCGTCTCGGCGGCGCTGTCCGCCGAGCACGGCATCGGGGTCCGGGACGGGAAGTTCTGCGCCCACCTGTGCGTCGACATCCTCCTCGACGACCCGTATGGCGAGGCGCCCGGGACCGCGATCCGTGCCAGTGTCGGTCTGGGCACGACGGCAGAGCACGTGCAGCGCCTGCTCGCCGCGGTCGCCGACCTGGCGGCGAACGGTCCGCAGGCGGCATACGAGGCCACGGCCGAGGGTTGGCTGCCGGTGGAGGACACCCGCGACCTCTCCCCCGCCCGCCCCTGGTAGGTCCGTACCCGGCCGAGCGGGGCCCGCGCCGGCGCGGGCCTCGCTCGGTCGCGTCTCAGGCCTGGATGACGACCGGAATGATCATCGGGCGGCGACGGATCTTGCCGCCGACCCAGCCACCGATCGCCCGGCGCATGACCTGCTCGAGCTGGTGGGAGTCGGTGATGCCCTTGCCGGTCGCGTCGGCGAGCGCCTGCTCGATCTTGGGACGCACCTGGTTGAAGATCTCGTCGTCCTCGGCGAAGCCGCGCGCCTGGATCTCGGGCCCGGCCGCGACCTTGCCCGTCGCGGAGTCCATGACGACGATGACGGAGATGAACCCCTCGTCGCGCAGGATGCGGCGGTCCTTGAGCAGCGCCTCGTCGAACTCGCCGACCGACGACCCGTCGACGTAGACGTACCCGCAGTCGACGGCCCCGACGATGCTCGCACGGCCGTCGACGAGGTCGACGACGACGCCGTCCTCGGCCAGCACGACGCGCTCGCGCGGGACGCCGGTCTGGACGGCGAGCTCGGCGTTCGCCACGAGGTGGCGCCACTCGCCGTGGACCGGCATGACGTTGCGAGGCTTGACGATGTTGTAGCAGTAGAGGAGCTCGCCGGCGCTGGCGTGGCCAGAGACGTGCACCTTGGCGTTGCCCTTGTGGACGACGTTGGCGCCGAGACGCATGAGGCCGTTGATGACCCGGTAGACGGCGTTCTCGTTGCCGGGGATCAGCGAGGACGCCATGAGGACGGTGTCGCCCTGGCCCACGTCGATCCGGTGGTCGCGGTTGGCCATCCGTGACAGCGCGGCCATGGGCTCGCCCTGGGACCCGGTGCAGATGAGGACGACCTGGTGCTCGGGGAAGCTGTCGAGCTTCTTGACGTCGACGAGCACGCCGTCGGGGACGTGCAGGTAGCCCAGCTCCGCGGCGATGCCCATGTTGCGCACCATCGACCGGCCGACCATGGCGACCTTGCGCCCGGCCTTCTCGGCGGCGTTCAGCACCTGCTGGACCCGGTGCACGTGGGAGGAGAAGCAGGCGACGATGATCCGGCGCTCGGCGTCGCGGAAGACCTTGTCGATCGCCGGGGCGATGTCCTTCTCCGGGGTCGTGAACCCCGGGACCTCGGCGTTGGTCGAGTCGGTCATGAACAGGTCGACGCCCTCCTCCCCCAGGCGGGCGAACGCGCGCAGGTCGGTGAGGCGGCCGTCGAGCGGCAGCTGGTCCATCTTGAAGTCGCCGGTGTGCAGGATCGTCCCGGCGGGCGTCCGCACGAAGACCGCAAGCGCATCGGGGATCGAGTGGTTCACCGCGACGAACTCGCAGTCGAACACCCCGAGCTTCTCGCGCATCCCCTCCTTCACGCCCAGCGTGTAGGGAGTGATCCGGTGCTCCTTCAGCTTGGCCTCGACCAGCGCCAGCGTCAGCATCGAGCCGACGACCGGGATGTCCTTCTTGAGCCGGAGCAGGTACGGCACGGCACCGATGTGGTCCTCGTGTCCGTGGGTGAGGACGATCGCCTGGACCTGGTCGAGCCGGTCCTCGATGTACTCGAAGTCGGGCAGGATCAGGTCGACGCCCGGGTGGTGGTCCTCGGGGAACAGCACCCCGCAGTCGATGATGAGCAGCTGCCCGGCGTGCTCGATGACGGCCATGTTGCGGCCGACCTCGCCGAGGCCCCCGAGGGCGACGACGCGGACGCCGTTCGGGTCCAGCTGGGGCGGCAGGGTCAGCTCGGGGTGCGGGTGGCTCACAGCAGGCCCGACTCCTTGAGCCCCGCCCGCAGCAGGTCGAGGTGCTCCGGCGGCGACTCGACCAGCGGGAGCCGCACCGTCGCGTGCTCGATGACCCCGAGCTCGACGAGGGCTGCCTTGGCCATGATCGCGCCCTGGGAGGTGTTCATGATCGCCTCGACGGCGGGGATGAGCCGGTGGTGGATCTCGCGGGCCGCCGCGAGGTCGCCGCGGTCGACGGCCTCGATCATCGCGGCATACTCCCGACCGGCGACGTGGCCCACGACGCTCACGGTGCCGACTGCACCGAGGGCGAGCCAGGGCAACGTGGTCGCGTCGTCCCCGGAGTAGTAGACGAGGTCGGTCGAGGCCATCACCGTGGTCGACGCCCACGCGTCCCCCTTGGCGTCCTTGACGGCGAGGATCGTCGGGACGGACGCCAGCTCGCGCAGGGTGTCCGAGGTGAACGGGATCCCGGTGCGCCCGGGGATGTCGTAGAGCATCACGGGCAGGTCGGTCACCCCTGCGACGGCGCGGCAGTGCGCGACGACACCGGCCTGGGTGGGCTTGTTGTAGTAGGGCGTGACGAGCAGGAGCCCGGTCGCCCCGGCGTGCTGGGCGCGCCCGGCCATCTCGACGCTGTGCGCGGTGGCGTTCGAGCCGACGCCGGCGACGACGGCCGCGCGGCCGCCGACGGCCTCGGCGACGAGGCTGACCATCTCGAGGCTCTCGTCGTCGCTGAGGGTGGCGGACTCACCGGTGGTGCCGTTGACGACGATGCCGTCGTGCCCGGTGTCCACGAGGTGCTGCGCGACCCGCTTGGCACCCTCGGCATCGACGCTCCCGTCGGGTCGCATGGGCGTGATCATGGCTGTCAGGAGGCGACGGAACGGTGACGCTGTGCTCATACCCGCAGGCTATCGCTCCACGGCGCCGGGCCTGTGCCCCGCTCGCGCGGGGGCGCGCACATTGGCGGGATCCCTGTGCCGCGCGACCGGATCGTTGACAGGACCGCCCCTCGGTATGGCGCCGTGGCCCGTCGGACCCCGGTGTTAGGTTTCCGTCGTGCAGCAGTACCTGGACCTCCTCGACCACGTGATGACGACCGGGACGGACAAGTCCGACCGGACGGGGACGGGCACGCGCTCGGTCTTCGGCTACCAGATGCGCTTCGACCTCTCGGAGGGCTTCCCCGTCCTCACGACCAAGAAGCTGCACCTCAAGTCGATCATCGGCGAGCTGCTGTGGTTCCTGCGCGGCGACTCCAACGTCCGCTGGCTCCAGGAGCGCGGCATCTCGATCTGGGACGAGTGGGCGGACGAGAACGGCGACCTGGGCCCGGTGTACGGCTACCAGTGGCGGTCCTGGCCGACCCCCGACGGCGGGCACGTCGACCAGATCGCCAAGGTCATCGAGGCGATCCGCACCAACCCCGACTCCCGGCGCCACATCGTCTCGGCGTGGAACGTCGCCGACGTCGACTCGATGGCCCTGCCCCCGTGCCACACGATGTTCCAGTTCTACGTGGCGGACGGGAAGCTCTCCTGCCAGCTCTACCAGCGCTCGGCCGACATCTTCCTCGGCGTGCCCTTCAACATCGCGTCGTACGCCCTGCTGACGATGATGGTCGCCCAGATCTGCGACCTCGAGCCCGGCGACTTCGTGCACACCCTCGGCGACGCGCACCTCTACTCCAACCACGTCGAGCAGGCGAAGCTCCAGCTCACCCGTGAACCGCTCCCCCTGCCGCGGATGGTCATCGCCCAGGGCAAGCAGATCGACGAGTTCGACCTCGGCGACTTCGAGCTCGTCGGCTACGAGGCCCACCCCTCGATCAAGGCACCCATCGCCGTCTGAGCCGGGTGCCTCCCGGTCCGGCAGCAGCAGGCTCCGCACGGCATACCCTGTCGTCATGACGAACGTGACCCTCATCGCGGCGGTCGGGAGCAACGGTGTCATCGGCGCCCACAACGACATGCCGTGGCACCTGCCCGAGGACTTCGCGTTCTTCAAGCGGACCACGATGGGGCACCCGATGATCATGGGGCGCAAGACGTTCGACTCCATCGGCCGCGTCCTGCCCGGTCGCCGCACCATCGTCGTGACCCGGCAGGGCGACTGGTCCCACGCCGACGTCGAGACCGCGCACTCGCTCAGCGAGGCACTCTCGCTCGCGGGTCCGGTGAACGAGGTGTTCGTCTGCGGCGGCGGCCAGGTGTACGCCGAGGCCATGCCGTGGGCGCACCGCCTGCTCATCACCGAGGTCGACCAGGCACCCGAGGGCGACGTGCGCTTCCCCGCCATCGACCCGGACCACTGGCAGGAGACCGCCCGAGAGGAGCGCGACGGCTTCAGCTGGGTGACCTACGACCGCACCTGATCCACGTGGGCCCCCGGGTGCGAGGATGACCGGCATGAGCCAGCCGCACGACCACTCGCACGACCACCCGACCTCGTCCTCGCACGGGCAGGACCGCGGACCGCTGGCCGATGCGAGCGTGCGCACGGCCAGGGCGACCGATGCCCCCGCGGTCGGCTTCGTCCAGGCCGTCGTCTGGCGTGAGGCGTACGAGGGGGTCGTACCCGCCGAGGTGCTGGAGGCGTTCGAGCCCAACGCGTTCGCCAGCGCGTGGCGCCAGTCGCTGTCCTCGCCGCCGCAGGGCGTCTACCGGCTGCTCGCCGCCTGCGCCGGAGACCAGGTCGTGGGGTTCGCGTCGATCGGCCCGAGCCAGGACCCCGACGCCGGCGGCGCCACCGGCGAGGTCTCGGCCCTGGGCGTGCACCCCGAGGCCCGTCGTGCCGGCCACGGGTCGCGCCTGCTCAACGCCGCCGTCGACACCCTGCGCGGTGCCGGTGCCGACACCCTGCACGCGTGGGTGCTCAGCACCGACGAGCAGACCCGGGCTTTCCTCACGGCGTCCGGCCTGCACCCCGACGGGGCGTTCCGCGACCGGGTCGTCTCCCCCGACGGGCAGACCGCCCGCGAGGTGCGCCTCGTCGCCGACATCCGCCCTGAGGGCGAGCCTGATCCCGCACGGCAGTGACGGCAGACCGGTCCTCCGCGGTCCCGGCTCTCGCGCCCGAGCGCCGGCAGGCCGTCCTGCGCCAGTCGCTGTCCGTGTCGGTGGCGACCGGTGCCTACGGCATCAGCTTCGGCGCGCTGTCCGTGGCTGCCGGCTTGTCGATCCTGCAGACGCAGGCGCTGTCGCTGCTGCTGTTCTCCGGCGGCTCGCAGTTCGCGTTCGTCGGCGTGCTCGCAGCGGGTCCGGCCGGGGCGCCGGCCGCCATCGCCACCTCGACCCTCCTCGGGGTCCGCAACGGGCTCTACGGCCTCCAGGTGGCCCGACTCCTCGGGGTCCGGGGACCCCGCAGGGTCGCGGCGGCCCAGCTGACCATCGACGAGTCGACCGCCGTCGGGGTGGCCCAACCCGAAGCAGCAGCCGGACGGATCGGCTTCTGGGCCACCGGGATCGGCGTCTTCGTCCTGTGGAACCTCACGACCCTCGTCGGGGCACTGGCCGGTGACGCCATGGGCGACCCGCGCACGTACGGCCTCGACGCCGCAGCCGCTGCCGCCTTCTGCGCCCTGCTCTGGCCACGGCTGAAGTCCGTCGACGCCTTCGCCATCGCGGCCGCCGCCGCGGTCATCGCCGTCCTGCTGGCCCCGCACGCGCCCGCGGGGGTTCCTGTCCTCGTGGCAGCCACGACGGCGCTGGCGGCTGGGCTGTGGCGCCGTGCGCACCGCGACCCGGCCCCGCCGCACCACTGGGCCGGCGAGGAGCAGCCTTGAGCACCTGGACCGCGGTGCTCGTCGCGTCCACCCTCGCCTTCGCCCTCAAGTACGTCGGCCACCTCGTGCCCGCGAGCTGGCTCGACGGCGAACGCACGACGCGCATCACCTCGGCCCTGCCGATCGCCCTGCTCGCCGCGCTGGTCGGGGTCCAGACGTTGACCTCGTCGTCGGGCGCCGTGGTCGTGGACTCGCGGGCGGCAGCCGTCGGCGTCGCCATCGTCGCGCTGCTGCTGCGCGCACCGTTCATCGTCGTCGTGGTGCTGGCCGCCGCGGTGGCGGCTGGCCTGCGCCTGCTCGGCCTGCCCTAGCGCTGGGTCGCGCGCCAGGCGCGGACGGCGGCGCGGTAGTGCGCCTGCTCGCTCTTGCGGTCCTTGGCCACCCGAGCGGCCTCCGCCTGCTCGAGCTCGCGGGCCCATTCGCCCTCGGCGCCGGACTCGCCCGCCTGGGCCATCATCCGCGACCCGTCGCGCGCGAGCCTGACCAGCGGGAGGATCGCGAGCAGGGCGACGACGGGGATGAGGACGACCCCGAGCCCCAGCAGGATCGACGCACACCTGCCGTCGGCGATGAGGGCGACACCGCGCCACCCGATCGTCGCGGAGTAGAACACCAGCACCAGGAGGGTGATGAGTGCGGTGACCTTCTCGCGCACTCAGTCGTCCAGACCGAGGAAGTGCTCGAGGCCGACCGTCAGCCCCGGGTGGTCACCGACGGCGCGCACGCCGGCGAGGACACCGGGCATGAACGACGTCCGGTCGAACGAGTCGTGCCGCAGCGTGAGCATCTCCCCCACCCCGCCGAGCAGCACCTCCTGGTGCGCCACCAGGCCGCGCAGCCGCACGGAGTGCACCGGTATGCCGTCGACGCGGGCCCCTCGGGCACCGTCCGGGTCCTGGGTGGTGGCGTCGGGGACGTCACCGATGCCGGCCTCCGCGCGGGCGGCGGCGATGAGGGAGGCGGTACGGGCTGCGGTGCCCGACGGCGCGTCCACCTTGGCCGGGTGGTGCAGCTCGATGACCTCGACGGACTCGTAGAACCGTGCGGCCTCCTGCGCGAACCGCATCATGAGGATCGCGCCGATGGCGAAGTTGGGGGCGATGAGGACACCGACGCCGTCGTGGTCGGAGAGGGTGCCGCGCAGCGAGCCCAGCCGCGCCTCGTCCCACCCGGTCGTGCCGACGACGACGTGCACGCCCTGCTCGACGCAGTGGCGGACGTTGGCCGGTGAGGCGTCCGGGACGGAGAACTCGACGACGACCTGCGCGCCCCCGAGGTCGCCGAGGTCATCACCCTGGTCGAACCTGCCGACCAGCGTGAGGTCGTCCGCGCCCTCGACGGCCCGGCACACCTCGGCACCCATCCGTCCGGCTGCACCGATCACGGCCACCCTGGTCGACTCGCTCATGGGCGCCAGCGTAGCGATGGCGGGCCCACCCCCGAGGGGGCGGACCCGCCATACGCGGTCCTGCGTGGTGGTGCGACGGGTCGCGACCTACTTGACGAAGGCCTTGAGGCCCAGGACCACGGGGTCGTGGTCGGAGGACCGGTAGGGACCGGGGTCGTGGAAGTCGGTGCCGTGGTAGTTGTACCGGCTGTACTCCAGGGCCAGCGACTCACCGGAGTTGATGTTCCAGTGGTCGGCACCCGTGGACATCTTCAGGCCCGCCGCGTTGACGAGGATGTGGTCCAGCGACCCGGACAGCCCGGAGAACGAGTAGGAGTACTGCCCGTCGTCGAACTTCGAGCCCACATCGGTGTACCCGGCGTCGTAGAGGACGTCGAGCGGGTCCTCCATCGTGTACGAGTTGTAGTCACCGGCCATGACGATGGCCTTGGCGCCGTACTCGGCAGCGACACCGGGCACCCAGTCGCGCAGGGCCTGGGCCTGCAGGATCCGGCTGGTCACCGAGGCGCCCTGGCCGTCGCCGGAGTCGGCGTCGCCGGGGAACGGACCGGCCGAGCCCTTGGACTTGAAGTGGTTGACGACGAAGAGGAACTTGTCGCCCTTGCCGGTCTTCTTCTTGAAGGTCTGGGCGATCGGCTCGCGCGCGTTGCCGAAGGCCTGCCCGTCCTCGCTCTGGTCACCCAGCGCACGGGAACGGTCGACGCGCATGACGTTGGCCGGCTTGTAGATCATCGCCGAGGTGATGAAGTCCTGCTCGTCCGCGGACGGCAGGTCTGTCGAGGAGGGCACGAAGGCCCACGTGCCGGGACCCGCGTCGGCGTTCAGCGCCGCCACGAGTCGCGACAGGCTCTCATCACGCGAGTGGCCGAACCGGGCCGAGTTCTCGACCTCCATCAGCCCGACGACGTCGGCGTCGAGCGCGTTGATCGCCGACACCTCCTTCTCGGTCTGGCGGGCGAGGTCGGCCGCGTCCCAGGCACCGCGACGGTCGCAGCCGTCGCGCACCGTGTCACCGCTGCTGTCGCGGTCGTAGTACGCGAGGCACTCCGGGTCCGCGTCACCGAGGTCGGTGAAGTAGTTCAGCACGTTGAACGACGCGACCTTGAGGTCGGCGTCACCGAGCTGGTTGATGTCCGCCTCGTCGGGCGCCGCGGTGCGGGTGTTGGTGAACGTCACCGGCGAACCGGTGTTCTCCGGGCCGACGACGGGAGCGGTCGGCTGGAAGCGCCAGAGGTTGAAGCGGTAGTCGACGACGACCGGGGCGGTGAACGTCGCCGGGGCGCCGACCCGGACGGGCTCGGTGTTCGAGACGTAGGCCGGGGTCTGGTCACCGTTGAGCAGGCACGGCGTGGGGCGCGTGCCACAGGTGGCGGCCGAGTAGCTGGCTGCCGTGAAGTTGCTCGAGGCACCGTCGTCGAGCGTCACCTTGCGCGCGGCGTTGTCGGCGTCGACGGCCTTGGCCTCGGCGGAACCGGGCTCGGCGACCTCGGTGCTCTGGAGCAGCGGCGTCGTGCCGGACGCGAGGCCCACCTCGCCGTACTGGTTGGTGGCGAACGTGTTGGTCACCGTGTAGGCGCCGGTCGGCTGGAAGAGCATGCCCTCCAGGGACTCACGGCCCGCATCGGTCCTCGGCCAGGCCGAGGTCAGCGCCTGCACGGCGCTGAAGTCGGTGCCGGCGTCGACGATGTCGGCTGCGGCAGCGGTGATCTCGGTGAGGCCGCCGAACTCGCTGACCTCGCCGGTCACCTCCACGTAGTTGCCGACCACGGCGTCGGCGTCCAGCGGCACGTCCCTGCCGCTCTGGAAGACGAAGACGGCGTCGGAGGCGCCGTCGGCGCGGGACTCGGGGCCGGTGCCCTGGGTCTGGAGGAAGAAGCCGTTGAGGCCCCCGGTCGGGTAGGCGGCCGTGACGACGCCCTTGACGACGACGTCCTGGCCGACGAGCGGCGAGGTGGCGCCGGTGCCCTGCACCTCGGCGATGGTCTTCGCCACGGGGGCGGGCGGCGGCGGGGGCGGAGGAGGCGTGCCCGCGGGCGTCGGGCTGGGAGCGCCGAGGGTGAAGTCCGCACCGTTGTCGGCCGTGTTGGCGTGGGTCGCGCTGCGGCTGGCCGACGTCGAGTTGCTCGTGACCGCCGTCGGGGCCGAGCCGGCGAAGTCGTTCGCCGAGCCGTAGCCGACGAAGTCGACGACCTGCGGGAGGCCCGAACAGGGGGTGGTCGTCGACTTGGCGCCGCAGCCGGTCAGGGCACCGTCGGTGTTGACGAGCGCGACCTTGCCGCCGGTGCCCGACATGGCGATCGTGCCGACGACGTCGGACGGGACGTCAGTGGTGCCGCCCGTGCCCGCTGCCTCCCGGACCACGTAGGTGCCCCCCGCGGGCAGCGTGCCCGTCAGCGGGGTGATCGCCCAGTTCGCGCCGGTGGACGACGCGTACTGCACCGACCATCCCGTGAGGCTGATCGGTGCGCTGGTGGTGTTCGCCAGCTCAATGAAATCCTGCTTGTACGTCGCGCCGCTGTTGCCACCGCCGCCGTACACCTCGTTGATCACGACACTGGCCGACGGCGTCGGTGCGGCCTGCGCACTCGTCGCCACCGAGACCACACCAGCGGTGAGCGCGATCGCGCCCGCCGCCCCCATCATTTGCTTGCGGCGTTCGCGCACAGCAGTCCTCCACACCCGAGTTGTTCTCGAAGAAAGTCGCGCCGCCCAAGGATGCGGGCCCGGCGCCAAGGGTGCAGTCAAACATGGACAGATGCCCCGGAGTAGGTATGGAAGGCGTCCAGAAGGTAAAGGTCAGGTCAGGTTCTCGAGCGACACGCGGCCGTCGGCAAGTTTCGCCCGGTCGACCTGCTTTCCCGAGCGGATCAAGCCCTTGACGGCGTCGCCGACGTCCCAGACGTTGACGTTCATCCCTGCAGTGACGACCCCGTCGCGGAGCCAGAAGGCGATGAACTCCCGCCCCTCGAGGTCGCCGCGAACAACGACGTCGTCCTCCGGGTCGCCGAGACCGTGGTACTCCATCCCGAGGTCGTACTGGTCGGTGAAGAAGAACGGCAGCTCCGGCTCGGGACCGAACTGGTCGAGCATCGCCGCCGTGACTATGGCCGGCTGGTTGAGCGCGTTCGCCCAGTGCTCGACCCGGACCAGGCGGCCCAGGAACGGGTGATCGACGTTGGCGACGTCACCGACGGCGAAGACGTCGGGGTCGCTCGTGCGCCCCACGGCATCGGCCACGACGCCGTTGTCGACCTCGAGACCCGCGTCCTCGGCGAGGGCCGTGTTCGGCACGGCGCCGATCCCGACGACGACGAGGTCGGCCGGCACGGTCGATCCGTCGGCGAGACGAACCCCCGTGACCGAGCCGTCCTCCCCCACCAGCTCCTCGACCTGCACCCCGGTGCGCAGGTCGACACCGTGCTCGCGGTGCAGGTCGGCGAAGACGGTCGCGACGGTGGGGCCAAGGACGCGCACCAGGGGCAGGTCGAGCGACTCCAGCACCGTGACGGTCGAGCCGGCCTCGCGAGCAGCCGCCGCGACCTCGAGCCCGATCCAGCCACCGCCGACGAGCACCACCCGCGCGTCCTGCACCAGCGCTCCACGCAGCCGGTCGCTGTCCTCGATGGTCCTCAGTGACACCACCCCGTCGAGATCTGCCCCCAGCAGGTCGAGGTGACGTGGAGAGCTGCCGGTCGCCAGCAGGAGTCGGTCCCAGCCGACCCGCTCCCCCGTCGCCGTCACCACCACGTGGGAGTCACGGTCGATCGACGTGACCACGGTGCCGGTCCGCACCTCGATGTCGTGGGCGGCATACCAGTCCTGGTCGTGGACGAAGGCGTCACCGAGGCCCTCGCCGGTCTTGAGGTAGTCCTTGGACAGCGGAGGGCGCTCGTAGGGCAGGTGGTCCTCACCGGCGAGGAGGATCAGACGCCCCTCGAAACCCTTGTCCCGCAACGCTTCCACCGACTTGGCTCCTGCGAGCCCACCACCGACCACCACGAACGTGCGCTCATCAGCCATGGACCCAGCATTCGTTCGGCAGCGGCGGGGCGCAACCCCGGCGCCCCCGTCCCCTCCCCGATGTCGACATGCCCTCGGTATGGCGCGGGACAGCGAACGGGCCGACCCACCGTGAGGTGGGCCGGCCCGTCCGGGACGTGCTGGGGTCCTGCGTCAGTTGGCAGCGTCCTCGGACGAGGCCGGAGCCGCGCCCTCGGCGGAGTCGCCACGGTCCGAGCGCTCGCCACCGCGACGACGGCGGTTGCGGCTGCGACCACCATCGCGACGGTCGCCGCGCTCCTCGCCGGAGTCGTTCGAGTCGTTCGAGTCGGTGGACTCGGGCGCCTCGTCGGAGCCGGCAGCGTCGTCCGCGGCGGGAGCGGCGTCGCCACCCTCGCCCTCGGGCAGGACGGCGGCCAGCGACAGCTTGCCGCGCGGGTCGACCTCCTTGAGCTCGACCTGGACCTTCTGGCCGACGGCGAGGACGTCGTCGACGTTGTCGATCCGCTTGCCACCGACGAGCTTGCGCACCTCGGAGATGTGCAGCAGGCCGTCCTTGCCGGGCAGCAGGGAGATGAACGCACCGAACGTCGTGGTCTTGACCACGGTGCCCAGGAAGCGCTCGCCGACCTCCGGCATCTGCGGGTTGGCGATGGCGTTGACCATCGCGCGCGCCGCCTCGGCCGACGGACCGTCGGTCGCGCCGATGTAGACGGTGCCGTCGTCCTCGATGGAGATCTGGGCGCCGGTCTCGTCCTGGATCTGGTTGATCATCTTGCCCTTCGGCCCGATGACCTCGCCGATCTTGTCGACGGGGACCTGCACCGCGATGACGCGAGGAGCGAAGGGGCTCATCTCGTCCGGCACGTCGATGGCCTCGTTCATGACGTCGAGGATGTGCAGACGCGCGTCGCGGGCCTGGGTCAGCGCGCCGGCCAGGACCGACGCGGGGATGCCGTCGAGCTTGGTGTCGAGCTGGATGGCCGTGACGAACTCGCGGGTACCGGCGACCTTGAAGTCCATGTCACCGAACGCGTCCTCGGCACCGAGGATGTCGGTCAGCGCGGCGTACTGCGTCTGGCCGTCGACCTCGTCGGACACCAGGCCCATGGCGATGCCGGCGACCGGCGCGCGCAGCGGCACACCGGCGTTGAGCATCGACAGGGTGGAGGCGCAGACCGAGCCCATGGACGTCGACCCGTTGGAGCCGAGGGCCTCGGACACCTGGCGGATCGCGTAGGGGAACTCCTCACGCGTCGGCAGGACGGGCATGAGCGCCCGCTCCGCCAGTGCGCCGTGGCCGATCTCGCGGCGCTTCGGCGAACCCACCCGACCGGTCTCACCGGTGGAGTAGGGCGGGAAGTTGTAGTTGTGCATGTAACGCTTGCGCGTCACCGGCGACAACGTGTCGAGCTGCTGCTCCATGCGGAGCATGTTCAGCGTGGTGACACCCATGATCTGGGTCTCGCCGCGCTCGAACAGGGCCGAGCCGTGGACGCGGGGCAGGACCTCGACCTCGGCGCCCAGGGCGCGGATGTCAGCGAGGCCACGGCCGTCGATGCGGACCTTGTCGCGCAGGATGCGCTGACGGATCAGCTTCTTCTGCACCGACTTGTAGGCCGCGGAGATCTCCTTGTCGCGACCCTCGAACTGCTGGCCCTCACCGGCGAGGGAAGCCTTGACGGCGTCCTTGATCTCGTCGATGCGCTCCTCGCGCTCCTGCTTGCCGGCGATGGTGAGCGCCTGCGTCAGGTCGGACGCGGTGGCAGCCTCGACGGCGGCATACGCGTCGTCCTCGTAGTCGAGGAAGATCGGGAACTCCTGGACGGGCTTGGCGGCCTTGCTCGCCAGCTCGGCCTGGGCCTCGCACAGGGCCTTGATGAACTTCTTGGAGGCCTCGAGGCCCTCGGCGACGACCTCTTCGGTCGGAGCCTGCTTGCCCTCGTTCTTGACCAGGTCCCAGGTCTGCTCGGTGGACTCGGCCTCGACCATCATGATCGCGACGTCGTCACCGGCGACACGGCCGGCGACGACCATGTCGAACGTGGAGCGCTCGATGTCGGAGAAGTTCGGGAAGGCGACCCACTGGCCGTCGATCAGGGAGACGCGGACGCCACCGATCGGACCGGAGAAGGGCAGACCCGAGATCTGCGTGGAGGCGCTGGCCGCGTTGATGGCGAGCACGTCGTACTGGTGGTCGGGGTTGAGCGCGAGCACCGAGATGACGACCTGGACCTCGTTGCGCAGACCCTTGGTGAAGGTCGGGCGCAGCGGGCGGTCGATCAGGCGGCAGGTGAGGATCGCGTCGGTGGAGGGGCGGCCCTCACGACGGAAGAACGAACCGGGGATCTTGCCCGCGGCATACATCCGCTCCTCGACGTCGACCGTCAGGGGGAAGAAGTCGAATCCCTCGCGCGGGTGCTTCCCGGCGGTGGTGGTGGAGAGGAGCATCGTGTCCTCGTCCAGGTAGGCGGCGACGGCGCCGCCGGCCTGCTTGGCCAGGCGTCCGGTCTCGAACCGGACCGTACGGGTGCCGAACGAGCCGTTGTCGATGGTGGCTTCGGCGAACTGGATCTCTGGACCCTCCATTGGGCCCTCCTTCTTTGTGTCTCTGCATCCGCGTGCATCGTCGTTGTGCACGGGTGTTCTTCTGTTCGTACTGGTGGTGCGGTCGTGCTGGATGGTGCGGGTGTCCGGCAGCAGTGCCGGGCCCCATGCGACAGGGACGGCCCTCGTGGAGGACCGTCCCTGTCGGATGTTCAGCGGCGCAGACCGAGCTTCTTGATCAGCGAGCGGTAACGCTCGACGTCGACGCTCTCCAGGTAGCGCAGGAGCCGGCGGCGCTGGCCGACCAGCAGCAGCAGCCCACGGCGGCTGTGGTGGTCGTGCTTGTGCTGGCGCGAGTGCTCCGTCAGGTCGAGGATGCGCTGCGTGAGCAGGGCGATCTGGACCTCGGGGGAACCGGTGTCGCCCTCGTGCGTGGCGTGCTCGGACATGATCTTCTGCTTGACGTCGGTGCTCAACGGCATGGGTCGACACTGCTCCTTCGTGGAATCGTTGCGCGGTGCCTCAGGGCTGGTTCACCTGGGCTCTCTGGATCCGCGGCCGGTCTACGGCAGTGCCAAGGCTACCAGCGGGCGCAGGAGCACCCTAATCGCCGTGGCCCTCCCCCTCCTGAGCACGATCCGTGCTCGCGGCTCGCTCCTCCCGCAGCGCCTTGAGCCTTCTCGCTCCGGCGGTCCGCAGACTGCGCTGTCGGGCGGCGAGCTCGAGCTGTGTCGGGTGGTCGAGCCGGTCAGGCCCCGTGGTGTCGACCTCGTGCGACCCTCTCAGGTGGTACCAAGCCTTGGGTGGCCGGCGGTCGTAGCGCGGCGCCCTCAGCGCCTCGCGTGGCAGCCGGTCCGGTGGTTGGACCTCGAGGTGCGCGGGGAAGCGCCGTCCCGCGTTGTCACGCACCGCGTCGGCGGAAAACGGCTCGACGACCCGGCCCGACGCGTCGACCACTGCCAGCCTTAGGCCCGCAATGGCGAGTATGGCGTCGAGCAAGTGCGCCGGCACCTTTCGAGCCCCCGCTTCGTAGCCTCCCAGCGTGGACTGTGCCACGCCCACGTGGTCCGCCATCTCCCGCTGGCTGAGCTGTGCCACGCGCCTGGCTCGCACCAGGTACCCCGCCGAGTCGAACTGATCCACTTCGCTACCCCCATCCCCTGGCCCGATCCCCGACGTCGGCACGCCTCTGGGCTGCCCGAACACAATCGTCCCGGGCAGGTCCGACAGGACAGCGAGCGACGTAGCCAAGTGGAACCGCACGACAAGGCGCGGGGTTCCCCTCGGGCGGCCGGGTTCCCCCTCCGGCTGCCGGATGTCGCCCTATGGCGGCCGGGTTCCCCTCTCGGCGTATAGCTCTGGCTCGCACTACGTCACTGAACGCATCGCGCGTTCAGTGACGTAGTGCCAGCAATACTTCCGTCTCAGCCGGATGGCCCCCGACCTCCACGGCATCGTGACGAGTGGCGTAACGAGCAGTACTCGTGGCGAGTGGCGGTGGCCCAGTCAGGGAGCGGGCGCGGAAGTGGCAGCCGACGTCGGCCACTCGTCCTCGAGGAGGGCGTAGATGGCGAGGTCGGTCCAGCGCTCCTTGAACCAGGACCCCTTGACGAACACCGCTTCGCGGCGCATGCCGAGGCGCTCGCAGACGCGGGCCGACGCGGTGTTCTCGGGCTCGAGCTCGGCCCAGACGCGATGCACCCCCACCTCGCGGAAGGCGACGTCGGTGATCGCCCGGGCAGCCTCGGTCGCGTAGCCGTTGCCGGCGACGTCGGGGGCGAACACCCAGCCGATCTCGGCCTGCTTGCCGTCCGCACCGTCCGGCCCGGCGAGCAGGAGCAGGACGTCACCGATGACCCGTCCGTCGAGCTCGACGGCGAGCGTGAGGTTCGGGTGTTGCTCGTCGATCCTGCCCGCGGTCGCGCGCTCGGACACGAGGTCCTCGACCTGCTCGCGCGTCTTGGGCTCGCCGGGGATGTACCGCACCACCGACGCCACCGACCGGTAGGCGAAGACGTCGTCCTCGTCCCCCGGTCGGAAGCTGCGCAGCACGAGCCGGTCGGTCGTGATCGGCAGGCTCACCCGCGCCATACGAAGGTCTCCGTCAGAGGTTGATCATGTGGCCGGCGATGCCCTCGACGGCCTCCTTGACGGCCTCGGACAGCGTCGGGTGGGCGAACACGTTGCGGGCGACCTCGTCCGCGGTGAGGTCCCACTTCTGGGCCAGGGTCAGCACGGGCAGGAGCTCGGTGACGTCGGGGCCGATGAGGTGGGCACCGATGATCTCGTTGTGCGTCGCGTCGGCCACGATCTTGACGAACCCGACGGCGTCGCCGAGACCCATCGCCTTGCCGTTGGCGGAGAACGGGAACTTGGCGACCTTGACGTCGAACCCCTTCTCCTTGGCCTGCGCCTCGGTGTAGCCGAACGACGCGATCTGCGGGTGGCAGTAGGTCGCTCGCGGGATGAAGTCGTACTCGACGGGCATGGTCTCGGCGCCGGCGAGGTGCTCGGCGGCGACGACGCCCTGGGCCTCCGCCACGTGGGCGAGCATGAGCTTGGCCGTGCAGTCGCCGATCGCGTAGACGTTCTCGACGTTGGTGCGGCAGTACTCGTCGATCTCGACGGCGCCACGCTCGGTGAGCTTCACACCGGCGGCCTCGAGGCCGTAGCCCTCGGTGCGCGGGGCGAACCCGATGGCCGAGAGCAGCTTGTCGGCCTCGAGCACCTGCTGGTCGCCGCCCTTGGCGGGCGAGACCGTGACGCGCACACCGGAGCCGGTGTCCTCGACGGACTCGACCTTGGTGCCGAGCATGACCTTCACGCCGAGCTTCTTGTAGTGCTTGGCGAGCTCCTTGGAGACCTCTTCGTCCTCGGTCGGGACCATGCGGTCGAGGAACTCGACGACGGTCACGTCGACCCCGAAGTTCTTCATCACGTAGGCGAACTCGACACCGATGGCACCGGACCCGGCGATGATGATGGAGCCGGGGAGGTTCTCGTCGAGGATCTGCTCCTCGTAGGTGACGACGTTCTCGCTGACCTCGACGCCCGGCAGCATCCGGGTGACGGCACCGGCGGCGATGATGAGCTTGTCAAAGGTGAGCTGTCGGGTGGAGCCGTCGTTGAGGGCGACATCCATCGACGACGCCGAGGTGAGGGTGCCCCAGCCGTCGACCTCCTCGATCTTGTTCTTCTTCATGAGGAAGTGGACGCCCTTGACGATGCCGGCCGACACCTTGCGCGAGCGGGCGTGGGTGACGCCGTACTTCATGGTGGCGTCGCCCTCGATGCCGAAGAGCTCCTTGTCGTGCTGGAGCGTGTGCGCGAGCTCGGCGTTCTTGATCAGGGCCTTGGACGGGATGCAGCCGACGTTGAGGCAGACACCGCCCCAGTACTTCTTCTCGACGACCGCCACCTTCTTGCCGAGCTGGGACGCGCGGATCGCCGCGACGTACCCACCGGGACCAGCACCGAGCACCACCACATCGAAGTCAGCCATGGCGGCAGCCTACTGAGTGCGGCCGCGGTCCCCCACCGGTGGTCAGCGCAGGGTGCGCAGGACGTCGTGGATCCGGCGACCGGCGGGGGCCGCGGTCGAGCCCCCGGTGCCGCCCTGGGACACGACGACGGCGACTGCGTACCTCGGCTCGTCGGCCGGTGCGTAGGAGACGAACCACGCCGTGTCCTGCTTGCCGAACACCTCCCCCGTCCCGGTCTTTCCCGCCACCGGCCACTGGTCGCGCGGGAACCCCCGGAACGCGGCAACCGCCGTCCCCTGGTCCACCACCCCCACGAGCGAGTCCTGGAGGAAGGGCAACGTCCCCGCAGGGAAGGTGACCCGTCCCGCGACCTTCGGCGCGATGGGCTGCAGGGTCCCACCCGGCGCCCGGAATCCCTTGGCCACCTGCGGAGTCCACAACGTCCCGCCGTTGGCGATGGCCGCATACACCCGCGCCATCTGCAGCGGGGTGACGGAGGTGTCGCCCTGGCCGATCGCGAAGTTCGCGGCGTCACCGGCACGGAACTGGAAGCCGGTGCGACAGTTCTCCACCGCCAGGGACTTGAGGTATGCCGCGCGGCTGGGGTCCGTGGCGGCGACCTCGGGGTAGCCGGTCCGGGCGCGGGCGCAGGTGTCGGCCCGCGTTGCCTCCCACGTGGCCTGCTTCGTCGCGCGGTCGGGGATCCGCCCGGGCTGCTCCCCCGGCAGGTCGATGCCGGTGGCGGCTCCGAGGCCGAACTCCTTGGACATCGCGACGAAGGGATCGGCGGCATCGGTCTTCGCCTCGAGGCCGCCCTGCGCGAGCCACGAGCGGTAGGCGAAGTCGTAGAAGATCGTGTCGCAGCTGACGACCATCGCGTACCGAAGGTCGATGGGGCCGTAGGCGCGGGACTCGTAGTTCGCGAACTTGCGGTTGCCGATCGTGTAGCTCGACCCGCACTCGTAGGTGCCGCGGAGGTCGTTGCCCGCCTCGACGGCGGCCGGGAGGCTGACGACCTTGAAGGTCGAGGCCGGTGGGTACGCGCCGGCCGTCACCCGCGACACCAGGGGCGTCCCGGCGGCTGCGCTGGTCAGGGAGGCGAGGTCCTTGCTCGAGATGCCACCGGTCCACACGGCGGGGTCGTAGGTCGGGTAGCTCGCTGCCGCGACGACGGCTCCGTTGGTCACGTCGAGGACGACGGCGGCACCGGAGTCGGCGGCGTACCCGCGGCTGCGCGCCGACGTCGCTGCGGACTGCAGGGCCGACTCGGCGGCAGCCTGGACGCGGGCGTCGAGGTTGGTGACGAGGTCCCGGCCCGGCACCGGCGCGGTGCTCGACACCTCACCGTTGACCACGCCGCGCGGGTCGAGGGACACGACGTCGACACCGGGCACCCCGCGCAGCTGCGCGTCGTACTGCTGCTCCAGCCCCGCCCGGCCGACGAGGTCCAGCCCGGACAGCCGTCCCTTCGACCCGGTGACGTCCTGCTCCGAGGCCCGACCGAGGTAGCCGAGGACGTGGGCCGCGTTGACGTCGGACTGCGGGTAGTCGCGGACGGGTTGGGCGGTGACGGTGACACCGGGGTAGGTGTCCGGGTGCTCCAGCAGTCCCAGCGCGCGGGTCGGGTCGGCCCCGGAGAGCAGGGGCACGGGCACGTACGGCGACCCGGCCCAGCAGACCGGTTGCGGTGGGGCGCCGGGGGCACCGCACAGCTGCGTGCGGCCCCACAGCTCGTCGAACGGGACGCCCAACGCGGACGCCAGCCGCTGCACGAGGGCCCGACCGCCGTCGTCGGCGTCGGCGAGCACCCCTCGTTCCACGGACACCGCGGTCTGCGTCGAGTTGTCGGCCAGCGGACGGCCGGTGCGGTCGAGGATGCGCCCCCGGACCGCCGGCTCGGTCACCGTGCGGGTGTTGAGGGTGGCGGCTGCGCGCTCGTACTCCGCGTGCTCACCGATCTGCACCTGCCCGAGGCGCCCGAGCAGCGCGCCGACCAGGCTCAGCGCCACCAGCCCGAACACCCAGACCCGGGCGGGCGAGGGCCGCGGCGACCGACCCGACGACCCAGCCGGCGTCGCACGACGCGGCGCGCGGACCGGTGCGGCCCAGCGGCGTCGGGCCGCACCGCGACGCTGTCGCAGCCCCGCCCCGAACCGGCTCACGACCGGGCTCGCAGGTGCTGCTCGACCCGCACCAGCACGGGGACGACGAGGGCGCACAGCGCCGCCGTGAGGACCAGCCGGACGGCGGAGTCGGCCACGGACACGACCGCCCCCGACAGCACCCCGACGAGGAGTCCTGCGACGCCGAGCAGCACCGAGGCGAGGACACCCACGGCGGCGACCCACGGCCACGAGGCCAGCCCCTCGCGGCGACCGGCCCCGGCGAGGAGGCCGCACGCGGCATACGTCAGGGCACCGGTGCCGAGAACCACCGCACCGGGCGGGACGAGGTCGACGAGCCACCCCGCGGCGAGGCCGACGAGCGAGCCGCGGACCGGGCCGCCGACGAGCGCCCCCGCCACGACCAGCGGCAGGACGAGGTCGGGCAGGAGCATGGGCGTGCGGGCCGCGACGGACACGGCCAGGACGGCGACGGTCGCGAGCGCGAGCGCGCGAGCGACACGGACGCGACCCGCGCCGGAGGTCAGGGGCGCTGCCGCACTCATCCGGCGCTCCCGGTGGCGGGTGTCCGGGGAGTGTTCCGCGTCGGGCTGACGAGCACCCCGACGACGTCAAGGGTGGTGACGTCGACGGCGGGGGCGACCCCGGCGGTCGGGACGAGGGCGGCCGGGTCGGCGTCCACCGCCGTGACCGTGCCCACCCGCAGGCCGGGCAGGTATGGCGTCCCGTCGAGGCTCCCGAGCGTGGTCACCACGTCGCCGCGTGACAGGCGACCGCGCTGCACGGGCGTCAGGGTCAGGTCGCCGGGGGCCTGCCTGCGCGGGCCGGTCGCCCCGCTGCCCACCGAGCCGAGGACCCCCGACCCGACGCGGACGGAGACCGTCAGGTCGGCGGCACCGACGAGGAGGACGTCAGCCGTCCAGGGCGCCACGGCGACCACGCGCCCGACGAGTCCGTCGGCGTTGACCACGGCGAGGTCGACGCGCAGGCCGTCTTTCGACCCGGCGTCGATGGTGACGCGCTCGGGGCCACCGGCCCCGCTACGGCCGACCCCCACCACCCGGGCGGGGACGAACGCGCGGCCGGTCGTCTCGGGGGCCTTGAGCAGCCGCTGGAACGCCGCCGCCTCCGCCGCCCGGGCAGCAGTGGTGTCGGCGTCGGTCGCCGCTCGGGTCCCGCGCACGCCGGGGTCGTCCCGGGAGGCTGCCGGCCGCAACCACCCCTCGACCGGGCCGAACACCGTCCCGGCCGCGGTCCGGACCGCCCCGGTGCCGGGGGCCCCGGCGAGGTCGGCCACCAGCACCAGCAGGGTCAGCACCACCGACGACACCAGGAGGCGCCGGGAGCGGTCGCTGTGCGGTGGACGGCCGGGCGAGCGTGGCGGCGACAGCGGACGGGGTCGGGGCATGGGTCAGAAGCGGCGGGTGTCGACCAGGACGCGCTCGAGCGTCCCGAACTCCTCGATGCAGCGGCCCGAACCGCGCACCACGGCGCGCAACGGGTCGTTCGCCACGCTCACCGGGACCCCGAGCTCGTGGCGCAGCCGCACGTCGAGCCCGGGCAGCAGCGCGCCGCCACCGGTCAGGGTGATGCCGCGGTCGAGGACGTCGCCGGCGAGCTCTGGCGGGCAGACGTCGAGGGTGGCGCGCACGAGCTCGACGATCTGGAGCAGGGGGCCCTCGATGGCACGGCGCACCTCGGGGCTGGAGATGGTGACCGTCTTGGGCAGGCCGGTGACGAGGTCGCGGCCGCGGACGCGCGTGCTCGTCTCCTCCCGCAGCGGGAACGCCGAACCGGCGGCGATCTTGATGTCCTCGGCGCTGCGCTCCCCCAGCAGCAACGAGTACTCGCTCTTCACGTGGGCGATGATCGCCTCGTCGAGCTCGTCGCCGCCGACCCGCAGCGAGCGCGACGTCACGATGCCACCGAGGCTGATGACGGCGACGTCGGTGGTGCCGCCGCCGATGTCGACGACCATCGAGGCGGCGGTGTCGTTGACGGGCAGGTCGGCGCCGATCGCGGCGGCCATCGGCTCCTCGATGACGTAGACCCGGCGGGCCCCGGCACGCACGGCGGCGTCCTCGAGGGCGCGGCGCTCGACGCCGGTCACCTCGCTCGGGACGCAGACCACCATGCGGGGACGGAACAGCCGCGACGGGCGGACCTGGTCGACGAAGTAGCGCAGCATCCGCTCGGTCACCTCGGCGTCGGAGATGACGCCGTCGGCCAGCGGACGCACCGCCTGGACGTGCCCGGGCGTACGGCCCAGCATCTCCTTGGCCCGCGTCCCCGCGGCCAGCAGGGTGTGCGTGCCGGCCTGGATGGCGACGACCGACGGCTCGTCGAGGACGACCCCGCGGCCGCGTTCGTAGACGAGGGTGTTGGCGGTCCCGAGGTCGATGGCGAGGTCCCTGCCCCAGCCCGTCCAGCCCCTCGACCAACCACCCGTCCCGCTCACGGTCGCGATGCTACGCGGGGTGCCCCGACCCACCTCGCTGCCGCGCCGGGTGCGCCGGACCGGGTATGGCGCGCGGCTCAGGCGACGAGCTGCGCCTCGACCGCGCGGGGCGCGGCAACCGGGGCCTTGAGGGTGGCCCGCAGCCGCCAGGCGCCGAAGACGGCGAGCAGGCTGATCGCCACGTGCAGCCCGATGAACAGGCTGCCCAGGCCGGCGCCGAGGATGACCCCGGCCACGAGCGGACCGACTGCGGAGAACCCGGTCTGCAGCGCCGTGAACATCCCCAGGGTGGTGCCGACCAGGCCCGACGGGGCGAGGCTGGCCGTGAGCGGGTTGAGCACGGGCGCGTACATCGTCTCGCCGACGGCGAAGATGCCGAAGGTCGTGACGAACAGGACGGCGGCCAGCTGCGGTGCGAGCGCCGAGGCGGCGAGCACGAGCCAGGACACGGTCCAGATCAGGCCGACCCCCATGAGCAGGGTCGCGCCGCTGCGGTTGGCCGTGAGGCGCACGACCAGCATCTGCAGGGCGATGATCACGACGCAGTTCACGGCTGCGGCGAGGCCGATGGTGGTCTCGTCGACGTGCAGGACGGTCAGGGCGTAGGCGGGCAGCCCGGACTCGAACTGGGCGTAGAACCCCAGGGCCAGGGTGACCGTGATCAGAGCCGTCCACCGCAGGGCCGGGATGGCCCAGATGGCACGCAGCGCCTCCCGGGGGCTGGCCTGGCGCACCGGCTCGTGCGCGGCGCCACCGACAGCCGCAGTACCCGAGCCCACACCCAGCTCGGCACCTGCGTCCACGCCCGGAGCGGCGCCCCAGCGCGCCATACCGGCGACCAGGAGGAGCGCGGCGGAGACGAGGAACCCGCCACCGGCGGTGGCGAAGGCCGGCCACATGCCGTCGGCACGGTCGAGGTCGACGACGTAGCCGGCGGCGAAGGCGCCCACGGCCATGCCCAGGGCCTGCCCGGTGAACTGCCACGCGAAGACCTTGCGGCGGTCGTGCCCGCCGACCCACTGCAGCACCAGGACCGACTGGGCGGGGTTCGCCGCGGTGATGCCGAGGCCGAAGACGAACATGCCGACGAGGAACGCGGTCGGGCTGTCCGCCCAGATCAGCGAGGCCGCACCGGCGGCGGCGATGACCTTGGCGCCCACGGCGACGAGCACCGGCGACACGCGGTCGGCGAGGCGACCACCCACGGGGGCGGCGAGCAGCGCGCCGACGGAGAACAGGCTCGAGGCCGCGGCGGCGAGCAGCGCGCCCCAGCCACGGGTGTCGGCGGCATAGGCGTACTGGTAGGGCAGGACGGTGCCCCAGCCGAGCATGGCGATGGCGGAGGCGAGGATCAGGAGTCGGGCGCGCATGGTGTCTTCAACAGTTCTTCGAGGTCTAATATTTCGATATCGAAATCTTAGCATCCGAAAGAGCCATGCCAGAATGACCCCATGGCAGCGAGGAAGAAGGCAGCGCGCAGCGTCCGCGAGCAGTACCAGGAGGCGGTGGCCAGCTACGTCGCGGCGGGCGGTGACGAATCGGTCCAGCGCGTCATCACGGCCGTGAACTCGCTCAGCCGCAAGCTCGACCAGTGGTACACCCGGCAGCTCGCCGACCTCGACCTCTCCCACGGAGAGTGGTCCGTCATCGCGGTCCTGGCAACGTCCGAGGGCCGGCCGGTCACCCCCTCGCAGCTCGCCGACGCGAGCAACGTCGCCGCCTCGTCGATGACCCACCGGCTCGACAAGATGACCGAGCGCGGCCTGGTCCGCCGCTCCCCCGACCCCGAGAACCGCACCCGCGTGCTCGTCGAGCTCACCACCCAGGGGTGGGAGCTCTTCGAGGCGGCGGTGCGCGAGGCGAACGTCGTGGAGTCCGACGTGCTCGCGGGGCTCAAACGCGAGGAGCGCGACCAGCTGGCCGCGCTCCTCGAGGTGGTGATCAGCGGCCTCGACGAGATCGAGACCGCGTAGGACGGTGTGGGGTCAGAGGTTCGGGAACCAGATCGCGATCTCGCGGGCGGCCGACTCCGGGGAGTCCGAGCCGTGCACGATGTTCTCCTGGACCTTCTTGCCCCAGTCGCGACCGAGGTCGCCACGGATCGTGCCGGGCAGCGCCGCGGTCGGGTCGGTGGCGCCGGCGAGGGCGCGGAAGCCTTCGATGCAGCGATTGCCCTCGATGACGATCGCCGTCACCGGGCCGCTGGACATGAACTCCACGAGCGGCTCGTAGAAGGGCTTGCCCTCGTGCTCGGCGTAGTGCTCGGCCAGCTGCTCACCGGTGGGGGTCGTCACCGCGAGCGCGGCGAGGGTGTAGCCCTTCGCCTCGATGCGGCGCAGGACCTCGCCGGAGAGGCCGCGGGCGAAACCGTCGGGCTTGACCAGGACCAGGGAACGTTCGATCTGCGTCGTCACGCCCGCCAGCCTACCCAGCCCGCGCGGGCACTAGCGTCGCGGTGTGCGAGCGACGAGCGGGACCACCAGGACGATCCCGTATGCCGCGTGGCTGGCCCAGCCGGCCTACCTCGCCGCCGAGGTCCTGCTCGCCCTGCTCGCCGGCGTCGGCTACTCCTTGTCCGACGACACGATCAGCGCGCTGGGCACGAGCTGCGACTCCCCTGACGCGACGGGGTGCTCGTCGGCTCCGTGGGCCATGAACGTCGCCTTCATCGGCTTCGGCATCCTCCAGGCGGTCGGCGCCATACCGCTCCTGCGCGGGGCGACCACACGGGAACGGGCCGTCGGCTGGCTCTGGGTGGTGGCGGGAGTCTTCTCCGTCGGGGTGGGCCTGGCACCGGTCGACACCCACCCGGTGCTGCACTCCCTCGTCGCGCTGCCGGTGTTCGTGGCGCAGCCGCTGGCCCTCCTGCTGCACGCCCGGTTGCTGACCCGTGGTCGGCTGCGGGTGGTCGGCACGGCGCTCGCCGTCGCTGCGATCGCCGGTGCGGCGGCGTTCGGGCTGCTGCTCGGGTCCGACACGTGGTCGGGAGCCGTCGAGCGGCTGGCCATCTGGCCGGCGAAGCTCTGGCTCCCCCTCGCGGCCGTCGCCCTGCACCGGGCGAGCACGCGCCGCTAGGCGGAGGCCGCCTCCTGCTGGCGGCGGGCCTGCTCCTGCTCGACGCGGTGACAGATCACCAGCGAGCCGACCCACAGCACCAGGAAGAGGACCCCGACGATCAGCATCGCCGGGACGACGAATGCCGCGGCGAAGGTGGCGGCCTGGATCAGCCATCCCAGCGTCACGCCCCAGGGGCGACGCATCACCCCGGCAGCGAGGAAGCACAGCACCGCCAGGCCCGTCCCGACCCACAGCCATCCGGACCCCTCGTCCCCCTCGGAGACGGCGATCCCCCGGGCCACGAGGGCGCCGAGGAACACCACGATCCCCTGGCCGGCCAGCACCGTCGCCAGCATCCGCCAGGTGAACTTGCCGAGGGTGCCGTACAGGACGATCCCCTTCACCGGCGGTTCCGCCCGTTGTCGCGGAACTTCGTCAGCAGCCAGAACGCCACGGCGACGACGGCCACCAGCAGGATCAGCTTGGTGATGGGGTGCATGGGACGAGCCTAAGCCGTCCTGTGCGGGCGTACTGTCGAGGCACGGAGCCACTCAGGCTTCCTAGCGCTGGGAGCACAGCCATGGCCGACAAGTCACCGAGACAGAACCTGGCCAAGAAGGCGAGCAAGTCCATCAAGGAGAAGCGCGCCGAGAAGCACGCGAAGGCCGACGCCAAGAACCACAGCGACGTGGGTTCCATCGGCAAGAAGTAGTCGCTCATCCCGGGTTCGGGGGCACAGTGGCGAGCCGAGCTCACGCTGCTGCCCCCGAACCCGGCGGTGCGGGGAGCGCTCAGACGTCGGTGGTGCCGACGAGCATGCGCACCTCGGCCGCGGTCGTCACCGAACCGGTGGCCACGACCCCACCGCTCATGCCGCCCTCGTCGGCGAGGCCGGCAGCGACGTCCAGCGCGTCAGGGAGGTCCTGGACCACGGTGACGCGGTCCTCCCCGAAGATGTCCACCGCGAGCTCCCCGAGGTCGTCGGGCCGCATCGCGCGTGGCGACGTGGTGCGCGACACGACCACGTGGTCGAGCACCGGCTCGAGCGCCTCGAGCATCTCGGTGGCGTCCTTGTCCTTGAGGATCGCGATGACGCCGACCACCTTGGCGAAGGTGAAGGAGTCCTCGAGCGCCTGGCGCAGCGCCAGCGCGCCGGCCGGGTTGTGCGCCGAGTCGACGATGACGGTGGGCGACCGGCGGACGATCTCCAACCGGCCCGGTGACGCCGCGCGGGCGAGACCTGCCCGCACCACGTCGGGTTCGAGCCGCTGCTCGCCGCCACCGACGAACGCCTCGACGGCGACGAGCGCCAGGGTCGCGTTGTGGGCCTGGTGGGCGCCGTGCAGCGGGAGGAAGAGGTCCTCGTAGTCGCCCCCGAGACCGCGGATCGAGATCTGCTGCCCGCCGACGGCCACCTCGCGCGTGAGGAGTCCGAAGTCGTTGCCCTCGAACGTCATCCGCGCACGGACCTCCTCACCGCGCTCGATGAGGACCTGCGCGACGTCCGGCTCCTGCGTGCCGATGACGGCGACCGCGTCAGCCTTGATGATCCCCGACTTCTCGGTGGCGATGTCGACGACGTCGTTGCCCAGGAAGTGCTGGTGGTCGAGCGAGATCGGCGTGACCACGGCGACCGAACCGTCGGCGACGTTCGTCGCGTCCCAGCTCCCGCCGAGCCCGACCTCCACGATGGCGACGTCCACCGGGGCGTCGGCGAACGCGGCATACGCGACCGCCACGAGCACCTCGAAGTAGGTCATCCGCGGGCCGCCCTCGGCCACCGACTTCACGTCCACCATCTCGATGAACGGGAGGACGTCGTCGTAGGCGGCCAGGAACTTCTCGCGGCTGATCGGCTCGCCGGCCAGCGCGATCCGCTCGCGGACGCTGTGCAGGTGCGGGGAGGTGAACCGGCCCGTGCGCAGCCCCATCTCGGTGAGCAGGGTGTCGATGATCCGCGTCGTCGACGTCTTGCCGTTGGTGCCGGTGAGGTGGATGACGGGGTAGCTGCGCTGCGGGTCGCCGAGCAGCTCCATGACCGCGGCGATCCGGTCGAGGCTGGGCTGGAGGTCGTGCTCGGGGGCTCGGGCGAGGATCGCCTCCTCCACCTCGCGCATCCGGCGCACGAGCTCGAGGTTGCGCGCGGCCTCGCGCTGGGCTGAGTCAGGAGCGGGCACGGGGGGTTCCTTCCTGGGCGTGGGGGCGGGCAGCTGGCGGTATGGCGCGTAGGGTCATGACAGCTTCATCACCTTGATGCGCACGGGCTCGCCGTCACCGACGGTGGCCTGCACGACGTCGGCGCGCTCGGGCAGGGCCTCGAGCTGCGGGGCGCTGCCGAACTGGGTGGCCAGCGTCTCCTCGACGATGAGCGCCTGATGGGCGACCGTCGCCTCCCAGACCGCCTGGCTGCCCGTGACGGTGAGCGAGATCCGGTCGCTGACCTCGAGACCGGCGTCACGCCGCGCCTGCTGGACCGCGCGGACGACGTCGCGGGCCAAGCCCTCGGCGGCGAGCTCGGGGGTGACCGCGGTGTCGAGGACGACGAACCCGCCGCCGGGCAGCATCGCGGTCGCCTGCGAACCACCCTGGGCACCCGAGTCGACGACCGTCTCGAGGGTGTACTCCCCCTCGACGAGGTCGAGCCCCCCCGAGGTGACCATGCCGTCCTCGGCGACCGACCAGTCGCCGGACTTGCTGCCCTTGATGGCGAGCTGGACGTCGCGCCCCAGGCGCGGGCCGGCCGCACGGGCGTTGACCGTGAGCCGCTGCGTGATGCCGAAGTCGGCCTGGCTGGCCTCGGAGATGTCACGCAGGGACACCGTGCGGACGTTGACCTCGTCCGCGACGATGGCGCCGAAGTCCTTGAGGGACAACGCGTCCGGCACCACGACGGTGAGGTCGTTCAGCGGCAGCCGATTGCGCAGGCCGCCGGCCTTGCGCAGCGACGACGCGACGGAGCAGACGTCGCGGGCACGATCCATGCCGGCGACGAGCGCGTCGTCCTGGGGCAGGTCGGTCGCCTCCGGCCAGTCGGCGAGGTGCACCGAGCGGCCGCCGGTCAGGCCGCGCCAGATCTCCTCGGTCGTCAGCGGCAGCAGTGGCGCGGCGACCCGGCAGACGACCTCGAGCGCGGTGTAGAGCGTGTCGAAGGCCTGCTCGGTCGCTCCCCCACCCTGCCCGGCGCCGGTGTCCCAGAACCGCTCGCGGGACCGACGGACGTACCAGTTGGTGAGCACGTCGAGGAAGCCGCGCGTGGTCTCGCAGGCGTTGGCCACCTCGTAGCGGTCGAGCTGGTCCTGCATCGTCTGGACGTACTGCCCGAGCTTGGCCAGCAGGTAGCGGTCGAGCGGATCGGTCGAGGACGTCGACCACTTCGCCTCGTAGCCCGCGCCCCCGTTGAAGGCGTTGGCGTACAACGAGAAGAAGTACCAGGTGTTCCACAGCGGGATGAGCACCTGGCGCACCCCGTCACGGATGCCCTGCTCGGTGACGACGAGGTTGCCGCCGCGCAGGATCGGGCTGCTCATGAGGAACCAGCGCATCGCGTCGGCCCCGTCGCGGTCGAAGACCTCGCGCACGTCGGGGTAGTTGCGCAGGGACTTGCTCATCTTCTGGCCGTCGGAGCCCAGGACGATGCCGTGGCTCACGCACGACGAGAACGCCGGCCGGTCGAACAGCGCCGTGGCCAGGACGTGCAGGGTGTAGAACCAGCCACGCGTCTGGCCGATGTACTCGACGATGAAGTCGCCTGGGAAGTGGTGCTCGAACCACTCCGCGTTCTCGAACGGGTAGTGCACCTGCGCGAACGACATCGAGCCCGAGTCGAACCACACGTCGAGGACGTCCTCGACCCGGCGCATCGTGGACTGGCCACTGGGGTCGTCGGGGTTCGGCCGGGTGAGGTCGTCGATGAAGGGCCGGTGCAGGTCCTTCACCTCGACACCGAAGTCGGCCTCGAGCTCGGCGAACGACCCGTAGACGTCCATGCGCGGGAACTCGGGGTTGTCGGACTTCCACACCGGGATCGGGCTGCCCCAGAAGCGGTTTCGCGAGATCGACCAGTCGCGGGCGTTCTCCAGCCACTTGCCGAACTGCCCGTGCTTGATGTGGTCCGGGGTCCAGTCGATCTGCTCGTTGAGCTCGAGCATGCGCGCCTTGATCTTGGTGACCTCGACGAACCAGCTCGAGACGGCCATGTAGATCAGCGGCTGGCGGCAGCGCCAGCAGTGCGGGTAGGAGTGGTCGTAGGTCTCGCGGCGCAGCAGGACCGTGCCCGGGGTGACGGCGCCGGTCGGCCCCTCGCCACGCGTGCGGTTCTTGAGGTGCTCGATGACCATCGGGTTGGCGTCGAAGACCTGGACGCCCTCGTAGTCGGTGACGGGGAAGGTGAAGCAGCCGTCGGGACCGACCGGGATGACCGGCTCGATGCCAGCCGCGTCGGTGACGATCTTGTCCTCCTCACCGAAGGCGCCGGCGGTGTGCACCAGCCCGGTGCCGTCCTCGGTGGTGACGAAGTCCGCTGGGAAGACGCGGTGCGCCTTGTCGTGGCCGAGGTAATAGTCGAACGGCGGTGTGAACGACCGGCCGACGAGGTCGCTGCCCTTGAGGCGCTCGACGACCCGGGAGGCGGGATCCTTCTCGTCCGCGCCGAAGAGGTCCTTCGCGTAGGCCGCGAGCCGGGCCTCGCCGATGACGTAGCGCTCCGTGGTCCCGGTGACGTCGGACTCCACGACGACGTAGTCGATGTCGGGGCCGACCATGATCCCGAGGTTCGCCGGCAGGGTCCACGGCGTCGTCGTCCAGACCAGGGCGAGCTCGCCGGTCTCGAGGCGCAGGCCGACGGTGACGGCCGGGTCCTGGCGGTTCTGGTAGACGTCGTCGTCCATGCGCAGCTCGTGGTTGGACAGCGGCGTCTGGTCGTTCCAGCAGTAGGGCAGCACGCGGAAGCCCTCGTAGACCAGGCCCTTGTCGTGCAGCTGCTTGAACGCCCAGATGACCGACTCCATGTAGTCGGGCTCGAGCGTCTTGTAGTCGTTGTCGAAGTCGACCCAGCGCGCCTGACGGGTGACGTACTCGCGCCAGTCGTCGGTGTACTTCAGCACCGACTCGCGGCACTTGGCGTTGAACGTCTCGATGCCGAGCTCGAGGATCTCGTCCTTGGTCTTGATGCCGAGCTGACTCATCGCCTCGAGCTCGGCGGGCAGGCCGTGGGTGTCCCAGCCGAACCGACGCTCGACCCGGCGCCCGCGCATCGTCTGGTAGCGCGGGATGAGGTCCTTGACGTAGCCGGTGAGCAGGTGGCCGTAGTGCGGCAGGCCGTTGGCGAAGGGCGGGCCGTCGTAGAAGACGAACTCGTTGTCGCCGTCCTGGCCGGCGGAGCGGTTCTCGACGGAGGCGATGAACGTGCCGTCCTCGTCCCAGTACTTGAGGATGCGCTCCTCGATCTGCGGGAAGCGGGGCGAGGCGGGCACCCACTGCGTCGTGCCGGTGGTGCTCACGGCGTCGTCGGGGGCTGCACTGGAGACCTTCGGGTAGGTCATGGTGGCGAGGTCCTTCGTCATCGTTCGTGCGTGTCGCACGAGGACGATGTCGCCGGGACGTCCCGGCCGCACCGCGGTACCACCTCGCTTGCCGCACGACGCGTGGGTGACCACGCGGCATACGACCGCTCTTGTGCCAGGCGATGACGGGCCCACCCGTCCGGGTCTAGTGGGGACCGTCCGCCGGGGCGGGTGGTCCTGTTCTTCCGGAGGCTCGCCGGTGATGGCCGGGTCGATGCCTGTGGGACCAGTCTAGCGGGGTGGGACGAGGGGCTCGTCCGGGTTTCCGGCGCCGCCGCGGCGCGGGTGTAGAGTCGGGCCGTCGCCCTCGGGTGACACCACGACGCGCCACAGGGGAAGCCGGTCCAAGTCCGGCGCTGACCCGCAACCGTAGGCCGCCCGCGAGGGTGGCGAGCCGGAATGCCTGGAACGCGAAGCGGCTCCAAATCCGTCGAGGTACGCGGGGTGGAGCCCGGACACCCACCAGGTCCGAGGCCACCCCCTGTTTGTCGTGAGAGCGACGAGCGGGGGTTCTGTCTTTTCCTGCGGGTGCACCGGTGCCACCGTCGCGACACCGCTCGCACTGAGAGGCACCATGTACCACTCCATCCGCAGCGCCCGTCCGGCTGCCGCGCTCGCCCTGGCGGTTGCCGCCACGCTCGTGACGCCGGGTCTTGCGTCCGCGAGCACCACCACCCCCACCGGTCCGGCCGGTACGACGACCAGCGCGTCGACCACCAGCCCGTCGACCGGTTCGGCCACCAGCTCCGCCCCGTCGGCCACCACGTCGTCGTCAGCGACGACGGGGGCGACTACCACCGCACCGGCCACGACCCCCTCGACGACGAGCCCGTCGTCCACGGCCCCCTCGACCACGAGCCCGTCGACCACCGCGCCGTCGACCGGCACGACCGGCTCGACCGCCACTGCACCGAGCCCCGCGACCACGACCAGCACCGGTGGGCTCGTCGCCGGGGGCGACGCCGCGCGGTACGGCCTCGCGGCCCCGTCGGCCCTGCCCGCCACCTCGACGGACCCAGCCCTCGTCGGCGCCGGCTTCCTCGAGCGTGAGCTCGCGGCGGGCGGCCACCACCTCTCGGTGAGCTTCGACGGTGTCGACTACCCCGACTACGGCGTCACCCTCGACGCGGTCCTCGCGCTCGACGCCGCCGGCGCCGGGCAGACCGAGGCCGCTGCTGCGACGAAGTACGTCGCCGACAACGTCGGGCAGTACATCGGCTTCGCCTTCGGTGACACCGAGTTCTACGCCGGCGCCGCCGCGAAGACGCTCCTCGTCGCCGTCGCCCAGGGCGTCGACCCGACCGCCTTCGGCGGGGTCGACCTCGTCTCCTCCCTGGAGGGGCTGGAGCAGCCGAACGGGCGCTTCAGCGACAAGACCGCCTACACCGACTACTCCAACCTCATCGGGCAGTCGCTCGCCGTGATGGCCCTGCGCCGCGCCGGCGAGACGGTCTCCCCGGCCGCGGTCGAGATCATCCGCGACAACCAGTGCACCGACGGCGGCTTCAGCCTGAGCTTCGACGCGAGCCCCTGCACCAGCGACCCCGACGTCACCGCCTTCGCGGTCCAGGCGCTCCTGGCCGCGGGTGGTGCCGGTGACTCCGACGCCGGGCAGGGCCTGGACTACCTCGCCGGCATCCAGGGCGCCGACGGCGGCGTCGGTGGCGCCGGTCCGACCGCGGCCCACAACGCCAACTCGACCGGCCTCGCCGGCCAGGCGTTCCTCGCCGGTGGCCGTTCGGCCCAGGCCCGCGCCGCCCAGGGCTACCTGCGCGCCCTCCAGTACGGCTGCACCTACCCCACCGCCTTCCGCGGTGGAATCGCCTACGACGCCACCGCGTTCACCGCGGCCGCGGTCAAGGGGGCGACGGTCCAGGACCAGGACCGCCGCGCGACCAGCCAGGCGCTGCTCGCCCTCGCCGGCACCCCGCTGTATGCCGTGTCCGGCACCGGTGCGGACGCCACGGCGCCCGACCTGACCTGCGCGGCGCCGACGACCTCGACGACCACGAGCCCCACCAGCACGACGTCGACCACCTCGACGGCCACCTCGATGTCGTCCTCCTCGACGACCTCGGGTCCGCTGGACACCGGTTCCGCGACCGCCGGGTCCGGAGGCACGGGCGCCGGGTCCGACGGGGCGAACGGCTCGGACGACCCCGCGTCGTCCACCCCGGGTTCGCTGGCCTTCACCGGTGCGGACGTCAGCGCCTTCGTCATCACCGGGCTCCTGCTGCTCCTCGCCGGCGCCGCCGCGCTGGTCCTGGCTCGTCGCAAGGGCGTCCACGCCTGATGCGCCACGTCGCCAGCCACGTCACCCGCAGCCCTGCGCGTCACGCCACCCGCCACCTCGGTCGGCTCGTGGCTGCCGCAGCCCTCGTCGCCGCCGGCGGCCTCGCCCTCCCGGGTGGGGCCGCCCAGGCGGCGGCCTGCTCCGGCACCACCGGGGTCACCGTCGTCATCGACTACGGGTCGTCCTCCACCACGTCGTGCGCGGCGGGCGACCCGTCGTCGGCCATGAGCGCGCTCAAGGCCGTCGCCACGGTCGTGTCGCCGCAGCGCTACCCGGGCACCGTCGTCTGCCGGATCAACGGCACGCCGGCAAGCGACCCGTGCATCCAGATGCCGCCGGCGAGCGCCTACTGGGCGTTCTTCCACGCACCCCGTGGCGGCTCCTGGACCTACAGCCAGTCGGGGGTCGCGAGCTACAACCCGGCGCCGGGCACGGTCATCGGGTTCGCGTTCGGTTCGGGCGGCAAGCCCGACACCGCTCCGCCGGCCGCAGCCAGCGCACCGAAGCCGAGCTCATCCTCCACCCCGAAGCCGAGCACCAGGCCGAGCGCATCGAGCACTCCGCGCGCGACCTCCTCCACGAAGCCCCGCGCGACGAGCACCCCCCGCAGCACCTCGGCGGGCACCTCGGCGAACGCCACGGCACCGTCCTCCGGGTCCGGCACCACCGCGAAGCCGTCGTCGGGCGCGACGACGTCCGGATCCCCCGCCACCACCAAGGCTGCGGGCAAGCCGGCTCCGTCGACCCCGCGCAGCACCGGGACCGCGACGGCGCCCGACAGCACCGCTTCCACCGCGACGTCCGGCACGGCGACCACGGGTGGCACCGAGCAGTCGGCACCCGACACCGCCGCGCAGGCCGCGACGACGCCGGACTCCGGTTCGCCCACCACCCTCGCCGCAGGGATCGGGCTCATCGGTGTCGTCGGTGCCTCGGCGGCATACCTCACCCACCGCCGCCGCACGCACGGCTGAGCCATGTCCGCGCCACGACCGGTCCGTAGCCCCCTCCCCCGCCACCTGCACCCGGTGGCTTGGTGGGTGTGGGCGATCGGGCTGGCCGTGGCGTGCTCACGGACCACGAACCCGCTGCTCCTGCTGCTCGCCGTGAGCATCGCGGCGCTGGTCGTCTCCGCGCGCAGGGGCAGCTCGCCGTGGGCGCGCGCCTTCCGGCTCTACCTCGTCCTCGGCGCCTCGATCGTCGTCCTGCGCGTGGCGCTCCACCTGCTGGTGGGGTTCAAGTTCGGGACGACCCGGCTCTACTCGCTGCCGAGCATCGACCTGCCGGGCATCACGATCCTGGGCCCGGTCTACCTCGAGGGGGTGCTGGCGGCAGCCGTCGAGGGCCTGCGGCTCGCCTCGCTCATCGCGTGCATCGGTGCCGCCAACGCCCTTGCCAACCCCAAGCGGCTGCTGCGCGCGCTCCCCAGCGCCCTGCACGAGATCGGGACGGCGGTCGTCATCTCCGTCACCGTGGCGCCGCAGCTGGCCGAGAGCGTCCAGCGGGTCCGCCGCGCGCGGGTCCTGCGCGGCGAGGGCGGCTCCGGCCTGCGGTCCGTGGGCCGGGTCGCGCTGCCGGTGCTCCAGGACACCCTCGACCGATCGCTGCTGCTGGCGTCGGCGATGGACTCGCGCGGGTACGGCCGACGCCCTGTCCAGTCCGCCCGCACCCGTCACCTGACCGGCGCCCTGACCCTGACCGGCCTGCTCGGTGCCGCGGTCGGCACCTACGGCGTGCTCGACGCCACCGCTCCCGCGGTCGTGGGTCTCCCGATGCTCGCGGTCGGCCTGCTGCTGTGCGTCGCCGGGCTGAAGGTCGGTGGAGCGGCCGTGGAGCGGACCTCGTACCGCCCCGACCCGTGGACCCTCCCCGAGTGGCTCGTCGCCGGTTCCGGGGTCGCAGCAGCGGTCCTGGTCGTCGTCGCAGCCCGGCTCGAGCCCACCGCCTTCGTCCTGCCGCTGGAGCCCCTCGCGCCCCCGGCCCTGCCCCTGCTCGCCGTGGTGGGTCTGCTGCTCGCCGCCCTGCCGGCCGTAGCGGCCCCCGAGCCGCCCCGACGCGGAAGTCGCCGATGAGCGCCCCCGTCGTGGTCCTCGACCACGTGAGCGTCACGTATGCCGACCGCGAGCGTCCCGCCCTGCGTGACGCCTGCGTCGTGGTCGAGGAGGGCGAGCTCGCCGTCGTCGTCGGTCGCACCGGCGCGGGCAAGTCGACCCTGCTCGGCACCGTCAACGGCACCGTCCCCCACTTCACCGGGGGCCACCTCTCCGGACGGGTCACGGTCGCGGGGCTCGACACCCGCACCCACCGGCCCCGTGACCTCGCAGCCGTCGTGGGCGTGGTGAGCCAGGACCCGCTCGCCGGGTTCGTCACCGACACCGTCGAGGAGGAGCTCGCGTACACGCTGGAGCAGCTCGGCGTGCAGCCCTCCGCCATGCGTCGCCGCGTCGAGGAGGTGCTCGACCTCCTCGGGATCGCCGACCTGCGCGACGCTCCCCTGCGCGACCTGTCCGGCGGCCAGCAGCAGCGGGTCGCCATCGGCTCCGTGCTCACCGCCGACCCGAGGGTGCTCGTGCTCGACGAACCCACCTCGGCCCTGGACCCGACCGGCGCGGAGGAGGTGCTGGCCACCCTGTCGCGCCTCGTGCACGACCTCGGCCTCACCGTGCTGGTGTCCGAGCACCGCCTCGAGCGGATCGTCGGCCTCGCTGACCGGCTCGTGGTCGTGGCCGACGACGGCACCGTCACGCACGGCGCCCCGCCCGAGCTCATGGAGCACTCGGTGCTCGCTCCGCCGGTCGTCCACCTCGGCCGGTGGGCCGGCTGGACGCCGCTGCCGCTCACCGTCCGCGAGGCCCGCCGGGCCGCCACCGGCCTTCGGACCGACCTCGCCACCCTCTCCTCCCCCGCCGCGCTCCGCCCCTCCGGCCGACTTCGTACCCCCAGTTCCGCTGACGACCCCCGCGAAGGCCGCCATGAGCGGAACGGCGGGTACGAGGTCGACGGGGAGGTCGTCCTCACCGGCACCGGTGTCACCGTGCGGCACGGGGACCTGGACGCCGTCGACGGCGTCGACCTGTCGCTGCGGGAGGGCGAGGTCGTGGCGCTCATGGGGCGCAACGGCTCCGGCAAGTCGTCCCTGCTGTGGGCCCTGCACGGGTCCGCCCCCCGCGACGGCGGCGACGTCGCCGTGCGATCCGCGGCAGGCACCACGGTCGACCCAGCCTCGGAGTCCCCGCGGTCCCGCCGACGGCACATCGGGCTCGTGCCGCAGAGCGCCGCCGACCTGCTCTACCTCCCGACCGTGGACGCCGAGTGCCACCAGGCCGACACCGAGGCGCACGCCGCCCCGGGCACCGCACAGGGCCACCTCGACCGGCTCGCCCCCGGCATCGACGGCAGCACCCACCCGCGCGACCTGTCCGAGGGGCAGCGGCTCGCGCTCGTCGTGGCGATCCAGCTGACGGCTGCACCGGCGACGCTGCTGCTCGACGAGCCCACCCGCGGGCTGGACTACCCCGCCAAGGCCGGGCTGACGACGTTGCTCCGCGACCTGGCGGCCGCTGGGGGCACGGTGCTCGTCGCGACCCACGACGTGGAGTTCGCAGCCGGAGTGGCCGACCGGGTCGTCGTGCTCGCCCAGGGGCGGGTCGTGGCCGACGGCCCAGCCGCCGACGTCCTGTGCGACTCCCCCGCCTTCGCCCCACAGGTCGTCAAGGTGCTCGCCCCCACCCGGCTGCTCACCGTCGACGCCGTCCGCCGGGCGGTCCGTGACCTGCCCGCCGTCGCAGGGGGCCCGCGATGACCTCCCGGCGCAACGCCGTCGCCCTGCGACCGCGCTCGACCGCAGCCCTCGTCCTCGTCTCGGTCGCCGGTCTGCTCGCGTTCCTCTGGCCGCTGTTCGCCACCGCCGACTCGCGCCTGGGCCAGAACGCCGACGCCCCCCTCGTCTTCGCACTGCTCCTGCCGCTGCTGCTGGCCGTGGTGCTGTTCGAGATCAGCGAGGGTGGCCTCGACGTCAAGGCCATCGCCATGCTCGGCGTCCTGTCTGCCGTCGGGGCGGCCCTGCGCCCCCTCGGCGCCGGCACCGCAGGCCTGGAGACGGTGTTCTTCCTGCTCGTCCTCGGCGGCCGGGTCTTCGGGCCGGGGTTCGGCTTCGTGCTGGGGTCGACGACGTTGTTCGCCTCTGCGCTGGTGACCGGTGGCGTGGGCCCGTGGCTGCCCTACCAGATGGTGGGTGCCGCCTGGGTCGGCCTCGGTGCTGGCCTGCTCCCCCGGGTGCCCCCACGCTGGGAGCTGGCCCTGCTGGCGGCGTATGGCGCCGTGGCCGGCCTGCTCTACGGCCTCGCCCTCAACTTCTCGTTCTGGCCCTTCGCCACCGGCCTGGGTGGTGACCTGTCGTTCGTCGCGGGTGACCCCGCCTGGGAGAACCTGCGGCGCTTCGGGCTCTTCTCCCTCGCCACCTCGGCGTGGTGGGACCTGGGCCGGGCCGTCACGAACGTCGTGCTCATCGTCGTGACCGGGCGCGCCGTGCTCGGCACCCTCCGTCGGGCCTCCCGCCGGGCCGCCTTCGACGCCGAGGGCACCTTCGACGCACCGGCTGCCACCGCGCCCGAGCCGGCCACGCGGCATACCCTGTCTGGGTGACTTTGCCCGAATCGCTGTCATCCCGTGCCGTCACCGACCCCGACGTCAAGGCGACGTACGGCATCGACGAGTCGGTCGGCGCGCTCGCGCCGGACCGCTACGAGGTGGTGCGCGCCCGTGACCTCGGGGACGTCGTGGACGTGCTGGCCCACGCGCAGGCCACGGGGACCCCCGTGGTCCCGCAGGGCGCGCGCAGCGGGCTCGCCGGTGGGTCGGTGGCCCTGGACGGCGGCATCGTGCTGTCCCTCGAAGGACTCACGACGATCACCGAGCTCGACGCGGTCGAGGGCATCGCGGTCGTGCAGCCCGGGGTCATCAACGCCGACCTCAAGGCCGCCGCAGCCGCCGAGGGCCTGTTCTACCCGCCCGACCCGGCCTCGTCCGCGTTCTGCAGCATCGGGGGCAACGTCGCCACCAACGCCGGTGGCCTGTGCTGCGTGAAGTACGGCGTCACCGCCGACTACGTGCGCGGGCTCGAGGTGGTGCTCGCCGGCGGTGAGGTCATCCGCACCGGCCACCGCACGGCCAAGGGTGTCGCAGGGCTGGACCTCACGGGTCTGTTCGTCGGGTCGGAGGGCACGCTCGGGGTGGTCACCGAGGTGGTGACCAAGCTCGTCCCCGCACCCGACCCTGCGCTGACTGCCCTCGCGACCTTCGACAGCCTGTCCGCCGCCAGCGACGCGATCGTGGCCCTGCGCCGCGAGCGCCACCGCCCGAGCCTGCTCGAGCTGCTCGACGAGCCCACCCTCGCCGCGGTCCAGGCCATCGCCGACTACGGCTTCCCCACCGGGTGCGCGGCGGTGCTCATCGTCCAGGCCGACCGTCCCGGACACACCGCGGAGGACGTCCAGCGGTATGCCGCGCTGCTCGAGGAGGCGGGCGCGACCGAGGTCGCCGTCGCCGACGACGCGCAGGAGAGCGAGGCCCTGCTCGCCGGTCGACGGGCCCTGCACCACGCGCTCGTCGCCAAGGGCACCCACTTCATCGAGGACGTGTGCGTCCCGGTCCGCCAGCTCACCGACCTCATCACGGCCGGCCACGAGATCTCGGCCCGCACCGGGGTCGAGATCACGATGTCGGGCCACGGTGGCGACGGCAACCTGCACCCGTCCTTCTTCTACGACGCCGGCGACGACGACAGTCGCCACCGGGCGGAGGAGGCGTTCGGCGAGCTGGTGAAGGTGGCGCTCGGCATGGGCGGCACGATCACCGGGGAGCACGGCGTGGGCTCGCTCAAGGCGCGCTGGCTGCCCGACGAGGTCGGCGCGGCGTCGATCGAGCGGCAGCGGGCGGTCAAGGCGCTGTTCGACCCGCGCGGGATCCTCAACCCCGGACGCGTGTACTGGTCCTGACGCGGCCGGCTCCTGGCCCCGGCTCCTGGCCCCGGCTCTGCCACGGCCGACCCGCTCGGCACGGGGCCCGGCCGGTCCACGGCCGGTCCACGGCCGGGGCTGTCCCGGCGGCGCCCGGACCCGGCTGGTAGAAACGAGGCATGAGCCCCCTCGAACTCGACCGCAATGAGTCCTGGCTGTCCCGCGAGGAGCTCGATGCCGCCCGTGGGCGGCTGCCGATCCTCTACGTCGACGCCGTCCCGGTCCGGGTCGACGACCGCGGTGTCCTCACGGCGGTCGGCCTGCTGCTGCGCGCCTCCGACGGCGAGATCAACCGCGAGCTCGTGTCGGGCCGGGTGCTCTACCACGAGCGGGTCCGCGACGCCCTCGTCCGGCACCTCGAGAAGGACCTCGGCCCGATGGCGCTGCCGCAGATCCCGGCGAGCCCGCAGCCGTTCACCGTCGCGGAGTACTTCCCCACCCCGGGCGTCACGCCGTTCCACGACCCCCGCCAGCACGCGGTGTCGCTGGCGTTCGTCGTGCCGGTGGCGGGTGACTGCCAGCCCCAGCAGGACGCGCTCGACCTGGCCTGGCTCACTCCGCAGGAGGCCATGGATCCCGGCCTGCTCGCCGACATGGACAACGGCCACGGGGTGCTGCTGCGCCAGGCGATGGGCCACCTCGGCCACGCCGTCTGACCGACCTCGCAGACCGGCCAACCCGGTCCGACCCTAGGTCAGCCGACAGGCGAGGCCTGCATCTGCGAGAGCACCTGCCGCAGGTCGTGCAGGGTGTAGGGCTTGCTGAGGTACTCGTCCATGCCGGCTGCCATCACCTTGTCCCGGTCGCCCTCGGCAGCGTTGGCCGTCAGTGCGACAACCCGCGGCTGGTGCCCGGTGCGTTGACGCAGCTGACGCGTCGCAGAGAGCCCGTCGAGGTTGGGCATGTTGACGTCCATGAGGATGACGTCGTAGTCCTTCGCGGCCGCAGCCTCCAGGGCCTCCACTCCGTCGGCGGCCACGTCGACCTCGATCCCCAGTCGCCGAAGCATCCTCGTGGCCACCATCTGGTTGACGCGGTCGTCCTCGGCGAGGAGCACCGCAAGTCCGAGCTGCCCGCCCCCCTCAGCCGCCGTCCCGTCACGGGTCTCGACCTCGGTGCCGGCCACGGCGTCCGAGGCGGTCACCGGCACGGTGACCGTGAAGGTGGAACCGGTACCGGGCGTGGACACCACAGCGATGTCACCACCGAGCCGCTGGGCGATCCGTCGACAGATCGCCAGCCCCAGCCCGGTCCCTCCGTGCGTACGGGTGGTGGAGGCATCGCCCTGGGTGAAGGCCCCGAAGATCCGGTCCAGGCGGTCGGCGGGGATGCCCACACCGGTGTCGGCCACCTCCAGGACGAGGTCCCCCGCCCTCTGGTCCCCTATCGCCAGGCGTGAGGGGTCGGGACGGAAGCTCGCGCGGACCGAGACAGACCCGTGCGGGGTGAACTTGAGCCCGTTCCCGACGAGGTTGATGAGCAGCTGCCGCAACCGCACCACGTCGGTGAGGACCGAGCTGGGCACACCGTCCGCTTCCCAGGTCAGGGCGAGGCCCGCCCGGTCGGCGATGGGGGTGAGCATGGCGAACACCTGGGCGATGACCGCGCGGACGTCGGCCGCGGTCGACTCGAGCTCGAGCCGGCCGCTCTCGAGGGCGCTGAAGTCCAGGATGTCGTTGACCAGCGCCAGCAGGTGGACACCGCTCTGGTACGCCGTGGTGACGTAGAGCCGCTGCTCCTCACCCATGTCGGTGTCGAGCAGGAGCTCGGTGAGACCCAGCACGGCGTTGAGGGGCGTGCGGATCTCGTGGCTCATGTTCGCGAGGAACTGCTCCTTGGCGCGGGCGGTCTCCTCCGCCGTCTCCTTGGCCGCGCGCAGGGCGTCCTCGGTGAGTCGGCGCTTGGTGACGTCGGACTGGACGGCCACGAAACCGGTCACGTGTCCCGTCTCCTCGAGGATGGGGCGGACCTCGAGCGCCACCCAGTAGGGCTCTCCCGTCCGCGAGTAGTTGAGGACCTCGCACGTGAAGGGGTGGAGCGCGGCGAGCCGATCGCGCATGAAGGCCACCGTGGCGGGGTCGGTGTCGGGCCCCTGGAGCAGGCTGCCTGGTGCCGAGCCCACCACGTCGGCGAGGTCGTACCCGGTGCGGCGCGTGAAGGCGTCGTTCACCCACTCGATCCGGCCCAGCTCGTCGGTGATGACGACGAGGTTGTCGGTCGTCTGGACCGCGACCGAGTGGCGCTGGAGCAGCGCCCGGGCGTCGTGCAGGCGTGCCGTCTGCGCGAGCTGCGCGCTGCGTGCGCTGTTGAGGAACCAGATCATGCCGGCAACCAGCACGACCAGCGCGACGAGGGTGAACCCGAGCCCGCCGAGCAGCAGGCGCGTGTCCCGGACCAGGTCACGCGTGGCGGCGTTGGCGGCAGCCGCGTCCCGCTTGCGCAGGATCTCGGCGTCGGAGACCAGCTGGTTGTAGCGAAGCTCGAGGGCCATGACCTCGGCTCGCAGGGTGGAGGCGCTCTGCGGCGTCAAGGTGCCGGGATCGGCCACGATGGCGCGGACCTGCGGGTCCAACTCCCTGCTCCACACGGCAGCGAGCCCGCGCGAGCGCGCCAGGAGGTCGGAGTCACCGAGGGTCCGGCCCTGGTAGTCCAGCGTCCCTTCCTGGATCCGTTGTGTCGCAAGGGCGCGGGAGAGCTCGATGCGATCGGCATCGGTGGCGGTCGGATCGAGCGACGCCTGCAGGCGCAGGAGCTCACGCTGGACCTGGCTCAGGGTGCGGACGTTGCCGTCGACGAGGTCCTGGGTCACCTTGACGTTGTCACTCAGGGCGCGGGCCGAGCTGGCCGTCAGGGCACCCAGCACGACCGTCGCGACCACGGCCAGCACGGCGGGGACGACCAGGGCGAAGAACACCCGCCGCCGCCCCGCCGCGACCCGCCACCAGGACCCCATGGCTACTCGACCTCGATGGACTTCAGCTGCCAGATCCAGCGGGGGTCGTAGACCGTCGGGTCCAGGCCGACCCCGTCGGTGGGGTAGACGAAGCGGGTGGGGCCGTACCGCTCCACCGACATCCGCTCACCGTCGACGGAGGTGGCGAGGAGCACGGGGAACTTGGCGGTGTCGGACACCGGGATGTCCACCGCGTAGTCGTTGAGCGCGACGGCATGCATGGTGGTCGCGTCCTCGGCCCCCAACCACTGCAGCAGGGTGCTGACCAGGACACCGCGGAAGGTGGCCCTGCGCCCCTCCGCCTGCTTGTCGAGGACCGAGTACTCGACCGTCCCCAGCCGTTCCAGACCCGCGAGGTCCAGCTCGACCTCCGGCCCCTGCGCGAAGTCGCCGGTGAGGGTGAGCACGACCTTGCCCGTGGGGGCAGGGGCAGGGTCGCCGGGCTTCAGGGTGGGTTGGGAGACGACGGTGTATGAAGCATTGCCGACCTGCGCACCGGTCGACCGTGCCGTTGTCGCCGGCCCGGCCGTCGGCGCTTCCGAGGTGCAGCCCCCCAGCGCGAGGGTGAGGACACCGCAGGTCATGAGGGCGCCCGCCACGCGACGGCGCACAGGAGAAGTGGTCATGCCAGCACTGTGGCGGAGCCAGGTCTGCCCCACGTCAGCGCCACCTCAAGACCGGCTCAAGGCGATCGGATCTTGCGCCAACCTTGATGTGGGCCGGAACTGGTCGAGAACGAGGCAGGTCACGGTGGGACCTGTTCCGTTCCACCGACCAGAGGAAAGCGCCATGACCACCTTCGCCACCGAATCCCCCTCTCGCAGCCGGCTCGCGGTCCCCGTCACCGAGCCCAGGCCGTGGGGATCGTTCACCATCCTGGCCCTCAACGAGCCGGCCAGCGTCAAGCTCATCACGGTCGCCCCCGGAGGTCGGCTGAGCCTGCAGCGCCACGAGCACCGCGCCGAGACGTGGCTGGTCCTGGACCCGGGCCTCGAGGTCCTCGTCGGTGACCGGTCCTGGGTGGCTCAGGTGGGCGAGGTCGTGCATGTGCCGCTGGGCGAGGTGCACCGGATGTCGTCGAGCCACGGTGAGGTCAGGGTCCTGGAGGTGGTCCTCGACCGCTTCGACGAGGACGACATCGAGCGTCTCGACGACGCCTACGGCCGAGCCTGATCACCGTGATGGTCGGCGACACGGCGTGGACGGTGGTCGCCGACCGTAGGATGCGTGCGACTCTTCACGCGACGACGAGGTGGGCGATGGACGAGGACGACCCTCAGTGGCCGGACGCCGCCCTGGCGGCCATGGCCGACCAGCTCGGTGGGGAGGACATCGTCCTCGAGGTGGTCGCGGTGTACCTCGAGTGCCTGCCGGAACGGCTCGCCGCCATGTCGGCCGACGCCCTGCACTCCCGCGAGGAGATGGGTCGCGCGGCGCACAGCCTGAAGTCGGCCAGCGCCCAGCTCGGGCTCCACGACCTGTCGCAGAGCTGCGCCCGTCTGGAGCAGCTGGCGCGCGACGACGGGGGCGCAGACGTGCGCGCCGCTGCCGACGACGTCACCCTGCGGGCGCAGGTGGCTCAGGAAGCCCTCACCCGGTGGAGCGCCGGTCGGACGTGAGGGCGTCGGTCAGCGCGACGCCCACCGGCGGGCGTCGTCGAAGTTGGCGCGCGCCTGCTCGCGCAGCTCGGCGCTGCGGCTCTCGACCTGCCCGCCCACCGCTGTCCGTTGGGCGATCAGGCGGACCAGCCGCTCACGGACGTCATCGACGTCGATGGACTGGTTGATGTCGACGCACCACGGCTCCACCCCCAGCATCTTCGCGAGCTCGCGGACCTTGACGTCGTAGGCGAGCACGAGTGACGGAACACCGAGGATGGCAGCCATGACGATGGCGTGCAGGCGTTCGCTGACCACGATGTCGCAGCTCGCGAGCAGTCGAGCCGCGTCCCGGTGCGACGTCAGGTCGTGGCGCACGAACGGCACCGAGGGCAGGCGTGCCATGAACGCATCGATGACCTTGACGTCGTCGTTCTCCTTGAAGCCCGCCTGCATGGGCAGGGCGTGGACCTCGATGGGGCACTGCCCGTCGAGCTGCTCCAAGCAGGTGGCCAGCCGCGCCTGGAACTGCTCCCAGCTGTCCGGGTTCTCGATGTCGTAGTTCAGGTTGAGCGCCACCCGCACCCTACGCGGGTCCTCACCTGTCTCGTCGTCCGGCGTCAGTTGCTCCGTCGGCGGTTGGCCGGCTCCGAGCAGGAACTCTCGATCGACCGAGAACACCGCGTCCGTCGCGGCCACGGCCGGCACCCCGATCGACCGGCACGTGGCCACCGACCGCTCGTCGCGGACGGTGAGCAGGTCGACCTGGGACAGGATCAGCTTAGCGAGCCGGAGGCCGCGAGGACTGCGTAGCGGCCCGACGCCCACGTTGAGCATCGCGATCGGCTTGCGCACGACGCGGCGGGTGAAGGTCACGATCGCCAGGATCATCAGCAGCGTCGCGTACCGGTTGCGGCCCGTCGACGCATACAGCTCCTTGATGATCGAGCCGCCCCCGAAGACCAGCAGGTCGCAGCGGCGCAGCGCTCCCAGCAGGGCACGGCGGTCCTTGGCCGTGTCGATCACCTCGACCTCGAAGCGTCCTGCCAGCTGCTCCCGCGTGAACTGCGGGTCGTAGCTGTTCACGACGTACCGGTGCTGCGGTCCCAGCTGGGTGAGGAAGGTGTCGAGCAGCAGCTCGTCCCCGATGTTGTACTGCCCATGTGTTCCGAGGAACACGATGTCTCGTCCTTGCGTGCTCATGCGTCGTGCTCCTTGTTCGGTCCCGTGGGATCGGGCGGGGTGTCGGGTTCGGCGTCCGGGTCAGGTTCGGCATCCGGGTCGGGTTCGGTGTCGGGATCGGGGCCGTCGGGCAGCAGCCGCGCCCTCCAGCGCACGACCAGGCCACTCGCCAGCAGCAGCAGGAAGGTGAGTCCGACCCCCACCAGGCTGGACCCGACGGCGCCACCCTTGGGTGGTTCGAGGTCGTTGACGTCGGCCGCGGCCAGGTTGAGCAGCTCGTCCTGGGTGAGGTTCGCGTGCTCGGGGTTGGCGGCCGGGTCGACGTACCCTCCGTCCACGCCGCCACCCATGGTCCGCTCCGCGCACTCCAGCGTGTTCGGGTCCGTGATCGCGGTGACGCCCTCCGGGAGGGCGAGGCCGCTGTAGACGTCCTCGGGCACCACCATCATCCCCTCGAAGAGCATGGGATTGGTGTCGGTCTTGTCGATGGCGAAGGTGTGGGTGCCGGCCGTCGCGTCGACGACCCCGAGGTCCTGGAAGCTGTACCCGGAGTTGACCGGCACGAGCTCGTCGGGGATGGCGCGCTCCAGCTCCGCGACCGACATGCGTGTCGTGTCCGCGGCGGTGCGGTCGGCGTCGTAGACCGACGCGGCGGGAAAGAGCTTGACGTTGTCTGCGGGGGAACGCAGCTCGAGCCGCCGGTCGTAGGACAGGGACGGTGAGGTGACGTGCAGGGTGTTGGCCGTGTTCGCCGTCCGCATCAGGACGCGGTACCGACCGGCGGCGGGGATGGTGACGGGGACGCTGATGCTGGTGGCGCGTGGCAGGCCGATGAACGAGCCGCGCAGGGTCCCGAAGACCCCCGGTGTGATCATCCCGGTCCGGTTCCACTTGGTGTTGGAGAACAGCAGGAAGGACCGGAACATCGGTGACAGGTAGTAGTTGGAGGCGACGACGTCAGGGTTGAACGCGAACATCCGCGTGTCGGGACCCGAGATCGCCTCCGGGTGCCGCAGCAGGTACAGGTCCAGCGCGGAGGTCGGGACGTCGTCGGTGAGCAGCTCGATGGGAGCACCGTCGGGGAGGTCCGCCGGGTCGAAGTAGGGGGTGAAGGCGAAGGTGTAGCACCGGCTGAGGTTGCGCCGGCTGAAGACCAGGTCGAGGTAGGACTGCCAGCTCGAGTCCACCAGGAGCGTCGGACGGTCCGCCTTCGGCTGGTCGGTGATCTCGTACAGCGCGTAGCTGGAGTTCTGGAAGCGCAGCGCGACGTCGTCCTTGAGCCTGGCCAGGCCGGGCTCGACGAAGCTCTCGACGTCGGGGAGGTACTCCGCCCCGATGCCACCGTTGGAGTGGATCCGGCGGTTGACGACGATGTACCTGACGTTGATGTCGCGAGCGACGTTGATCCACCAGTCCTGCTTGTAGTAGAGGCCCCTCAGGATCAGGAAGAAGTCGAACTTGTTCTTCACGTCCCCGGTCAGCCCGTAGTAGTAGCTCGGCTTGTCGAGGTAGTAGATGAAGAACTTGTCGATGAACTTGTGGTCGACGCCGTTGCTGTCGGCGACGAGCTTGGCCGTCTCCGTCGGCGGGAGCACCACGGTCTTGCCCTGCGGCAGGCCGTTCAGGGTGTGCTTGAGGTCGCGCAGGTCGTCCAGGGGGAAGGGCGCGAGGAAACCGGCCATGTTCCCCGAGGCGAAGACGGAGCGGTATGGCGCGTTGGACCAGAAGGGGGTGAAGAACACCGAGCCCACGCAGACCGTCGCCAGGAGCTTGACGAGCAGCTCGCTGCGGGCCATCACGGTCGCAGCGCTCGCTGCCGGCCGCCTCCGTCGAGCGGCCAGCCGACCCGTCCCGCTCGGCCGCACGGCCGTCTGTCGTCGGGGACCTGCGGGGCGCCGCTTGCGCGGGGCAGCCACGTGCAACCAGCGCCCGCTCACCGTGTCGATCAGGTAGGCGACGGTCAGGGACATGACGAGCGGTGCGAGCATGAACAGGATGAGCTGGAAGCGGTGCGGGAACCGCAGGATCTGCACGACGGTGCCGGCTGCCGTGACGAGCAGGTCACCGAAGGGCGAGTGGCTGCTGTTCGCCGCGATCGCGACCCCGGCCAGGGTGCGGTGGAACGTCGGGAACCACAGCGGCTCGCCGTACCCGATGGTCGCCCACATCGCGAAGCCGATCGCCACGTACAGCACTCCCAAGAGCTGGCGGTGCGCGCGCGTGCTGAAGAGGCGGCGGCGGACCGGTGGTACCGCGAGGGGGACGAAGAGCAGCACCGTGTACAGGGCGTTCGGGTAGCGGGGCACCTTGGCCAGGTAGTCGCCGAAGAGGATCTTGTCGGTGATGCCGGCCAGGTCCCAGGACAGCTCGTGGAGCCACGAGACGGAGGCGTCCTGGATGAAGTAGAAGTCACCGGGCACGGTGTCGCTGAGGTTTGTGACCCCGGCGAGCGCGACGAACTTCACGAACAGGGCGTAGGGCACCAGCGTCACGCAGGCGTACAGCACCGAGGCGAGGACCACCCTCCCCGTCGTCGTCACCGTCCACCGCCCCCACCACGCACGCAGTCGGCGCACCCTCCCGCGGTGGGTCACCAGACGACGCACGCGACCGGGCAGCCTCCGCAGGCGCAGGGGACCGCCGCGCCGCAGCCAGTGCCCCACCTCTCCCAGCAGCAGGGTGACGACGGTCAGCGCGTGGAACAGGCTGAAGAGGATGAGGTAGTGGATCGCCGGGTTGAACAGGGTGGCGACGCAGGCGATCACGGCGTAGCGCTTCCACGTGCGGCCGGCGAAGAGCAGGGCGTAGAGCATCCACAGCGCCGAGATCATCATCAGCACCAGACCGAGCACGAGCGTGTAGAAGTGGGTGATCTTCGAGTAGACCATCACCAGGTAGATCAGTCCGACAGGGAAGAAGGTGGCGAGGTAGATCGCCTCGGTCGACAGCGAGGTGAACACCTTGTCCATGAACCGGGCGACGGTGAGGTAGGCGATCCAGAACAGGCTGGGGATCACGACCAGGATCGCGAAGGGCAGCACCGGGTAGTACCGCAGCCAAGTGGTCAGGAAGGCGTACCGCACCCGGAACTCGTAGCCGTGCACCAGCTCGTTGAACTGCCCCGCGGCCTGGTCGAGGAGCTGGCTGTGCCAGTTGAAGAACGGGACGAGCTCGTCGCCCGCGATGACCGCGTCCCCCCGCAGGACGGAGGGGATGGCCGTGAGGACGTCCCTGAAGACCACCAGCGCCCCGACGTAGTAGGCCAGGCCGGCGATCAGGGCGATCTTGCGGTGGGAGAGGCGGGTCACCCCGACGGGGCGAGGTGTCGGCGAGCTGGGGGCCACCGTGGTCTCACGGGTCGCGCCCGAGAGCCCGGCGCGGGCGGCGCGGCGACGACGTGGTGGCACGCGCCCCTCCCCTTCCCTCGTCGTCGAAGACACCGGCCGATGCGTCTTCGACCCGGGCCTGAAGATGGCTCGACTGTACGGCGCCCTCTCCGCGGACGGGTTCGTTTGCTTTCAATGCCCTTTGGGGCGATCTGTTAACACGACCTCCTCCTCGGGCAAAAGGAGGACCTGAGGTGAACTTGCGCTGGTCTTGAGGATGGCTCCCTACCTTGAAAGGACATCGCCCTTCCAAGCCGAGGACACCACTGTGACTGAGCTGCTCACCGCCAAGACCGGTGGAGCCACGCGTACCGGGCTGCGCATCGGCGTCATCTCGGCCTTTCCCCCGGGGCGCAACAGCCTCAACGAGTTCGGGTACCACCTCGTCCGGCACCTGTCCCGCCTCGACGAGGTCGACGACGTGGTCGTCTACTCGGACGTGACGGACTCCGGCGACCCGGACCCGATGGACAAGGTGACGTTCCGTCCGTGCTGGCGGTTCAACTCCTGGGCGACGCTGCGCTCCATCCCGAAGGAGGTGGCCAGGACCAGTCCTGACGCCGTCATCCTCAACCTCCAGTTCGCCTCGTTCGGCGACCGCCGTGTCCCGGGGGCGCTCGGCCTGCTCGTCCCTGCCCTGCTGCGGCTTCGTCGCGTACCGACCCTGCTGATCCTGCACAACCTCGCGGACAACGTGGACATGAAGGACGCGGGCTTCGCGGGGTCGGCGCTGACGGCCCGGTTGATGACGGCTGCCGGGCGGCTGTTGACCCGGGCGCTGCTGCGTGCCGACCTCGTGGCGCTGACCATCCCCCGCTACGTCGAGTTCCTCAGGTCCAGCTACGGAGCCACGAACGCCATCCTCGCGCCTCATGGCAGCTTCGAGGAGACCGCCCTGCCCTCGTTCACCGTGCCCCCCGGGCGCCGCACCATCATGGCCTTCGGGAAGTGGGGCACCTACAAGACGGTCGACATGCTCGTCGAGGCCTACCGCGTGCTCCTGGCCCGCGGCTACGACGACATCGGTCTGGTGCTCGCCGGGACCGACAGCCCCAACTCCGCCGGATACATGGCCGACGCTGCGCAGCGGTATGCCGACGTGCCGCACCTCTCCTTCCCCGGCTACATCGCCGAGGCCGACGTCGCACCGCTGTTCCTCGGCTCGTCCGTCGTCGCCTTCCCGTACACCTCGACGACGGGCAGCTCGGGTGTCCTGCACCAGGCCGGCGAGTACGGCCGGGCCGCCGTGCTGCCCCGGATCGGCGACCTGGTCGACATCATCGAGGAAGAAGGCTTCCAGGGCGTCTACTTCGAGCCCGGTGACGTGGTGAGCCTGGCCGATGCGATCGCCGAGGTCCTCGACGACCCGGCCAGGCAGGAAGCGATCGGTCGACGCAACTTCGCTGCGGCGACCGGGATCCCCATGTCCGAGGTCGTACAGTGGCACGTCGCCCACATCGACCGGCTCCTCGAGAGATCGGCATCACGGTGAACACCGTCCGGGCGACCGAAGTCAGGACCACCACGACCAGCGCAGCCACCCCCGCCACCCAAGCCGCTGGGGCCACCGGGGCCACCGGGGCCACCGGGGCTCGCGGGCTGCTGCGCGGTGGGTCGCTGCTCGCGGTCGCGATGCTCGTCGCCAACGTCGGCAACTACGTCCTCAACCTCTACCTCGGCCGCGTCCTCACACCCGCAGAGTTCTCGGACGCCAACCTCATGGTGACCTTCCTGTTCACGCTGACGTCCATCGCCCTGTGCCTGCAGCTCGTGGCGGCGCGGTTCGTCGCCCGCACCGACCAGCTGGGCTTCGCCGGCGACTCCGACCGGCTCGCCCGCCGCCTGCGGCGCATCGCGCTGGTCGCCGGTGTCCTCACCGCCGCCGTGCTGGCCGGCGCGGCCCCGTTCTGGTCCACCGTCTTCCAGACCGCCTCCGCCTGGCCGTTCGTCATCCTTGCCGTGGGTGTGCCCTTCTGGCTGGTCCAGGCGGTCGGCCGCGGGGTCATGCAGGCCCGACTGATGTTCCCGGCCCTGGCCGTCTCCTTCGTCATCGAGATGCTCACGAGAGTGGGTCTCGGGGTGCTGCTGGTCTCCTCCGGGATGGGTGTGGCAGGCGCCACGACAGCCCTGTCCGTCTCCTTCGTCGTCACCTGCGCCGCCGTCACCATCGCCGGCCGCTCCCACCACGAGCGGACCGGCTCCGGGATCCCGGGGCACGAGGTGCGCTCCTACGCAGCCCTGGTGTCGGTGCTGCTCGTGGGTCAGATCGTCGCCAACAACAGCGACATCTTCGTCGCGAAGGCCTTCCTCGAGCCCTCGGAGGCCGGCATCTACGCGGCGGTCGCCCTCGTGGGACGGGCGGTCTTCTTCCTCGCGTGGTCGGTGGCCACGGTGGTCTTCCCGGTCGTAGCCCGTCGCCACGCCTCCGGCGGCGACTCCACGACGGTGCTGCGCGGCGGCCTGCTCGCTGTGGTGGCCATCGGCTGCGCGTGCTCCGTGGGGGCACTGCTTCTCGGCGGACCCGTGCTCGCTGTCGTCCTGGGACCGACCTACGGCCACCTCTCCGGTGCTCTTGCCGCCTACGCGGGGATGACCACCCTGTTCGCCGTCGGCAACCTCGTCGCCAGCTTCCGCCTGTCCCAGTCGCGGGTGCTGGAGTCGTGGCTCCTGCTCGGAGCCTCGGGCCTGCAGCTCGTCCTGCTCCTGCGGTGGCACGCCGACCTCACCGAGCTCATCACCGTGCAGTACGTGGCCATGGCGACCCTGATCCTCGTGCTCGGCACGCTCGCGGTCGCCGGTCGCTCCTGGCCGTCCAACCCCACCCCCCGAGAGGTTCTGCCATGACCGAGGGCTCGTCCGCCTACCGCGCCTACCGTTCATGGGTGACCCGTCCCCTGGACGGCCCGCCCGAGGTGTCCGTCGTCATCCCCGCCTACAACGAGGAGTGGCGCATCCTCCCCACGATCGGTGCGGTGGCCACTCACATGAGTGCCCGCAACCAGCCGTGGGAGCTGATCATCTCCGACGACGGTTCGACCGACGCCACCGTGTCACTCGTCCGCGACCTCCGGTTCGCCAACCTGCGGCTGCTCGTGGCACCGGCCAACACGGGCAAGGGAGACGCGGTCCGGCGAGGGATGCTGGCCGCCCGTGGCCGGCTCGTCCTCTTCGCGGACGCCGACCAGTCCACCCCCATCGAGCAGTTCGACCGCCTCGCGGCGCTCGTCGACGAGGGGTACGACGTGGTCATCGGGTCCCGAGCCGCGGAGGGAGCAGCGGTCAGCGGCAAGAGCCTGACCCGGCGCATCCTCAGCCGCGGCCTGCACGAGGCGGTCTCGCGCCTGTACGGCATCGACGTCGCCGACACGCAGTGCGGCTTCAAGCTCTTCACCGCCGACGCGGCGCAGCGGCTGTTCGGGATGCAGCTGGTCGACGGTTTCAGCTTCGACCTCGAGGTGCTGTACCTCGCCCACAAGCTCGGGTACCGCACCGCCGAGGTCCCCGTGGAGTGGATCGACGCGCCGGGCTCGACCGTCGACGCCGCCAGGGTGAGCCTGCAGTTCCTGCGCGACCTGATGCGCATCCGGCTGCTCGATCTGCGCGGGCGGTACCGTCAGCCCCGGCTGCGTGCGACCACTGCCCAGCCCAAGAGAGCCACGATCGAGAGCCCTGCCCTGGCCCTCACCGCGCCACTCATCGACAAGGGGACGACGCCATGATCATCCACACCGAGATCGAGCACTCCCGCTGCGCCGTCCAGCTCGTCGGCCGTTTCGACGCCCACGAGGCGCCCGGGTTCCGGAGCGCCGTGCACCCGCTGCTGACCTCGGAGACCAACCGCGTGCACCTGGACCTCTCCCAGGTGGCGTTCGTGGACTCGACCGCCCTCGCCGAGCTCGTCCGCCTCCAGAAGGCGGCCCAGGCGCTCGGCGGTGAGGTGGTGATCGACCACCTGTCGGACCCCGTGCGCGTCATCCTCGAGATCACGGACCTCGCCGAGGTGTTCACCATCTCGGACGCACCCCCGGAGTCGCCGTGAGCGCACATGGTCTCGAGACACGGCCGGACGTCCTTGCGGCTGGAGACGTCCGCTCGCCGCAGGCAGCGATCGACCTCCTCGAGTCCGCGGCGCTGGGCGCGGCTGACGACCTCCATCGCAGCCTCGTAGCGGCGGGCGATGCTGCCGCCGTGCACGCGGCAGCAGCACTGATCCGGGCCACGATCGCCGAGCTCGACAGCACGCAGGCGGCCTTGGCGGAGGCACTCATCGCGAGCCAGGACCGGCTGCTCGCGGTGAAGGCGCTGGCGCAGGTGAACGTCCGCAGGGTCGGCAGCGACGGCTTCCTCGACGTGCTGCTCGACCAGGCCCTGGCCCTGACCGGCGCCTCGCAGATCCTCCTCTTCGACGCAGGAGCAGTCTTGGCGTCCCGGGGGGTCGTGACCGACGTCGACGGGCACATCGAGATCGTGCGTGAGGTCATCGCGGCGTCCCCGCGCGGCGCGCTGGTCACCACGGCCGGGGACCGGGCCATCGTCGGCAACCTCGACCCCGACGACGGCGGCCGGCGCCACATCGCGTTCTTCCGTCCCGCCGCCCGCCCCTTCTCCACGACCGACCTCCCGTTGGTGGAGGCTATCAGCGCTGCGCTCGGTGTCCGGCTCGCCCTGGCCCAGCTCCACCGACGCGAGCTGGAGCAGGCCGTCGTCGAGCGGGAGCACCAGCTCGCCTCTGCCCTCGCCCAGTCCGCCATCACCGTCGACCCTCCCCGTTCACCCGCCGTGGACCTCTTCGCGCGGACGGTCCCGGCCAGCCTCACCGGGGGCGACTTCTTCGTCTTCGGACGCGCCGACGGTGTCCTCTGGTTCGCTGTCGGGGACGTCGCCGGCAAGGGGCTACCGGCCGCCATGCTCATGACCCGAGCGGTCGCCGCCTGTCGGGTGGCCTTCCTCGGCCATCCGAGCCCGTCCGTCCCCGACGTGTTCGCGCGGATCGAGGACGAGCTCTACGCCCACCTCGACGACGCCGGCCTGTTCATCACCCTCGTCGTGGGGGCGGTCGAAGAGAGCAGCCGCACGGTGTCGATGGTCAACGCCGGGCACTCGCCCGTCGTGCTGGTCCGTGACGGGTACGCAGCTCCGGTGCGCTCGTCCGTACCGCCCCTCGGGGTGCTGCGGGGACGCGTCCCCGAGGTCTGCAGCGTCACCCTCGGCGTGTCCGACCGCCTGGTGGTGGGCACCGACGGCCTGGTCGAGCAGGCCGGTCCGGACTCCGAGCTGTTCGGCTACGACAGGTTCGACGAGCTGTGCCGATCCTCCAGCCGCCTCACCCCGGCCGGGATCGGCGCCGAGGTCTTCGCCACCTTGGCCGACTTCGCCTCCGGGACCGCCGCCTCCGACGACGCGACCCTCGTCGTCGTGGCGAGCGCGGAGGCAACCCGGTGACCGTGATCACGCACTCCCACCTGCGGCTCGAAGCGAGTGCCCTGGCGCTGCGGGACCTGGGTGGCTGGCTGCGCGACGCGATCGAACAGCTGCCTGATGAGCAGGTCGCAGCCGCCCTCCTCCCGCGCGCCGAGCTCGCGCTCCACGAGGCGTGCATGAACGTCGTCGACCACGCCCAGCTCCCCGCGGGCGAAGGCATCGAGGTGGAACTCGTCCTCAGCGCAGACCGGCTGGTCCTGACGGTCCGCGACAGGGGAAAGGAGTTCCACCCCTCCGAAGTGCAGGAGCCACCGCGGGCCGTGCTCCAGGAGCGCGGGTACGGCGTGAAGATCATCCGCTCGCTGGTGAGCGACCTGTCCCTGCGTCGCGTGGAGTCCACCAACGTGCTCGAGCTGACCATCAACCTCGGAGAACACCCATGACCGACCACGACACCTCCCTGCCGACGGACCACCTGCTCCACATCGACGTGGAATCCGGGCGTGCCGACCACTCCGTGATCACCCTGGGCGGGCGCCTCGACGCCGTGGAGGCGGTTCGCCTGCGCGAGGTCCTTGCAGCGGCCCCGGTCGCCCAGGTCGACCACCTCGTGATCGACCTGTCGGAGGTGGCCTTCGTCGACAGCGCCGGCCTCGCCGCCCTCGCCAGGGCCCGTCGCGACCGCGTCCTGCGGGGCGGCACGGTGACCCTGGTCCGGCCTCGGTCGGAGGAGGCGATGCGGGTCTTCCGCCTGACGCAGTTCGACGAGATCTTCGCCATGGTCGACACGCGCGACGAGAGCGGCTCCCCGTGAGCCGGGTCGCGCTGGTCGTCGACGACGACCCCGTCTCCCGCCTGGTCCTCTGCCACATGCTCAAGGGCCGTGGGTGGGCCGTCGAGCAGGCGGCCGACGTCCCTGCGGCGGTGACCTGCCTCGGCCAGGCTCCCTACGACGTCGTGGTGTGCGACTTCCACCTGCCCTCGGGAACCGGCCTCGACGTCCTCGCCGCCGCCGATGTCGCTGCTGCTGCACCTGCGTTCGTGCTCGTCACGGGCATGATCGAGCACCCATCCCTCCCCGAGGACCTGACGGTCCGGTGGGGCGCGCACCTCACGAAGCCGGTGAGCTCCCAGGCTCTCGACGCGGCGTTGGAGCAGCTGTTCCCCGCACCGACCGCCTGATGTCGCGGGTCGACCGGACCGGCACCGCGGCGCACCTGCTCGGCTGGGCCACCACCGGTGGCATGGGTGTCGTGGCCGCCACACAGCTGTGGCGCGCGCCCTCGGTACCGGTGCTCGTCGGCGCCCAGGGAGTTGCCGCATGGGCCCTCCTCGCGGCGTACCCCGTGGCCGGCATCGCGCTCTGGAAACGCAGGACCGCTCTGGCGCTCGTGGCCACCGGCCTCGCCGCCGTCCACCTGGCCCTGGTCGCCGGCGCGGTCAGCCTTCAAGGGCCTCGACAGGTTCCCGACGGGGACCTGCCGCTGCGTCTGGTCTCGGCCAACGTCCTCTACTCCAACCCTGACCTGCGACGGCTCGGCAACGACATCGCGGCCCAGGACGCGGACGTCGTCGTCCTGCAGGAGGTGACGTCGCAGGGCCTGGCTGCGCTCAGGTCCTCGACGCTGTGGTCGGCCTACCCCTACCGTGTCACGGACCCGCGGCCCCTGTTCCACGGTTCGGCGACCTTCTCGCGGTTCCCCATCGTCGAGACCCGTCCGGTGGACGTCGGGGGTCCACCGATGCTCATGACGGACCTGCGGACGCCGGCCGGTGACGTGCGGGTCGTCAACGTCCACACCGTGGCCCCGCTCACCCGGGCCGACGCGCGCCTGTGGGCCACGCAGTTTCCCGGCCTGCGTCGGGTGCTCTCCGACAGCCCGCTCCCGATCATCCTGGCGGGCGACTTCAACGCGACGCTCGACCACGCCCCGCTCGCGGAGCTGGTGGACGGCGACGTCCGGGACGCCTTCGTGGTCGCGGGCCGAGGACTCGGAGCCACCTGGCCCCAGTGGGACGGCCCCGTCCCCCCGATGATGCGGCTGGACCACGTCCTGGTCGCCGGTGGCATCAGCGTGGCGGCGATCACCGACCAGCCGAGCGTGGGCAGCGACCACCGTCGGGTGGTGGTCGACCTCGGCGTGCCTTCCCGGGCCGCCCCGGTCGGGTGACCGGCCGACGGCCTCCGATGTGCTCGAGCCCGTCTGGCTCCGCGCCGGGCGCGGGTCAGCGCAGTGCAGGCGCGGGCTGGTCCGTCGGGCTGGGCTCGAAGCGGTAGCCCACCCCCCGCATGGTGCGGATGAAGCGCTGGGCCGACGCACTCTCCCCCAGCTTCTTGCGCAGGTTGGCGACGTGCACGTCGATGACGTGGTCATCGGTCGCCCAGTCCCCACCCCAGACGGTGCTCATCAGCTGCGCCCGCTCAAAGGTCCGGCGCGGGGTGCCGGTCAGCAGGTCGAGGATGTCGTACTCGATCTTGGTCAGGGAGAGCACCTGGTCCCCGAGCCGCGCTTCACGCGCGACCGGGTCGACGGTCAGGTCACCGAACACGCGGAGGTCGGAGGGGGCGGCGGCCCTCGGACGTCGGCGCATGGCGCGGATCCGCGCTGTGAGCTCGCGGGGCGAGAAGGGCTTGGTCACGTAGTCGTCGGCGCCCATCGTCAGCCCGAGCACGCGGTCGAGCTCGTCGGTCCGGGCGGTGACCATGACCACGTAGCAGTCCGAGAACTCCCGGATCTGGCGGCAGACCTCGATGCCGTCCAGGCCCGGGAGCGTCACGTCGAGCAGCACGAGCTCGGGGGCGTGCCGCCTCGCGGCCTCCACCCCGTGCTCCCCGGTCGCGCTGTGGACCACGCGGAAGCCCTCTGCCGTCAACAGCGCGGTGGCGAGCCGCGTGAACTCGGGCGAGTCCTCCACGACGAGAGCGATCTGCTGGGGCATGTGGCCTCCTTGGGTCGCATCAAAGGTACCGATGCCCGTCGCCGCGTGGTCGGGTCGCCACCGGCATCTGGCCGTACGGCTGAGGACTCCCCCCCTCCGCACGGACCCCGCCCGCGGGGGGTCAGCCTTTCTTGCGGCGCATGGCGCGGACGCGCTCGGCGCGCTCCACACGGTCGAGCTCGTCGGCCTCGGCCAGCGTCGGGGCGGTACCACCGAGGCGCGAGGGCAGCAGGTGCTTCTCGGCGTCGGGCCACGCCGGGTACACGGCCTGGTCGGTGTCGAGCAGCTCCTGCATGGCCGACTTCATCCGGGCCGTCACCTCGGTGACGTCCTCACCGGGCGCGACGGTGATGGGGGCGCCGACCGAGATGAGCAGCGGGAACCCGTGCCGCCCCATCCGCTTGGGCTGGCCCTTGGTCCACACCCGCTGGGAGCCCCAGATCGTCACGGGCAGCAGCGGCACCCCGGCGTCCTGGGCGAGCCGGGCCGCACCCGACTTGAAGTCCTTGAGCTCGAACGACCGCGAGATCGTCGCCTCGGGGAAGACGCCGACGACCTCACCGGCGCGCAGGGCCTTGAGCGCGGCTGCGAACGACTCGGTGCCCGCCTCTCGGTCCACGGGGATGTGCTTCATCCCGGTCATCAGCGGTCCGGCCACGGGGTTGGACCAGATCGACTTCTTCGCCATGAAGCGCACGAGCCGACCGACCGTGACTCCGACCAGCCCGGCGTAGGTGAAGTCGAAGTAGCCGGTGTGGTTGATGGCCATGACGGCGCCACCCGAGCGCGGCACGTTCTCGAGCCCACGCATGTGGATCTTGAGCCCCTGGGCCGCGAAGAGGGTGCGCGCCACCCCGATCACGCTGCTGTAGACGGGTTCCATGCGCCAACCCTAGGGGGCGGGCGGACCGCCCACCGACCTAGCCGTGGCGCGAGGGCGTCCAGGCCAGCTGGATGACGTTGTTGCCCGACTCGCGGGACACGAGACGACCGCGACCGGGTACCGCCGGCACCGCCTTGATGTTGCCGATGAGCGGTCCCTCGTCGGGGCTGCCGGACAGCAGCAGCCCGGGCGAGGCGAGGTCGCGCAGCGACTGCATCACCGACTCGTACGAGGCCCGACCGGCACCACCGGAGCGACGCGTGACGACGAGGTGCAGGCCGACGTCGCCGGCCTGGGCCAGCAGCGGCACCAGGGCGGCCAGCGGGCTGCCGGCCGAGGTCACCACGAGGTCGTAGTCGTCGACGAGGAGGAACACCTCGGCACCGGTCCACCACGTGCGGTTGCGGAGCTGCTCAGGGGTCACGTCCGGGCCGGGCAGGCGCGAGCGCAGGTATGCCGCCAGCTCGGGGATGTTCTCGAGCGCCTGCTCCTCGGTCGTGAAGTAGTCGCGCAGGTACTCGTCGGGGATCTCACCGAGCAGCGAGCGCCGGTAGTCGATCGCGAAGATCTGGGCCTGCTCGGGGGTGTAGAGGCGCATGACCTCGTGGGCGACGGTGCGCAGCATGCCGGTCTTGCCGGAGTCGCTGTCGCCGAAGAGGTAGAGGTGCGGCTCCTCGACGACGTCGAGCCCGATCGGCGCGAGGTTGCTCTCGTCGATGCCGAGCAGGATCCGGCGGTCCTGCTCGCCCGCCATCTGGCGGACGCGCTCGAGGCTGATCTCGTCGGGCAGCAGCCGCAGCTTGGGCCCGGAGGGGCCCTGCCACGCTGCGTTGACCCGCTCGACGAGGTCGTCGACCCCGGCGCCGAGAGTGCCTGCGTCGCCACTGCCGTCGACGCGGGGAAGACCGGCGAGGAAGTGGTGGCGGGTCGCCTCGACGCCCCGGCCGGGACGGCCCTTGGGCACGTTGGCCGCGACCTTGCGGTCGATCTCGGAGTCGCTGGGGTCGCCGAGGCGCAGCTCGAGCTTGGTCCCGAACACGTCCTTGACGGCGCTGCGGAAGTCCATCCAGCGGTTGGTCGTGGCCACGAGGTGCAGCCCGAACGTCAGGCCGCGGCCGGCGATCTCCTGGATCTGCATCTCCAGCTCGTCGAACTCGGCCCGGATCGTGGGCCAGCCGTCGACGACGAGGAAGACGTCGCCATACCCGTCGTCGGCTCGTCCCTCGGCGCGGCGGCGACGGTAGGTCTCGATGGAGTCGATGCCCTGGGAACGGAAGTAGGCCTCGCGACGGTCGACGATGCCCTTGACCTCGGCGAGGGTGCGGCGCACGACGTCGGGCTCGTTGCGGCTCGCGACACCGGCGACGTGCGCGAGCTTGACCAGCGGCGAGAACGTGCCGCCACCGAAGTCGAGGACGTAGAACTGGGTCTCCTGCGGCGTGGTCGTCAGGGCGAGCGAGGTGACCAGGGTGCGGGCCAGGGTGCTCTTGCCGCTGCGCGGGCCGCCGACGATGGCGACGTGACCGGCCGACCCGCCGAGGGCGACGCTCATGACGTCGCGGCGCTGCTCCAGCGGACGGTCGACGATGCCGAGCGGCACGACCAGGGAGCCGGCGTCGCGCCAGCGACGCGAGACCAGGCCGAGCTCGGGGTCGACGTCGAGGTCGCCGAGGAGCACGTCGAGGGAGTCGGGGACGTCGAGCGGTGGCAGCCAGACCTGGTGGGCCGGTCGGCCCTTGCCCCGCATCTTGGCGACCGCGATGTCGAAGGTCGCCCGGTCCTCGCGCGGCCCGGAGTCCACGACGACGGGCTCGGGTGCGTCGTTGAGGCGCAGCACGGGAGCCGCCGAGAACGGGACGATGTCGTTCGTGGCGCCGGTGCGGTCGCTGGCGACGCGGCGACGCGCGGGCGGCGGGCCGGAGACGTAGGCGGCCTTGAACTTGATGAGCGTCGTCTGGTCCGGCTTGAGGTAGCCGAGGCCGGGGACGGCGGGCAGCTCGTACGCGTCGGGCACCCCGATGACGGTGCGGGACTCCTGCGCGGAGAAGGTGCGCAGGCCCAGGCGGTAGGACAGGTGCGACTCCAGGCCGCGCAGGCGCCCCTCCTCGAGGCGCTGCGAGGCGAGCAGCAGGTGCATCGACAGCGAACGCCCCAGTCGTCCGATCGCCACGAACAGCTCGACGAACTCGGGACGCGCGTTGAGCAGCTCGCTGAACTCGTCGGCCACGATGACCAGGGCCGGGAGCGGCTCGAGGTCGGCACCGGCGGCCCGGGCCTTCTCGTAGTCGGTGACGTTGGCGAAGTTGCCCGCCGACCGCAGCAGCTCCTGGCGCCGCACCATCTCGCCGTGCAGGGCGTCCTGCATGCGGTCGACGAGGCTCAGCTCCTGGCCGAGGTTGGTGATGACGGCCGAGACGTGCGGCATGTCAGCCATGCCGGCGAAGGTCGCACCACCCTTGAAGTCGACGAGGACGAAGTTGAGCGACTCCGAGGAGTGCGTCATGGCCAGGGCGAGCACCAGGGTGCGCAGCACCTCGGACTTGCCCGAACCCGTGGCGCCGATGACGAGGCCGTGCGGCCCCATGCCCTGCTGGGCGGACTCCTTGATGTCGAGCGAGACGACCTGCCCGTTGGACCCCAGGCCGATCGGGACCCGCAGCCGGTCGCGCTGCAGGCGCGGGCGCCAGGCCGCCTCGGGGTCGTAGTCGCGGACGTCGCCGAGGCCGAGCAGGTCGACGAGCTCGGTGGAGCTGGTCATGGCGTCACGCCGCTCGGGCTCCGCGCCGGCATACAGGGGGGCGAGGCGGCGGGCCGCCGCCTCGGCCTGGACGAGCGAGAGCTGGTCGGCGAACCCCTGGGCGGGGTCGGACGTGAGGGTGATGATCTGCATCGGCACACGGCCGGCGTACGGGCCGGAGCGCTGGGCGTTCCCCAGTGCCAGCCGCATCCGACCCTCCTGGGTGAGCTCGTCCCAGCGCTCGGGGAGGTGGAGCACGGTGACGCCCATGACCCCGTCGTCGGTGACGATCGGGTTGCCCGGCGGCACGTCGCCACCGTCGACGACGATGAGGACGTGCGGCATCGTGGGCTGCTCGGCGGGCCCGAAGCGGGGCCGGTCGGCGAGGTCGGCCGGGAGCATCTGCTCGAGGTCGGACAGCGAGGTGGCGAGCATGCGCGCCGGTCCGACGCCGTCGCGCTCACGCTGGCTGTGCGAGTGCGGCAGCCACTTGACCCACTCCCACTCCGGCAGCGCGTCGGCCGACGACACGATGGCCACCTGGAGCTGGTCGGGGGCGTGCTGGGTCGCCGCGGCCGTGACGAGGGCGCGGGCCAGCGCGCGCGTCGGCTCGGCGTCGCCGGTCAGCTCGATGCGCGAGAAGTAGGACAGCGAGACCGAGGCGGGCAGGTCCGGCTGGACGCGGTGCGTCGACAGCAGACGGTGCAGCGCCGACGCCGCGACCGGGTCGAGCTGGGCCATCGGCGCCGTCTCGGGGGCCTCGAGGGTGATGCACAGCGGCTGGTTGGTGCGACCGAACCGCACCCGCAGGAAGTCGTCGTCGCTCACGGACCGCTCCCACACGCGGGTGCGCTCCTCGCACAGGGAGGCGAGCGCATCGGGCGCCGGGTTGTTCCACAACGCGGCCGCACGCTGACGGTTCGCGGCCTCGCGCACGGTCTGGCGGACCTCGCCGAGGTACGCGAGGTACTCGCGACGCGCCTCGATGACGCCGGCCGTGTGCTGCTGGCGCTGCCGGTAGCCGTTGACCCCGACGAAGCCGAGCGAGGCGATGAGGAACATGCCACCGGCGATGTAGCCCTTGACCCCCGGTGAGGACAGCGCCACGAACGCGATCGAGCCCACGCTGCCGAGCATCGGCACGGCGTTGAGCAGCAGGCCGCTGATCCCCTCGCTCGGGGTGATCTCCGGCGGCGGCTGCAGGACGATTCGGCCCGACGGCACCTCGGGCGCCTCTTCGCGAGGCCCCCGTCGCAAGGTCACTGACATGGTGGTGTGCGCCCTCCTCGGCGTTCGTGCCCGTCCCCTGCGGACGTCGCTGCCTCCCCCGGGTCGGCAGGCGTCCGCCCACAGCGGGGCCAACCTATCGCGTCGGCGGCGGACGAACGGTGCAGTCTCGTCCTTCCCGGACAAACAGGCGGTAGGGTTCCCGGCGGGAGCTCAGCGGCACCAGTCCTCCGGCGCGTCGGGGCGGGTCGGAACGGGTTCGGCGCAGGTGTGAACGCAGGTGTGAACGCAGGGTCGGGCGAAGGGGAGGTGCGGCGTTGGGCGAGGACTCGCACCGCATCTCGCTGCTCGCGGACGACCGTCGCTACGACCTCGTGGCCCCGGCAGGCGCACAGGTCGGCGACCTGCTCGCCGCCCTCGGCATCGCCCCCCGCAACAGCCCGTATGCCGTGGCCACACCGGCAGGGCGCGTCATCGCCCTCGGTGAGGTGCTCGGCGACGCCGTCCCCGAGGGGACGCTGCTCACCGTGATCCGCGCGACCACCCACGAGGTGACGCGCGACGTGCTCAACTTCGACCGTTCACCGGTCGCCGGCGGCGCCCGGTCCCCCGAGGGTCAGGGAGGTCGACAGGTCGAGGCGTCCGAGGAGACCGTGTCCCGCCGCGCCCTCGCCGAGGCGACCCGCCGGCGCGAGGACCTCGCCGTCCCCGTCGACGAGACCTCGGCCGCGGCGCCGGTCGTCCACCCGGCGTCGGCGGCACCCGTGGCGACCGCCCCACTGCTGCGCTGGACCGGTGCCGGGCTGGCCCTCGCCACCGTCGCGGTCCTCGCCCCCGGCGTGTTCCGCGACCACACGACACCCGACCCGCTCGTCGCCGGTCTGACCGCCACCGCACTGCTGCTGGCCGGGTTGGCCCTGGCCACCGACCACGCCCACTCCACGACGGCCCGCCTGTCCCGGCTGGTCTCCCCCGTCCTCGGCTTCGCCGCGGGCCTGGCGCTGCCGGTCGCGTCGACCCCGAGCGCCGGCCGCATCTCGCTCATCGCGGCCTGCACGGTCGCCACCGCCGTCGCCGGCGTCGCACGCATCAGCGGCGGACCGCTCGACCGGGCCTCCCGCGCGGCGATGACCGCGCTCGCGGCCGTCGGTGGGCTCGCGGTCCTCGGCGTGCTGCTCGACTGGCCGTCGTTCGCCGTGGCCGCCGTCGTCGCCGGGCTGGTGCCGGGCGCCGTGCGCCTGCTGCCCTCCCTCGGCTTCGAGGTCCCCGACGAGCAGCTCGTCGACGTCGACCGGCTGTCGACGACGATCTGGACGGCTCGCGAGCAGCGTCGCCGCCGCTACCGCCGCCTGCGCATCGCGGAGGTGGACACCGTGTTCCACGCCGCGCGCGAGACCGTCGCGGCGGGCACGGTGTGGGGCTGCGTCCTGGCGCCCGTCGCGCTGGCCGTCCTCGTCGCCACCCCCGGACGCTCCGGCTGGTCCAGCTGGGGCACGGTCGGCCTGTGCGCGGCCGTCACCATCGCCCTGGGCTTCCAGTCGCGGACCGTGCGCGACCGCCTCCCCCGGTTCGCCCTGCTCACCACCTCCGCCCTGTCCGGCCTGCTCGGCACGTATGCAGCCGGGCAGCTCGTCGGTGCCGCCCTCGGGTTCGTCGTGGTGTGCGTCGCGCTCGCCCTCGCCGTCATCGCCGTCGTCAGCGCCGTCGCCCTCGGTCGGGGCTGGCACTCGACCCGGCTGTCCCGGCTCGCCGACATGCTCGAGGGGTTCGCCATCGCCATGAGCCTGCCCGCGGCAGCCCTCGCCGCCGGTGGCTTCGAGACCATGGCCAGGATGGCAGCAGGCTGATGCCGACGGCGTCGTCGGACACCGGGATGCGGTGTTGGGGCCGGGCCCTGCTCGTGCTGCTCGCGCACGCCGCGCTGCTGCTCGCGCTCTGGTGGTCGTGGCACCCGCGCGACGGTGACGGCAACACCTCGCCGGGAGCCATCAACCCGCTGCTCACCGGCCTCGCAGCGGTGATGTTCTGGGCGGTGCTGCTCCAGGTCTCGTCACGGGTGCCGTTCCGCGCCGTGTGCGCCGTGTTCGTCCTCATCCCCTTCTGCACGTTCTTCGTGCAGCACGCCGGGGCGCGCTGGTGGACCACCGACGTCATGCGCTCGAGCGGGCAGGTCGAGGTCGTCGAGGTGGACCGCCTCTTCGCCGGCGCCAGCCGCCTCCAGGTCCGCAGCGACGACGGCCGCCAGACCCTGGCCTACTCCACGATCGGTGAGCGCCGCACCAACGAGTACTCCTTCCAGCGGATCAGCCCCGGAGAGCGGTACGAGCTGGTCACGGACCCGACCGGTCTCGTCGTCCCCCTCATCCAGCCGGTGGGCTACCGCGACTCGGCCGCCCGCCCCGACACCGCGCTCTGGGGATCGGTGGCCGCCGCGTCGGTGCTCGTGCTCGAGGCGGTCAGCCTCAGCGCGCTGGTCAGGGCGCGCAGCCAGGTGCAGGCCGTCGACGACCGTCGGCGCACCCCGCGCCGCCGCGGTCGTCGTCGCGACCCTGCTTCCGCCTAGCCCGACCCGGCCCGACGTCGCCCGACCTTGCCCGACCTGGCTCGACCGCGGTTAGTCGACCCTGGGCAGCGGCTTGGCCGCGATCTGCTCCATCTGGGCGTACATCTCGCGCAGGTGCTGCTGGGCCGACGAGAAGGCGACCTGCAGCTCGGCGGCCGAGTCCTCGCGGCTGCCCAGCTCCTGCGCCTGCACCCGGGACACCTCCGCGGCGTTCTCGGCCGCCGTGCGCCGGACACTCTCCGCGGCGGAGGAGTCGTCGATGCCGTGCACGATCGCGGTCAGGCTCGTCTCCCCGAGGTCGATCCGGCGCTGGAGCCGCTGCCAGTCGGCGCCGAGCTCGCCGGCCCTGGCCTTCTTCGCCCGGTCCTCGTCCTTCTTCTCCACGGAGGCGAGGTACTTCTGGTGCTCGGCCACCGCCTCACGGGTCTGGCGGTCGATGTCGGCGCGGATGCCCCGCATCTCGCCGAGCAGGGCACGCACCTGCGCGATGGACCGGTCTGCGTCAGTCATGGCGTCACACCCCGAACTGGTTCTGGGCCGCTTCGTCCATCCGGGAGCCGTTGTGGGCCGCGAGACCACCCGAGATGCCGTTCAGGGCGAGCTTGATGACGTGCATGATGTTGACGACGGCATAGATCGCGTCGATGAACCGGTCGATGGTGTCCAGCACCCGGCGGATCAGCTTGACGGCCTTGTCGAAGCGGTCCCAGAAGCTCTTGATGTGGATGGCGATGTCGGCGGCCCCGACCAGCCATCCGACGACCGGCACCGACGCCTCGATGATGAGGCGCTCGAGGATGTCGCTGATGAACGACACGAGCGTCGCGATGCCCAGGGCGGCGGACTTGGCCACCTCGATGAGGCTGCCGGTGAGCTCCCCGATGAGGTCGCACCCCTCGGCATACGTCCCGTAGTTGTCACCGAGCTGGACCATCCGCGAACGGAACGCCTCTGCGGCCTCGCCGTCCCACACGTCGACGGTGTTGGTGTCGAGCTCGGTGAAGTTCTGGCCCACGCCCCGACACATCTGTCCGGCGTCGGCCCAGCCCTGCTGGGCGACCCCCATGACGCCCCAGTCGCCGCACAGCGGCTTGACCAGCTCGACCAGCGGGTCGGTCCCGAACGCCTGGCGGCAGAACCCCAGCAGGTGGCCGATGAGGAAGCCGCAGCTGGACTCGAACTCCTCGATGAAGTCGTCGTCGGGCAGCACGGCCAGGCAGCGGTCGTACCCTGACGGGTCGACCTTCTCGTAGACGCTCACCAGGTGCCTCCCTTGTCCTTCGCGGCCCACCGGATCGCCTCGGTGTTCGCCGGTCCGTCGGCCGCCTCGGCGGTGCGCCCTGCCTGGTCCACGGTCTCCGCGAGCCGTTGCCCTGCGTCGAGCACGCCCTGGGTCTCACTCAGCACGGCACCCGGCGCCTGGAGCACCTTCGCCCCCTTGCCGAGCATCTCGGAGTCCCTGTCGGACAGCGCACCGGCAGCGGGGCTGCGCGATCCGTCCTCGTCGGCGCGCCCGGGGACGTGGGTGCGGGCGAAGTCCTGACCCCGGGCGTAGAAGTCGCGTTGCCGGTTGCGCAGGTAGGTGCCGCGCTCGGTCGCGGACATCCCGTCGAGCTTCTGCCGCAGGGCGTTGGCCTGGCTGGTCAGTCCCCGCTGGATCCAGTACCTCGGGTCGGTCCGGTCGGCAAGGTCCTCGGTCCGTCGCTGCACCCGCCACAGCTCCCGGGGGTTCTGCCGCAGCGGCTTGGACAGGGTGTCGGCCGTGCTCACGAGGTCCTTGCTGCTCTTGAGGAAGGACAGCTGGTCGAGGAAGCCGAACGGTCCCGAGCCGCCCCTCCCGGCCAGCGGCCCGATCGGGGTCCCGGTGCGCACGGTGCCCCCGCGAGGAGCCTCGTACGGCGCGTTCACCCCCTGCTTCGCAGCGATCCGGTCGTGGGCCGCCCGGTCGCGCTCGATGAAGTCGGCCCGGGTCGCAGCGGTCTTGTCCGACGCGACGCGCGCGATGGTCGCGCCGTTGGTCATCCCCTGCGACCCCGCGTCGTAGGCGCCGCGGTAGTGCCCCTCGAGCAGTCCGAGGACGCCGGTGAACGCCCCCCTCGCGCTGCAGTTGGTCCGCACGAACGAACCGACCCCCTGCATGTGGCCCTGCTGCCTGTCCAGGACCTGCCCGATGAGGTCCAGCTGGGCGATCTCGACCCTGATCTTCGGTGCCACTGCTCCCCCTTCGTCGTCGACAGCCGGAGCGACCTACTCCCAGACGGAGTCGCTCGCCTCGGCGTCGTCGTACCAGTTCTCCTCGTCCTCGTGCGTGAGCAGCTCGCGGTCCTTGCGGTCCTGGTCGCTGCCCGACCCGCGACCCCCGCCACCGCCGGCGCCCACGACACCCTGCGTCCCGGAGCCGCCCGTGCCGCCACCCGCAGCACCCGCCCGGGCGCCTCCGCCGGTGGAGCCGCCCAGTCCGGAGCCGGCCGACCGCCCACCGCCGGCACCGCCCGCAGCGCCGGGACCCCCGGCGCCGCCACGGCCACCGGCCCCGGCCGCGCCACGGCTGCCCGCCGCAGCACCGGACTGACCGCCACCGCCGGGCACCAGCGAGGTGCCACCACGGCCGCCCGCACCGCCGGCTGCTCCGTCGAGCCGGGGCACGCCGTACTTGCCGGAACCGGTGGACCCGCTCACGGTCGAGCCGCGGGAACCAGAGGCACCGCCCGACGACCCGCCGGCCGACCCGCCCGGGACCATTCCGCTGCCACGCCCACCCGCGCCGGAGGCCACGATGTTCGTGCCACCCCCGGCGCGCGATCCGCCGGGCACCGCGGACGTGCCACCGAGGCGACCACCCGCGCCACCGCGCGCCGCGCCTCCTGTGGCGCCTCGCGCGGTGCTGCCGGCCACCCCGGTGGCGCCCGTCACGGTGCCGCCCGCCCGGCCCACGGCACCGCGCAGCGCACCGCGCAGTCCCCCGGCCCCGCCGGCGACCATGCCCATGGCGCCGGCCGTGCCGGCCAGCCCACCCGAGCCGCCACCGCTTCCGCCGAGCCCACCGACCCCGGTCGCACCCTGCACCCCACCGGGCACCGGAACCGAGCCGACGACGGTGCCGTCCGCGCTGGTCGAGCCGTCGTACGCCGTGGGGTCGAACCCGGTGGTGATGCCCGTCGGGGTGCCCACACCGGTCCCGTCGTCAGGGACGATCTGCGGCACCATCGGGTCGTTCGGGGTCGGCTGGTAGCCCGGGATGTTCGGCACGCTCCCCGTCCACCCGCCGGTGGAGATGGTCGGGGTGGAGCCGACGTTGCCGCCGGAGTAGCCGGTGCCGCCGCCCCCTCCCGGTGGGGTGCCGCCACCGCCACCACCCGCGGGCAGCTGGGTGTCGCCGTCGCTGTAGTCGTCCGGCGCCTCCACGGGCAGCTGCGTCGTGGCACCGGCCATGTCGACCCTGAGCTGCTGGAGGGCCGCCTCGGCGGCGGCCTCGCGCTGGGCCTCGCGGTCCGCGACGGCTGCGTCGTACGCCTGCTGGTCGAACTTCTTCCCGACCGGTCCCGGGGAGTCGACCCCCTCCTGGGTCATGAACCCCTGGCGGCTCGGCGAGGTGTCGACCGTCTCGACGTCGTTGGCCAGGGCGGTCTGCGCCGTCGTCACCGCGGTGTCGGCAGCCACGAGGGCGGACTTCACCTCGCGCAGCGCGGTCGCGTGCAGGACGAGCTGCGCGGTCAGGGTGTCCATGGCGGAGTAGGCCGCGTCGGCGCCCTCGCCCTCCCAGTCGACGGCGAGGTCGTTCTTGGTGTTCTTGATGCTCGTGACCAGGTCGTCGATCTCGGTCGCGGCGTCCTCCCAGTGCTGTGCCTGCGCGGCGATGTTGCCGGCCGCGGCCTCGATCTTCCTGAGCTCTGCCTCCTTGGCGCCCATCTCAGCTCCCCTCCCCTGGTTGTGTGGCTCGTGGTTCGGCCGCCTTCGAGGCGGCTCCCTGACGACTGACGACGAGTGCTCCGCCCGCTCCCGCGAGCACCAGCAGGCCCAGGCCCCATACCCAGACCGGCACCCCACCGGAGCCGTCGTCCCCGCTGCCGGACGGCGCTGCCGCCGGGTCGCTCCCCTCGGAGCCGGGGCTGGTCGCACTCGCGGTCGACGATGACGTCGACGGAGACGTCGACGTGGTCGGTGTCGCCTGCGGGCCGTCCTCGGCGAGGGCGCCCGCGGCGATCTCCTCGGCGGTGGGTCCGGAGGCATTCGCCTTGCGCACCAACGGATTCGTGTCGGGGTACGTGGTCGGGTCGACCTCGACGACATCGGCGGGCGCGAAGATCCCCCAGCCGAAGCCGGTGCGGGACGCGTCCTGGATCTTCGGGAAGCCCGAGCCCACGCGGCGGTAGGAGTAGACCCAGCCCTTGGCGCCGGAGTTGCTGGTGCCCTGCTTCATCCCCGGGTGACGCAGCGCGGCCTGGAGGATCTGGTTGCCCGTCGCCTTCGGGTACTTCGACCAGTAGGCGGCCAGCCCACCGCTGACCAGGGGCGCCGCGAACGACGTGCCGCTCGTGAGGTTGCCCTGACCCACCCACGTCGTGCCCCGGTGACCACCGAGGACGAGGTCCATCCCCGGTGCACAGAACGCCACGCCGTAGGACGCCGCGTTGGCGCCGTCCGGGTCGAGCTGTCCCTCTCGGTCGCAGGCGTTGACCGCGACGACGCCGTTGTAGGCCGCCGGGAACGTCAGGGACCCCTTGCCCGTCGCCGCGACGACGATGGCCCCGGCGTGCTGGGCGAGCGTGATGGCGCGCTTCTGCGCCGCGTTGGTGCTGCTGCCGCCGAAGCTGAGGTTGATGATCTTGGCCCCGTCGTCCAGGGCCTGCTGCATCGCGGTGAGCAACGGGTACGGCTGGTCGGTGTCCTTGACCAGGCAGGAGTTCTTCTCGCCCGGGCCGAGGCTGTAGTGACGCAGCGTCGCCTTCGGGGCGATGCCCCGCACCCCGGGGGTGCCGCCGGACGCCGCACCGGTCCCGACGATGACCTGTGCGATCTGGGTCGCGTGGTCGGCGTCCTTGCCGGTGCCCGTCGCCGGCTGGCTGCACGGGGTGGAGACGGCGGCGATACGCCCCTTCACGTCCGCGGCATCGGGGTCGATGGTGCCGTCGATGACCGCGACCGTCACCCCCTGCCCGGTGGCTCCCGCGCTGGCGAGGTCGTCGAAGCCCATCGCCGCGGGCCACCAGGGCGTGGGGTTGGCCGCGTCGGCCGTGGCCGCCGGCCTGCTCCCCGCGACCCCGACGACGGGCAGGGCGACGAGCGCAGCGCTGACACCGGCCACCAGCGAGGCCCGCAGCAGGGCGCTGACGGGGCGGGTGGGGCGCTTCATCGTGCGGGATCCTCCTGCGATCGGGTGGCGTGAGCGGCGACGACGTTCAGCGGGACGCCTGGACCGTGGTGTCGCCCTCGTCGGTGGCCGGCGCGGCTCCCGGGGTGACGAGGTTGTCGGTGCCGCTCCCGGCCGGCGCCGTCCCTCCCACGGCGTTGTCGGCACCGGGGTGGCCACCGTCCGGGCCGGCCCCACCGCCGTGGTCGCCGTTCCCGCCGGGCCCGCCGTCGGGACCGTGGCCCTGCTGACCGGCCTGCTCGACCTGCTGGGCGGCCTGCTCCTGGGCGTGCTCGGCCTCGACCGCGTCCTGGCCCTCGTTGGCCCGGGTGTTGCGGACGTTGCTCTGGAGCGAGTCCTGCGCGGCCGGGGCCGCGAGCGCCGCGAACACCTCTCCGGCCCGGTTGTCCTTGTCCTCGAGGTGCGTCGCCACCTGCAGGAGCTTGTCCTGGTAGGCCTTGACGTCCTCCTCGACACCCTTGAGCGTCTCCTCGTAGATCTGCTTGGCGGTCGTGTAGACCGACCCGAACTGCTTGCACGAGTCGATGCCGGAGAACGAGCTCGCGTCCAGGGTCGTCCCCACGACCTTGGAGCGGCTGCCCGTGGCTTTCTCGGTCCACGCCGCGCCACGGTTGTTCGCCAGCGTGCGGATGATCTCGAAGTCCGCCTTGAGCTTGCCGTTGGTGAAGCGGTACCCCTGCAGCTGCTGCTGGTCCTCGTCCGGCAGTGCCATGTCATCTCCCCCTGCGTCGTGTGCTGCACCTCGTGCCAGTGGTCACGGCACGTGCCGGAACCCCGAGGGGGCTCCGGCACGACCGTGGCGACTGGCTGCTACTGGAACAGGCCGGCGGACTTCTTGTCGCCGTCCTGGTAGTCCTGGTTGCTGGTCTCGACGGCGTTGCCGATCTCGGCCAGGACGAGCTTCATGTCCGTGATGGCCTGGGTCCACTTCTGCTTGGCCTGGGTGTAGGCCTCCTTGGCAGAACCGTCCCACTCGCTCTTCAGCGGCGAGAGCGCCTGGTCCATGTCGTTGAGCTTGCCCTCGATCTTGGACGCACCCTGGGCGATGTCACCGGCTGCGGCGCTGAGGCCTCCGTGGTCAACAAGCATGTCTCACATACCCCCGTACTTGTTCTTCATGGCGGTCGCGGCGTTCTCGTCGCGCTCGGTGAAGGTGTTCTGCGTCGAGCGCAGGTTCTCCTCGAACGTCGACAGTGCCGAGATGATCTTCGCGGAGTCTTCCTTCCAGCGGGTGAAGGTCGCCTGGAAGCTCGCCGCTCCCTGTCCCTTCCACTGGCTCTGCAGACCCTGCAAGCGGCCCTCGAGGGACTTCAGCTCGTTGTCGAGCTGTCCCCGGTAGTCGCTGACGATTCCGGCGCCTTTATTGAGTACGCCATCTCCAGCAGCAAGCATGGTGCCTCCCAACTTCCACTTCTGGCCCCCCTGGGGGCGCGCTGATCCCCACTCGCTCTGCGCATGGGACGGACCCCGAAACACGTTCCCCCGAGGTCCGATTTGAGAGAGTAGCAACGTTTGGAAGAGCGCAACATGGGGAGAACTCCCCCCTATGCTGCGTCTGGCCCCGTCGGGGCCGAAGGACATTTCGTCGTCACCGGGAGGGGCCCGTGACCGTGAGCACTGGCAGTACTGGCAGCACCACCTCGCTCATCCGGCTGTCCGTCACTGCGGGCACCCGCCGTGCGGATCTCGGGCTGCCCGGCGGCATACCCGTCGCGGAGCTGGTGCCCGAGCTGGCACGGGAGCTGGGGCAGCTCGACCCGAGCACCGCCAGCCGGGGGTTCCGCCTCGTGCGCCACGACGGGATCACGGTCGAGCCCGACCGCAGCCTCGCCGCCCAGGGGGTCGAGGACGGCTTCGTCCTGGCCCTCGAGCCGGCCGGCGACCCCGTCGAGCTCAAGGTCTACGACGACGTCGTCGAGGCGGTCGCCGACCTCGTCGAGTCCTCGTTCGCCCCGTGGACGCCCGAGAACAGCGCACGCACCGCGCTCGGTGCCGCCGTCGCGCTCTTCGCCGCCGGAGCGGTCGCCCTGGTCACCGCGCGCACCACCGGGGTCCTCGTCGTCGGCATGGCCGGCGCGGTCGCCGTCCTGCTGGTGATCGCCGCCGCCGTCCTGTCCCAGGCCCGTCGCCAGGCGGTGTCCGGCGCCGCGCTCGCCCTGTCCGCGAGCGCGTATGCAGCCGTGGCCGGCCTGGCCGTCCCCGTCGACGGATCGGTGTGGGGCCGGCCGTTGATGTTCGCGGGGCTCGCCGCCGCCGTCGTGGGCGGCCTCGGTGTCGTGGCGGTCCGAGAGCACCGGCCGGTCGTCCTCGTCGGTCCCGTGGTCGGGCTGGTCCTGGCCGTCTGCGGGGCGCTCGTCGCCTTCGCCGGTTTCCCCGTGGACGGCGTGGCCGCGGTGGTCTTCGCGGTCGCGGTGATCGCGGGCAACCTCTTCCCGTGGTTCGCGCTGTCCTCCAGCCGCCTCACGACGAACCCGCCCCGCACCGACGCAGAGATCTTCGCCGACGCCCCGGCCGTGGACAGCCGCTCGGTCCGTCGCCAGGTCGTCGCCGGCCACGACCTCATGCTCGGCCTGGGCATCGCCGCCGGCCTGGTCGCCCTGCTCGCCGCGCCGTTCGTCGCCCGCACGGGGTGGCTCGGACCGGTGCTCGGCGCGGTCGGCTTCGCCGCGGTGCTGCTGCGGACGCGGCACAGCCGCACGCACGCCAGCGTCCTGGTGTCCATGGTCGTCGGCATCCTCGGACTGGCGGTCGTCGGCGTCAGCGCCGCCATCGCCCACCCCGACTGGCGACCGCTCCTCGGTCTGGCGCTCGCGGCAGCTGCGGCCGTCGTCGTCGGCCTCGCCCTCGTGGCGCCGCGGTCCCGGGTCCGGCTCGGTCGCCTCGCCGACGCCGTCGACGGCGTCTGCCTGGTCGCCCTGCTGCCCCTCGCCGCTGCCGCCGCCCAGATCTTCTAGACCAGATCTTCTAGACCAGATCCTCCGGACAGGATCTGACACGGAGCGAGCGGGATTCGTGGGTCTTTGACGCGTCCCGCGGCATTTCCCCTAGAATCTGACCGGCTCGACCACGGCACCCGAGGATGCGGGGGGCGTCGCCGGTAACGGGCCATCACACGACGTTCGACTCGTCCAGGGGGACACCACCGTGACATCGACATGGCGCACGCTCGCGCTCACGACCGCCGTCATCGCCGGATCCGGCCTGCTCGTGCTGGGGCCGCAGTCCGCCTCGGCCGACACCGCCGTGCCGTGCGTGACCACGACGAGTGCGACGACCTCGTTCGACCTCGTCGGCTCCGGGCCGGCCGCCTGCGGGATCGACGCCCGCGACGACAGCGGCGTCTTCGACCCGCCCAACCCGCCCGGACCGCCCGCCCCGGTCTGCGACATCGTGCCCGTGCCCGTGGTCTGCGAGACCACCACCACGACGACGACGGTCCCCGACGAGACGACGTCGAGCACCACGACGACGACCACGGACCCCGGGCCCACGGACCCGCCGACCGACACCATCACGTCGACGACGAGCACCACGACGAGCCTCCCTCCGCTGCCGACGGACACCACGTCGACCACGAGTGAGCCGTCCACCTCGACCGGTGTCCCCTCGACCACCACCGAGCCGTCCACGACGTCGGCGCCGGCGACCACCACCTCGAGCACGACCACCTCGGTCCCCAGCACCCCGGGCGCCGGGGGCACGAGCACCGGCGGCAACGGCGGCGGCACCAGCACCGGTGGCAACGGCGGGAGCACCAACACCGGTGGCGGCACCGGCAGCGCCCCCACCGGCACGCTGGGCACCGACCCCGTCGACGTCGAGGGCAACGTCGGCGCGGACGACTGCACCGGCCTGCGCTGCGCCGACGAGTCCTACCTCGACGCCCTCGGCTCGCGGACCCAGCAGAACGCCGCCGTGCCGGCCGTGACCACGGCGAGCCAGGGGGCTCTCGCCCGCACCGGTGCGGCACTCCCCTCGCTGACGACGCTGGCCGGTGGCCTGCTGGTCGGCGGCGGGCTCCTGCTCGCCGCGCGGCGACGCCTGACCCCGGCGTACGAGCGTCGCCACTGACGTACGGCGAAGGTCGCTGACCGGCCCTTCGGGGTCCGGCAGCGACCTGACGTCGTCCCCGGGGCGTCGGCGGTTCGGCCACCAGCACGACCGTTGCGCGCCTAGGGTGGCCGCAACCAGACCAACCACCACGAAAGGCAGGGAACGGGCGTGGCCACGAAGAAGGATCTGGTCGAGGCCCAGGCCTTCAGCCGTCGTCGGCTGACCACTGCCTTCGTCGCCGGCGCCCCCGGTGGCCGCGAGGTCGAACCCCAGCGACCGCTGCGGGCCATCGTCGGCGGCATCGCCGTCACCGTGCTGCTCGGCGTCGGTGGTCTCGTCACCGGGGCCCTCACCAAGCCTCTCCCCGACGGGTGGGACGACAACCACCTCGTCATCGCCGAGAACAGCGGGGCCCGGTACGTCGCGGTCAAGAAGACGCTCTACCCCGTCATCAACACGACCAGCGCCCGCCTGCTCATCCCTGCCGGCAGCTTCTCGGTCGTCACGGTCGACGACGACAAGATCGCCACGACGCCGCGCGGCCAGACCATCGGCATCCTCGGGGCGCCGGACTCGCTCACCCCGCCGGCCCGCCTCGCGCGCTCGGGCTGGGTGTCCTGCCTGGCGCAGGACGGCGCCACCAAGACCGTGGTGGGCCCCGGCGCCACGAGCACCCCCGCCACCAACGGCGCGGCGCTGGTCACCACGGCCGACGGACTGTTCGTCGTGACGGGGCGTTACCGCCTGCCCGTGTCCGGCAAGGACTCGGCCGCCGTGCTGCGCCAGCTGCGGCTGGACGCAGCCACACCGGTCCCGACCCCCGCTGCCTGGACGGCGCTGTTCCCGCAGGGACCGACGCTCGGGCCGCTGCGCGTGGACTCGGCAGGCAAGGCGCTGCCCGACCTGCCCCCCGGCGCCGTCGTCGGCTCGGTGCTCGCCGTCAAGGACTCGGGCGAGACCCCTCGTCGCTACGTCGTCACGCCGACCGGTGAGCTGGCGCTGCTGTCGCCGTTCGCCTACGCGCTCTACCAGATCGGCTCGGGACGCTCGCTCGGCGCGGACCTGCAGGTCACGCCGGCCGAGATCGCGGCACTGAAGACCACCGACCGCTCGATCGTGCCGTCGCAGTGGCCCGAGGACCTGCCCGCCCCGGTCGACGGTGAGGCCTGCGCCACGCTGACGTCCGGGCCCAGCACGCTGCCCACCACCGCGCTGAGCACCTCGTCCGCGATCCGCCCGACGGACGGTGCGGTGACCGAGGTCGCAGCCGGCTCGGGGGCCCTCGTGCGCGCCATCGGCGACAACATCGTCAACCGCGGCCCGGTGTTCGTCGTCGACGCGACGGCCACGGCCTACAGCGTGCAGGGCGGCAACGACGCGCTGTCCCGGCTGGGGTACTCCCCCGGTGACGTCGTGCCCGTCCCCCAGGCGTGGGTGGACCTGTTCCGCTCCGGTCCCACCCTGAGCGTGGCGGCGGCCCAGCAGGCCGTCACCACCGGCAAGCAGTGAACCGCACGCGGCTGGCTGCCGCCGTCGTCTCCGCGCTGCTCGGGAGCACGGCCCTCGTGACCGCAGCCGCCGCCCCTGCCGCCGCTGCCACCTGCGACAAGGACAAGACGACCTACGTCAACGAGGAGCCGCAGGCCCTGCAGCGGCTCAACGCCCGACTCGCCTGGACGCTCGCGACCGGCCGCGGTGTCACGGTGGCGGTCGTCGACTCCGGCGTCGAGGCCAGGAACGCCCACCTCGGGCCCGCCCTCACCGGCGGCAAGTCCTTCGTCCCGGACCTGGGGGCCCGCGGCGACGCCGTCGGCCACGGCACCGCCATCGCCGGCCAGATCGCCGCCCGCCCGGTCAAGGGGTCCGGCGTCATCGGGCTCGCCCCGGACGCCCGCATCCTGCCCGTCCGGGTCTTCTACGCCGACGACGAGCAGTCCCGCAGCGCCGGGGTCGGTCCCCGCCCGGACCGCATCGCCGCCGGCATCCGGCACGCCGCCGACCAGGGCGCCAAGATCATCAACGTCTCCATGAGCACGCCCTCCGACGACGCCCGGCTGCGCGACAGCGTCGCCTACGCGACGAAGAAGGGCTCGCTCGTGGTGGCCTCCGCCGGCAACCGCAACGTCTCCGAGAACAAGAACGACGGGCCCCGCTACCCCGCCGCCTACCCCCAGGCCGTCGCCGTCGCCGCGGTCGACACGTCGGACAACGTCGGTGAGGGGTCCATCCACGGACCGCACGTCGACGTCGCCGCCCCCGGCACCCGCATCCTGACCACCTTCTACGCCGCGGGTGACTGCCTGCTCGAGGAGGAGGCCGAGTCGACGAGCTTCGCGACGGCATACGTCAGCGCCACCGCCGCCCTGCTGGCGCAACGCTTTCCCGGCGAGGGTCCGGCGGGGTGGAAGCACCGGCTCGAGGCCACGGCGTCCCGCGACCAGCGCGACACCCGCAACGACTCCGCGGGGTGGGGACTGGTGCAGCCGTACGAGGCGCTGACCGCCCTCACCGACGGCAGCAGCAGCGGGCCGGTCGCTCCCGGCGCCACGAAGGCCCCGGTCGTCACGCCGCCCGCCGCGTCCATCGACCTCACCCCCGTGTCCGACCCGCGCGCCGGCGAGCGCACGGCCGCCACCTGGTGGTCGCTGCTCGGGGTCAGCGCGCTGGTCGCCCTGGCGCTCGGTGGCGTGCTGCGGCCCGGACGTCGTCGCTCGACCGCCTGAGCACGACAACCGGTTGGTCAGCGCGTGAGCCGGGATGGGAAGATCACGCCATGACCGACGCACCCTCCACGCCACGCGCTGCCGCCATCCCCGACAAGCCCTCCATCGACGGGCTCGAGGACACGTGGTCGCAGGTATGGCGCGAGCAGGGCACCTACACGTTCGACCGGGCCAAGGCGCTCGCCGGGCCTCGTGAGGCGATCTACGCGATCGACACCCCGCCCCCGACGGCCTCCGGGTCGCTGCACGTCGGACACGTCTTCTCCTACACGCACACCGACTGCATCGCGCGCTACAAGCGGATGACGGGCCTCGAGGTCTTCTACCCCATGGGCTGGGACGACAACGGCCTGCCGACCGAGCGCCGCGTCCAGAACTACTACGGAGTCCGCGGCGACGCGACGCTGCCCCACGACCCCGACTTCGTGCCGCCGCTGCAGGGCGCCGAGGGCAAGAGCGTCAAGGCCGCCGACCAGGTGCCGGTCTCGCGCCAGAACTTCATCGAGCTGTGCGACGTCCTGACGGTCAAGGACGAGGAGACCTTCGAGGCGCTCTGGCGCCGGCTCGGCCTCTCCGTCGACTGGGACGTCAACTACCGCACCATCGACGCCCACTCGCGGGCCACGGCCCAGCAGGCGTTCCTGCGCAACCTCGCCCGCGGCGAGGCGTACCAGTCCGAGGCCCCCGGCCTCTGGGACGTCACCTTCCAGACCGCCGTCGCCCAGGCCGAGCTCGAGGCGCGCGACTACCCCGGCCACTACCACCGCGTCGCGTTCCACCGCGAGGGCGGCGAGGTGGTCCACATCGAGACCACCCGGCCCGAGCTGATCCCGTCGGTCGTGGCCCTCATCGCCCACCCCGACGACGAGCGGTATGCCGCGTTGTTCGGGACCACGGTCACCTCACCCCTGTTCGGGGTCGAGGTGCCGGTCCTCGCCCACCCGCTCGCCGAGATGGACAAGGGCGCGGGCATCGCCATGTGCTGCACCTTCGGTGACCTCACCGACGTGCAGTGGTGGCGCGAGCTCGACCTGCCGACGCGCTCGGTGATCACCCGCAACGGCCGCATCCAGGCCGAGACGCCCGAGTGGATCACCTCCGAGCAGGGCCGGACGCTGTTCGCCGAGCTCGCCACGAAGACGACCTTCTCCGCGCGGGCCGCCGTCGTCGACGCCCTGCGCGAGTCGGGCGACCTCGACGGGGAGCCCAAGGCCACCCAGCGCAAGGCCAACTTCTTCGAGAAGGGCGACAAGCCGCTCGAGATCGTCACCTCGCGCCAGTGGTACATCCGCAACGGCGGGCGCGACGCGGCCCTCAACGCCGAGCTCATCGAGCGCGGTCGCGAGCTCGACTTCCACCCGACCTTCATGCGCACCCGCTACGAGAACTGGGTCGGGGGCCTCAACGGTGACTGGCTGATCAGCCGGCAGCGCTTCTTCGGCGTCCCGATCCCGGTCTGGTACCCCGTGGATGCCGCCGGCAACCCCGTCTGGGACCAGCCGATCTCGCCCGCCGAGGACCAGCTCCCCGTCGACCCCGCAGCCCAGGCGCCGCAGGGGTACGACGAGTCGCAGCGCGGTCAGGCCGGCGGCTTCGTGGGCGACCCCGACATCATGGACACCTGGGCGACCTCCTCGCTGTCCCCGCAGATCGCCCTCGGCTGGCGCGGTGACCCCGAGCTGTTCGACAAGGTCTTCCCCATGGACCTGCGTCCGCAGGGGCAGGACATCATCCGCACCTGGCTGTTCGCGACCGTGGTCCGCGCCCACCTCGAGCACGGCTCGCTGCCGTGGACCGGCGCCGCGATCAGCGGCTGGATCCTCGACCCGGACCGCAAGAAGATGAGCAAGTCCAAGGGCAACGCCGAGACGCCCGAGGACGTCGTGCGCCAGCACGGTGCCGATGCCGTCCGCTACTGGGCGGCCTCCGCCCGGCTCGGCACCGACGCGGCCTACGACACCGGTCAGATGAAGGTCGGTCGACGCCTCGCGATCAAGGTCCTCAACGCGAGCAAGTTCGCGCTCTCTTTTGGCGAAGCCGAAGCGGGTATCGGGAACAGTGGTGAGGTGGATGGCGACCTCGCTGCGGCAGTGACGAACCCGCTCGACAAGGCGGTGCTCGCCGAGCTGCGTGAGGTGGTCGCGAAGGCGACGGCCGGGTTCGAGGCCTACGACCACGCCAAGGCCCTCGAGACGACCGAGACGTTCTTCTGGACCTTCTGCGACGACTACCTCGAGCTCGTCAAGGACCGAGCCTACGGCGGCCAGGGCGACGAGGCCGCCGCCTCGGCCCGTGCTGCCCTGCGCATCGCCCTCGACGTCCAGCTGCGGCTCCTCGCGCCGTTCCTGCCCTACGTCACCGAAGAGGTCTGGTCCTGGTGGCACGAGGGCTCGGTCCACCGCGCCCCGTGGCCGACGACGGACGACGTCGCGGCCGGCGAAGGTGGTGAGCGCGCGCTGCTCACGGCCGTCGGAGAGGCCCTCGCCGGGGTCCGCAAGGCCAAGTCGGAGGCCAAGGTCGGCATGCGTGCCGAGGTCGCCTCCATCACCCTGGCCGGTCCCGGCGACTGGGTGGCCCGCGTCCGGCAGGGCGAGGCCGACCTCAGCGCCGCTGGTCGCATCACCGCGACGCCGACCTACGCCGAGGCCGAGACCCCCGAGGTCCGCGACGCCGAGCTCATCCCGGTGGAGAAGCGATAGGCCTGGGCCCTGCGCAGCCCGTCGGGCTGGACGGCGACCCACGGGACGTCCCAGCCCGACAGGCCCAGGGCCCGCCCGGCGAACCGTGACTCGTCGAGCAGGGTGACCCGGCCGGTCGCGGGGTCGTAGACGTCCAGGACCCGGTCGCCGTCGCCGGGCAGGACGAGGGTGACGTGACGGGGCAGGGTCGCGCTGCCGATGTAGAGCAGCGCCGGCTCCCCCTCCGACACGACGTCGAGCAGCCGTGCGTGCGCGGTCCGCAGCCCCGCGGTGGTGAGCTGGCGCACCATACGGAGCTCGTAGGTGGTGCCGGTGCGGGCCGCACCGAACTCGAGCTCCTTGCGCGCCCCCCAGGGCGGGGTGCCGAGGGCCCGGGGCCACGGCAGGTTGAGCCGGCGCCCACCGGCGAAGAGCTGGTTGGTGCGGGCCATGACGACGCGCTCGTATGCGGCGAAGCGCTCCTGCTCGGTCGCCCCCGCCGGCGCGTCACCGCGCGGCCCCTCACCCGTGGTGATCCACCGCGCGAAGGCCGGGTTGACGAGCATCCGGGCCACGGTCAGGCAGGCCGAGCCGCACGTCACGGGGCTCTGCTGCACCGGCCCTGTGTCCCCGCTGCTCAACCGGTACCCGATGGCCATGGGCCCATCCTGTCCGGTCGGCCCGGTGCCGTCCACCATCGAAGGTCGAGGACCCCGACCCGGGTCAGGTGACGTCGTCACGCCGCCCCGCCTGGGCGAGCAGGCGCGTCTGGGGCGGTGCCCACGTCGGCACCTCCGGCGGTGCCGCGAACCGGATCGGGCGGTCCTCGTCGGTGATGTGGTCACGCGCCCACGGCCACAGGTCCATGGCCAGCGTCGGCGGGATGGGGCGGTCGAGGCCGAGCGCCATGGCCACGTCCCAGCCGTGCAGGGCGATCTCCAACGCACCCACGGCACCGAGGGTCTCCCGAGCCAGGTCCGCCGGACCGAGGCGGACCGTGTCCTGCGCCGGCGGCAGCCACTGCGCGACCAGCCCGCAGGCGCGTTGCCGGATGCTCACGAGCAGGCTCCGGGCGTCGGACGCTCCGGCGACCGGGGCCAGCGAGAGCGACGGCGACCGGGCCGCCTCCCCCATCGCCGCCAACGAGTCGTCCATGTGCACGAGCAGGTCGAGCAGCGTCCAGCCCGCGCAGGGGGTCGCACGCCCGAGGGCCTCGGGCGTCACCTGCGCGAGGCAGCCACGGGTGTAGCCGACAGCGCGGTCGAGCAGCTCGACCGCGCGCGGGGTCGGCGGGCTGGCTCCGGGCAGCGACATGGCGTCGAGCGGCTCAGCGCGCGAGGTGGTCGGCGGGCAGGCTGGCCGGCAGGCCGAACCGTGCGAAGAGGTCGACGTCGAAGAACGCCGCGACGTGCTCCACCTTGGTCCCGCGCAGCGTCAGCACCTGCAGGTGGAACGGCGCGAACGTGCCGTCGGGCTGACGCATGTAGAGGCCGAAGGCCGGCTGGCCGTTCGCCGTGGTGGCGACCATCGGCATGTCGTTGACCCCGCCGGGGCACTGGGTGTCGATGAGCTTCCCGATCGCCTCCGGCCCGGAGTACCAGCCGGTGAAGGGAGGCATCTCCCACACCGCGTCGGCGGTGAGCATCCCCACGATGGCCGCGATGTCCTTGTCCCAGAACGCTTTCACGTACCGGTCCAGCATCGCCTGCTTGTCGGCGTCGAGCGTCGTGTCGAGGGTGTCCTGGCTCAGGTCGGCCTTCGACAACTGCGCGTGGGCACGCTGGAGCGCGCTGTTCACCGCGGCCTCCGTCGTGTCCATGGCGGTGGCGACCTCGGACGCCTTCCAGCGCAGGACGTCACGCAGGATGAGCACGGCCCGCTGACGCGCCGGCAGGTGCTGGAGCGCGGCGACGAAGGCGAGCCGGATGCTCTCGCGCTGTCCCACGATGCTCGCGGGGTCGCTGGCCTCGCCCGCGACCATGGGGTCCGGGGCCGGCTCGAGCCACGAGATCTCGGTCGAGGAGGCGAGGGCGTCACCGGGCTCGCTGGCCGGGGCGCCGAGACCGGTGGGCAGCGGCCGCCGGTCCTTGCCCTCGAGTGCGGTCAGGCAGACGTTCGTGGCGATGCGGTAGAGCCAGGTGCGCACCGACGAACGACCCTCGAACCCGTCGTAGGAGCGCCAGGCGCGCAGGTAGGTCTCCTGCACGAGGTCCTCGGCGTCGTGGATCGACCCGGTCATCCGGTAGCAGTGCGCGGTGAGCTCGCGGCGGTAGCCGTCGGCCAGCGCCGGGAACTCACCCGCCGGAGCCACCGGCGCCGCAGTGCCACCGTCGCTGGGTGCCTGGGTGTCGCTCGCCTGGGTCATAGGGGTCCTCCTGGTTCGCCGCTGCGCTGCTCGACCCACCCTAGGCACAGGGGGGTCGTACCAGGACAGACCCGGACCCGCGCGAGAACTCATCGGTGGGTAACGAAACGTCCGCGATTTTGCCCCCGGAGGCCCCGCCGCCGCCCGGAACTGCCTAGGGTCGTGCACCGTGACCAGGCGCGGGTGGGGACTGCTGGGCGGGGGCGTCGTGACCCTGCTCCTCGCTGCCTGGGTGTCGGCGACCGGACCGGTGGCGATCTTCGCCCGCCGCGACCTCACCGACTCGGGGGCCAGGGCCCGCGGCATCGACTACGGGGTCGACTCCGGGACGTCGGAGGGCCAGAAGCTGTCCAGCCTGAGCCCCAGCGCCGCACAGCCCTTCCTCGTCGACCTGGTCTCGTGGGCCGCCAAGGTCCTCCTGGCGCTCGTCGCCCTGGCGCTGCTCGTCGCGGTCGTCCGCGAGCTGCGCCGGTGGTGGGCCGCACGGGAGGCCCCTCAGCAGGACCTCGACGACGCCGTGGTCGTCCCCGAGGTCCTGCTGAGGGGCGCCCGTGAGGGTGAGGAGCTGCTCGCCACCGGCTCCCCGGCGAACGCCGTCGTCGCCGCGTGGGTGGCCCTGGAGTCCGCGGTCCGCAGCATCGGCGTCCGCGACGACGCGACCCGGACCTCCGAGGAGCTCGTCACCGCGGTGCTGCGCTCCTATGCCGTCGACCGGTCACCGCTCGACGCCCTCGCCGCCCTCTACCGCGAGGCCCGCTTCTCCACCCACCCCATCGGCGAGGAGATGCGCGACCGCGCGCGCGAGGCCCTGCAGCAGGTGCAGGTCGAGCTGCGACGGGCCACCCCCAAGGTGCAGCACCCCGAGACCAGCAGCGGTGCGACGTCCCGGTCGGCCGCAGGTCGCTCACGATGAGACGTCTCGCCGCCCTCGACACGACCCGGCAGATCGCTCTCGCCGCCGTGGTCCTCCTCCTGCTCGGCGTGGTGACCATCGCCGTCCCGGTGCTGCGCAGCCCTGGGCTGCTCATCGCGTCCGCCGCCCTCATCGCCGTGATCGCGGTCGTGTGGCAGTGGTTGTGGCAGTCCCGCGGTGCGACCGACTGGACGCACACCTTCGTGGCACCCCCGGTGACCCGGGGCGCAGACCTGCGCATCGCCCGCATCACCGGCGACGTCCGGGCCGCGGCGGGCGGGGACCCGCAGGCTGGGACTCGCCTGCACGCGACGCTGACCTCCCTCGCGGAGGACCGGCTGCGGCTGCGTCGCGGGCTGTCCCTCACCGCCGATCCCGAGGAGTCGCGGGCCGCGCTGGGCCCCGAGCTCACGGCATACCTGACCCAACCCCCGCCAGCCCGCCTCCCCAGCGACCGGCTCGCGGCGTTCACCACCACCCTGGAGGAGATCTGAGTGACCCAGCCCGTGACGCAGCAGGCGCCCCTGACGCTCGAGGAGGTCTCGGCGCGCGCCGATGCCATCCTCACCGAGGTCGAACGGGCCGTCGTCGGCAAGCGCCGCAGCCTCGAGATCGTCCTGGCCGGGGTGCTCGCCGGCGGACACGTCCTCATGGAGGACTTCCCGGGGCTCGGCAAGACCCTCGCGGCGCGGTCGTTCGCCCAGGCCCTCGGGCTGGACTTCGCCCGGGCCCAGTTCACGCCGGACCTGCTCCCGAGCGACCTGACGGGGTCCTTCCTCTACGACCAGCGCACCCATGAGTTCGCGTTCCGCAAGGGCCCGCTGTTCACCGGCCTGCTGCTCGCCGACGAGATCAACCGCACGCCCCCCAAGACGCAGTCGGCCCTCCTCGAGGCGATGCAGGAGGGACAGGTGACGGTCGAGGGCGAGACGTTCGCGCTCCCGCGGCCCTTCCACGTGCTGGCCACGGCCAATCCCGTGGAGTACGAGGGCACCTATCCGCTGCCCGAGGCCCAGCTCGACCGCTTCCTCCTGCGCGTCAGCTTCGGCTACCCGACCGCCGCCGAGGAGTGGGACGTCCTCCAGCGTCGCATGTCTCGCCGCCAGGAGGCGCAGGAGGTCACCCGGGTCATCGACGCCACCGGGCTGCTCCAGATGCAGGCGGCCGTGGAGACGGTGACGGTCGACGAGGGGGTCGGCCAGTACTGCGTGCGGCTCGCGGCCGCGACGCGCAGCCACCAGAGCCTGCTCATGGGTGCCTCGCCCCGAGGCTCCCTCGCGCTGCTGCTCACGTCCCGCGCGTATGCCGTGCTGCGCGGCCGCGACTACGTCACCCCCGAGGACGTCAAGGCCGTCGCGCACGCCTGCCTCGACCACCGCGTGACCGTGCGCCCCGAGCTGTGGATGAACGACGTGTCCGCAGCCAGCGTCGTCACGGCCGTGCTGTCGTCGGTCCCGACCCCTGCCGCGACCACCGCCGGCTCGCCCCGGACGGGCTTCGAGCGCCCGTGAGCGCAGCGCAGGACACCACGATCGGGGGCCGACGCCTCGTCGGTCGCTGGCGGGTCACGCCTGCCCACGTCCGCTCCCTGGGGCTGGGCCTGCTCCTGCTCGCCGTCGGTGTCGTGCTGCGCCGGCCTGACGCCGTGGTGCTCGGCGCGCCGCTGCTGCTCGTCGCGCTCTGGGCCAGCGCGCGGCGCCCGTCGTCGGACCCGGTCGTCCACGCAGCGCTGGGGCACCCGCTGCTGCGCGAAGGGCAAGCCACGACGTGGCGGGCCAGCCTGGCACCGCACGCCGAGGTCGAGGAGATGGGGCTCACCGTGCTCCCCACCGCGTTCACGACGTACTCCCCCGGGTCCCGCTCGCTGGCAGCTGCACCGGGAGGTGACGACCCGACCACCCTGGACCTGGTCTGCCGCAGCACCCGCTGGGGTCACCGCCCCCTTGGCCCGGCCACGATCGCGCTGACCAGTCCCCTCGGTGCGTTCCGCTGGGAACCCGAACCGGTGACGCTCCCGGCGATCCCCACCGTCCCGCTCCCCGACACCTTCACCGCCCGGGTCGCCGTCCCCCGACCGGACGGCCTCATCGGCCAGAACCGTTCGCACCACCCCGGCGACGGCGGAGAGCTCGACCAGATCAGGCCGTTCCGCTTCGGGGACCGGCTGCGCCGTGTGCACTGGCCCGTCTCGGTGCGGACCGGCGAGCTGCACGTGACCGCCACCCATGCCGACCAGGACAGCGAGATCCTGCTCCTCGTCGACGCCATGCACGACATCGGTCGCAGCGACAGCCTGGGCGGGTCGAGCAGCAGCCTCGACAACGCCGTGCGTGCCGCCGGCGCCATCGCCGAGCACTACCTGCGAGCCGGTGACCGTGTCGGGCTGCTGGTCCTCGGCGCGCGTGACCTGCCCCCGGTGTCCGCCGCGGCCGGGCAGCACCACCTGCGCCGCGTCCTCGACGCGCTGGCCCGGACGACGGTGGCCGACGGCACCGTCAGCGACGAGAAGCGCCTGCGTTCCCAGCTGCGCCACCACGTCTCGGCCGGGACCCTGGCCGTCGTCCTGACCCCGGCCGTCTCCCCCGAGGTCCTCGCCCACGCGGTCGGGCTGTCCCGGCGCGGGATCTCGGTTGTCGCGGTCGACACGCTGCCCGCCCACCTCGCGACGGCCGACATCCCGCTCGAGCGCCTCGCCGAGGTGTCCGCCACCACCGCCGACCAGCCCGTGGAGACCCGACTCGCGTGGCGGCTGCGGCTGCTCGAACGGGGCCGCGAGATGGCTCGCGCCCAGGAGGCGGGCGTCCCGATCGTCCCGTGGGCGGGCCCGGGCACCCTCGACCTCGTCCTGCGGGACCTCGGCCGGCGATCGCGGTCCCCCCGGGTGGTGACGCGGTGAGCGCCGCCGAGACCACCCACGCCACCTCGGCTGCCCCGCCCCGGGGCGGGACCCGGTCCGGTGCCTCGGTGTCGCGCGCCCTCGGCCTCTCGCCGTCCCAGCTCGGCCTGCGTGCGGCGCTCGTCGCCGCCTCGGTGGCCCTCGTGGCCCTCACCCTAGTGGCAGCGCCGCACGGGCTCGTCGTCGGTGCCGTGGTGCTCGTGGTGCTCAGCGGCTGGGCCGCGCTGCGACCCGAGTCCGCCGGGTCCGGGCTGCTCGTGGCGGGTCTCGCGCTGCACTGGGTGGGCACCGTGCCGGTCCCGGCGACCACCGGTGCCTGGCTGCGGCTGCTGGGCGCTGCCCTGCTGCTGCTCGTGGTCCACCTCACCGCTGCGCTGGCAGCGAGCCTGCCACCGGCCGCGCCGGTGCCGGCGGCGAGCCTGCGCCGCTGGTCGCGCCGTGCCGCCACCGTCGCGGTGGGCACCGTGCCGCTGTGGGCGCTCGCCCTCGGCGCGGACCGGGCGCGGGCCGCCGGCGACATCACGCTCAGCTACGCAGCCATCGGTACGTCAGCGGTGCTGGCCCTGGCGATCTGGCTGCTGTCCCGCGACGCCCGCCGCTGAGCGGGGGCCCTGCTGCGCAGGCGTGCCCAGGGCGCGCTCCGCGTCGGCGTGCCGCGGGCGCGTGCCGCGGGCGCGTGCCGCGTGGGCGTGCCGTGGGCACGTGCCGCGTGGGCCGCGTGGGCGTGCCGTGCGGGAGCCTCGACGACGAAGGGACCCCACCGGTGGTGGGGTCCCTTCGTCGAGGACGTGTGGCGCCCGGGACGCCGAGGCTCAGGCGGAACGCTTCCGGGTGCGCTTGGGCTCCTCGTCGCGACGCACGATGGTCGGCAGGACGTTGTCCTCCACGACCTCCTTGGTGACCACCACGCGGGAGATGCCCTCGTCGCTCGGGACGTCGAACATCACCGGCATGAGCACCTCCTCCATGATGGCGCGCAGGCCACGGGCGCCCGTGCCGCGCTTCAGGGCGGAGTCGGCGATCGCCTGGAGCGCGTCGTCGGTGAACTCAAGCTCGACCCCGTCGATCTCGAACATCTTCTTGTACTGCTTGACCAGCGCGTTGCGCGGCTCGGACAAGATCGTCACGAGGGCGGCCTGGTCCAGCGGACTGACCGTGGTGATGACGGGCAGTCGACCGATGAACTCGGGGATGAGCCCGAACTTCATCAGGTCCTCGGGCATCACCTCGTGGATCGACTCGGCGAGGTCCTTCGGCGTGTGCAGCTCTGAGCCGAAGCCGAGGCCCTTCTTGCCGTTGCGCGACTCGATGAGCTTCTCCAGGCCGGCGAACGCACCGCCCACGATGAACAGCACGTTCGTCGTGTCGATCTGGATGAACTCCTGGTGCGGGTGCTTGCGCCCACCCTGCGGCGGGACGGAGGCCGTCGTGCCCTCGAGGATCTTGAGGAGGGCCTGCTGGACGCCCTCACCCGAGACGTCGCGCGTGATCGAGGGGTTCTCGCTCTTGCGGGCGATCTTGTCGACCTCGTCGATGTAGATGATGCCCGTCTCGGCCTTCTTGACGTCGTAGTCGGCGGCCTGGATGAGCTTGAGGAGGATGTTCTCGACGTCCTCGCCGACGTAGCCGGCCTCGGTCAGGGCCGTCGCGTCGGCGATGGCGAACGGCACGTTGAGCATGCGGGCCAAGGTCTGGGCGAGGTAGGTCTTGCCGCAGCCGGTCGGGCCGATGAGCAGGATGTTCGACTTGGCGATGTCGACGGACTCGACGTCCTTCTTGGCGGTCGCCTCACCGGCCTGGATGCGCTTGTAGTGGTTGTAGACCGCGACGGCGAGCGCCTTCTTCGCGACGTCCTGGCCGACCACGTAGTTCTCGAGGAAGCCGAAGATCTCCTTGGGCTTGGGCAGCTCGTCCAGGCCCAGCTCGGAGGACTCGGCGAGCTCCTCCTCGATGATCTCGTTGCAGAGGTCGATGCACTCGTCGCAGATGTAGACCCCGGGGCCGGCGATGAGCTTCTTGACCTGCTTCTGGCTCTTGCCGCAGAACGAGCACTTCAGCAGGTCGCCGCTCTCTCCCATGCGTGCCACTCGCGGTCCTCCGGTCTGTCCGTGCGAAACACTGCCCAGTGCGAGCAGCAACGGTCCGACGCTACAACGCCGCGTGCACCCGTGGCTCCATTGAAACCGCCGAGTCGGCCTCCCGTCGCCCTTGTCCGCTGAGGGCGGACAACTCTCCGAGTTGGTGGTCCCCCGTGGCCGCCGGTATCCTCGGAGCACGAGGGGAGTACTTCCCACAGTCCGTCCGGTCAGTACGAGCATCCCATGGTGCTCCCGGGCGGCGCCGCATTTCTCAGGCGGTGAAGGAGACCTCGGACGGCTAGCCATGAGGTCTTGATGCCTTCGTTCTCCTCCCCTTCCTTCGTCCACGCCGCGGCCGACCCCGCCGCGGTCGAGTCCATCGGCACCCCGATGCTGTGGGCGGTGAGCATCGGTGCCGTCGTCGCCCTCGTGGTGATGGACTTCCTGCTCACCCGCCGCCCGCACGAGGTCTCCATGAAGGAGGCCCTCGGCTGGTCCGCGTTCTACATCGCGCTGCCCGTCGCCTTCGGTGGCTACATCTGGTCCCAGCACGGCAGCACGATCGGCGTGGAGTACTACACCGGCTACCTCGTCGAGAAGTCGCTGTCGGTCGACAACCTGTTCGTCTTCATGCTCCTGCTCGCCGCCTTCGCGGTGCCCAAGGAGCTCCAGCAGCGCGTGCTGCTCATCGGTGTGGTCGGTGCGCTGGCGCTGCGCGGTGTGTTCATCGCCCTGGGCGCCCAGATGCTCAAGACCTTCGACTGGACCTTCCTGCTGTTCGGCGTGATCCTGCTCGTCACCGGTCTCAAGCTGCTCAAGGACGCCGTCCAGGGCAACGACCACGAGATCGACATCGACAAGATGCGCACCGTCCGGATCCTGCGCAAGTTCATGCCGGTCAAGGACGAGTACCACTCCACCGCGATGACGGTCCGGGAGAACGGCCGGCGCGCCCTGACCCCGCTGGCCCTGGTCACCGTGGCCATCCTGGCCACGGACATCGTCTTCGCCGTCGACTCGGTCCCGGCGGTCTACGGCATCACCGGCGACCCCTACCTCGTTTTCGCGACGAACGCCTTCGCCCTGCTCGGCCTGCGCGCCCTGTACTTCGTCCTCGAGGGTGCCCTGTCCCGCCTGGTCCACCTCGGCTACGGCCTCGCCGCGATCCTGGGCTTCATCGGCGTCAAGCTGGTCCTGCACTGGGCGCACGGCGTGTGGCCGTCCACCCCGGAGATCCCGACCCTCGTCTCGCTGGGCGTGATCGTCGGCATCCTCGCCGTCGTCACCGCCACCAGCCTCGCCGCCACCCGTGGTGACCAGGCCGACGAGCACGGTGGGCCCGACGGTGCCGCACGGACCGACCCGGACGCGGAGCGCGCCGAGGTCCACTGACGCACCAGGCACCACCACCGACAACAGGTATGCCGCCCGCTCTGGTGAGCGGGCGGCATACCTGTGCGTGGTGCGGGGTGGAGGTCAGTCCTCCAGGGTGCCCTTGCGGGAGCCGAGGACCTCGTCGATGAGGCCGTACTCCTTGGCCTCCTGCGCGGACAGGATCTTGTCGCGCTCGATGTCGTTGCGGACCTGCTCGACGGAGCGGCCGGAGTTCTCCGCCCAGGTCTCCTCGAGCCAGGTGCGCATGCGCAGCACCTCGTTGGCCTGGATCTCGATGTCGGACGCCTGGCCACCCATGCCACCCTCGAGGGCCGGCTGGTGGATGAGGATCCGCGCGTTCGGGAGCGCGAAGCGCTTGCCCTTGGCACCGGCCGACAGCAGCACCGCGGCGGCCGAGGCCGCCTGCCCGATGACGAACGTCTGCACGTCGGGGCGGATGTACTGCATCGTGTCGTAGATCGCGGTCATCGCCGTGAACGAGCCACCGGGGCTGTTGATGTACATGAGGATGTCGCGGTCGGGGTCCTGCGACTCCAGCACGATGAGCTGGGCGATGACGTCGTCCGCGGACGCGTCGTCGACCTGCACGCCGAGGAAGATGATGCGGTCCTCGAAGAGCTTCGTGTAGGGGTCGAGGCGCTTCATGCCGTAGGAGGTGCGCTCCTCGAACTGCGGCAGGATGTAGCGGCTCGACGGAGCCGGGACCTGGAGCCCGCCGTGCATGGCGGGGTTGGTGTTGTAGTTCATCTGTCCGTCCCTCACTTGTCCCCGGAGACCGGGTTGTCGTCGCCGCCACGGCTGCCGGCCTGGGCTGCGCTGCTGAACACGTGGTCGACGAAGCCGTACTCCTTGGCCTCCTCGGCGCTGAACCAGCGGTCGCGGTCGGAGTCGCGCTCGATCTGGTCGATCGACTGGCCGGTGTGCTCGGCGATCAGCTCGGCCATCTGCTTCTTGACGTAGAGCATCTGCTCGGCCTGGATCTTGATGTCCGACGCCGTGCCACCGATGCCACCCGACGGCTGGTGCATCATGACGCGGGCGTGCGGGGTGGCGTAGCGTTTGCCGTGGGTGCCGGCGGAGAGCAGGAACTGGCCCATCGAGGCCGCCATGCCCATGGCCACCGTGGCCACGTCGTTGGGGATCCACTTCATCGTGTCGTAGATCGCCATGCCCGCGGAGATCGATCCGCCGGGGCTGTTGATGTAGAGCCAGATGTCCTTGCTGGGGTCCTCGGCGGCGAGCAGCAGCAGCTGCGCGCAGATCGCGTTCGCGTTGTCGTCGCGGACGTCCGAGCCGAGGAAGATGATCCGCTCCTTGAGCAGACGGTTGTAGATGTGGTCGTCCAGACCACCCTGCGGCCGCTCAGCTGCGGCGACGATCTCTTGTGGCGTGCTCACCATGTCTCCATCGCTCGGGATTGTGCTTGTCAGTGACCCTAACGCGGAGGTGGTGGGCGGAAGTCCCCGATCCCCCGGATGTTCGCCCTGAGCGCACTGGCCTGCGTATGGCGTCCACCCAGCGGGCGCCGTACGGACCGGTCAGGAGCGGGTCGCAGCCTCGCGCTCCACGGCCGCCGCCTGCGGTTCGCGGGTGGCCGGGATGACGAGCATCGCCGCGGCCACCATGACCGTCACGGCCATCAGGGCCTTGAGGACGGTGAAGTGGTCGCCGAGGAAGCCCAGCATCGGCGGTCCTGCGATGAACGCGGTGTAGCCGATCGTCGCGACCACGGACATCCGGGCGGCGGCCCGTGCCGGGTCGTCGGCCGAGGCGCTCATGCCCACGGGGAAGCCGAGCGAGGCGCCGACGCCCCAGACGGCGGTGCCGAGGTAGGCGACCCAGACGTTCCCGAAGATCACCATGAGCGAGCCGATGGCGGCCATGGCGAAGGTGACCTGGAGGACGGGCACCCGGCCGTACTGGTCGAGCAGTCGCGTGCCGACGAGGCGTCCGACGGTCATGAAGGACAGGAAGGAGGCGAAGGCCAGCACGCCGGCCCACGCGGGCAGGTCGTGGCCCTCGACGAAACCGACGGCGATCCAGTCGTTGGCGGTGCCCTCGGTGAAGGCGGCCGCGAGGACGACCAGGCCGATCATGAGGGTCCGCGGCTCGAGCCACGCCGACTTCGGCTTGACCGGGGTGGTGCCGTCCTCGGAGACCGACTCCTCGTCGGAGACCTCGACCTCGCGCGGCAGGAACGACCTGAGGGCCCACACGCCGAGCGCCGCGGAGACGACGATCGCGATGAGGAAGTGCACGAGCAGCGGCACGCTGCCCCACGACATCCCCGCACCGATGAGGGCGCTGAGGACGGTGCCACCGGAGAACGCCGCGTGGAAGTGCGGCATCACGGTCTTGCCGAGCAGGCGCTCGACGGCCGCGCCCTCGAGGTTCATCGCCACGTCCCACAGGCCGACACCCATGCCGACGAGGTAGAGGCCGGCGGCCATCACCCAGCGGGACTGCAGGACGTCCACGGCGAACGCGACGAGCAGCAGGCCGGCGAAACCGAGCACCATGCCGACGACGATGGTGCGCGCGGCACCGATCCTGCCCGCCACGCGGCCGGCCGACGGCAGAGCAGTGAGCGACCCGGCCGAGGCGGCGAACAGGGTCAGGCCGAGCTCGCCTGCCGTCAGCCCCAGCTCGGCCTTGCTGTCGGCGATGCGCGAGGCGAAGGAGGCGAAGGTGACGCCGGCCAGGGCGAAGACGATGAAGACGGCGTTGCGTGCGGCGGCGACACGGGTGCGGTCGAGGGTGGTGGAGTGGTTCACGGCGTCTTCCTGCGCAGCGCGCGGGTGGGGGTCTGGTGGCGCCTGGAGCGCATCGAAACGATTCGATCGAATCGTTTCGATAGTGTGTCGCCCATGACAGCTCCTCGTCAACCTCGGGCGACCCTGCGCGCCGTGGCCCAGGCCGCCGGGGTGTCCACCTCCACCGCGTCCCTGGCCTTCAGCGGCAAGGGACCCGTGGCGGCCGAGACGGTGGCCCGCGTCCTGGCCGCAGCGGCCGAGCTCGGCTACACCGGGCCGGACCCCCTGGCCTCCTCCCTGCGCCACGGTCGCTCCGGCGTGGTCGGGGTGATCGTCGAGGGACGGCTGCTGCACGCGTTCCGCGACCCGTTCGCGGTGAGCGTCCTGGACGGGCTGTCCCAGGTCCTCGACGAGATCCCGGCCGGGATGCTCCTCATCGCCCAGCACGCCGGCGCCCCCGAGAAGGCCATCCCCCAGCTGTCCGCCACCGCCCTGGACGCCGTGGTCTTCTCGCTCTGCGGCCCCGACGACAACCCGGCGGTCGAGCACCTGGCCGCCCGCGGCATACCGATGCTGGGCGACGGCTCCCCCGCACACCCGCAGGTGGTCCAGCTCGCGCTGGACAACCGTGGAGCCAGCACCGCCGTGTCACGCCACGTCCACGAGCTCGGCCACCGCCGGGTGGCCCACCTGATGATGCCGCTGCGCCCCGACAACCCGACCGGGCTGGTGGACCGCAGCGCCCTGGACGGGGCGACCTTCGCCGACAGCCGGGACCGCGCCCTGGGGTTCCTCGACGTGCACGACCTCGGCGAGGAGGCGCACGGACGGCTCGCCGTGACGTCGCTCCCCGACGTCGAGCAGGGGGCCATCGCGGCGCGCCTGCTGCTGGACCGACCGTCGGCGGAGCGCCCGACCGCCGTCGTGGCCCAGTCGGACCTGCTCGCCATGGGTGTCGTCCGCGCCGCGGGCGAGCTGGGTCTGCGTGTGCCCGAGGACCTCAGCGTCACGGGCTTCGACGGTGTGGAGCTCCCGTGGTTCGCCGGGACCCTGACCACCGTGGACCAGCACGGCGAGCACAAGGGGCGCCGGCTCGGTGAGCTGTTGCGCCGGCTGCTCGACGGCGAGCGCCCCGAGGACGAGGTCGCGCCGGTGACGCTGCGCCTCGGCACCACCACGATGCCCCCGCCCGCCTGAGGCGGACGGGGCTGACGGGCACCGGGGCCCGCACCGGCCCAGGGGGGACCGGTCGGCGACCCGCAACGGCCAGGGGGACCGTCACGGGTGGTTCACAGGGAGCTCGCGCCGCGCGTCCGTAGGGGCGGCGGCCGGGCCCGGAGGGTCAGGCGTCGATCGTGGCGCTCCGGGGGGCGGGGCCGTCGTTGCCGTCGGACGAGGAACCCGCCGTCAGCGGCTCGGGCACCAGGGCCGGCTCCGCGACGAGGGTCAGCGTGATGTAGCGGCCGTTGGCGTCGATGGTCAGGGCACCCTCGAACTCGAGGTAGCTGTCGTTCGCGGCCACGTGGTGGGCCTCCCACTGCGCATCCAGCGCCGCGACGCCCCACAGCCGCTCGACGCCCACCCCGGCCTCCCAGGGTGCGACGTCGTCGGCGCACCGGCACACCCCGATGATCATCTTGTCGACGTCGTCGGTGCGCCCGAGCTCGACCTCCGCGAACAGGCGGCTGCCGCGCAGCCCCTTCTCCAGGGTGCCTTGGAGCGCGGCGACGTAACCGTCGTCGGCCGGGTTGGCGTTCTCCTGAACCGCCTGGCGCAGCTTGTGGAAGGAGGCCATGTCCATGGGACAAGACTCAGGGGCGCAGCCTCATCCGCGATCCCGCAAATGACGTATGCCGTGTCCCGACCTGCGGGACACGGCATACGTTTGCGTGCGGTTGGCGGTCGTTGACCGCCGGGAGGGTCAGTGGTTGTGGCCCTCGTGGTCGTGCTCGTGGTCGTGACCCTCGTGGCCGGACTCGGCGAGCTCGGAGGCGACGTCGGTCGCGGTGACCTCGCTCAGGTCGATCTCGGCACCGGCGGTGTCGACGACCTTGGCCTGCTCGAGGACGTTGGCCAGCGCCTTGCGACGGGCGACCTCGGCGACCATGGCGGGCACCTGGCCCTGCTGGTCGATGGCCTGGGCGAACTGGTTCGGGTCCATGCCGTACTGCTGGGCCGACATGACGAGGTACTCGATGAGCTCGGGCTGCTCGACCTTGACGTCGGTCTTCTCGGCGATGGCGTCGAGAAGGAACTGGGCCTTGAGCGCCTTGCGGGTGCTCTCGTCGACCTCGGCGCGGTGCTCGTCGTCCTCGAGGCGGTTCTCGCCCTCGAGGTGGGCGTTGACCTCGGCCTCGACGATGCTGTCGGGGATCGGGATCTCGATGGTCTCGAGGAGGTGCTCGAGCACCTTGTCGCGGGCCTGGACGCCCTGCTCGAACTTCTTGGCCTGCTCGGCCTGCTTGGTCACGTCGGCACGCAGCTCCTGCAGCGTGTCGAACTCGGACGCGAGCTGGGCGAAGTCGTCGTCGAGCGACGGGAGCTCGCGGACCTTGACCGACTGGACCGTCACGGTGACGTCGGCGTTCTCGCCCTCGCGGTCGCCACCGGCGAGCGGGGCCGAGAAGTTCTTGGTCTCGCCGGCGGTCATGCCGACGAGCGCGTCGTCCATGCCGTCGAGCATGTTGGCGGAGCCGACCTCGTAGGAGATGCCCTTGACCGAGTCGATCTCCTCGTCGCCGATGGAGGCGTCGAGGTCGATGGAGACGAAGTCGCCGGTCTCGACCGCGCGCTCGACACCCTTGAGGGTGCCGAACCGCTCCTGCAGCGCGATGAGGCGCTCCTCGACGTCCTCGTCGGACGCCTTGGCCTCGTCGACCTCGACGGTGATGGCGCTGAAGTCCTCGGGCAGCGCGACCTCGGGACGCACGTCGACCTCGACGGTGAACTTGAGGTCCTGGCCCTCCTCGGCGGGGACCTCGGTCACGTCGACCTCGGGCTGGCCGATCGGGCGGACCTTGTTCTCCTCGACGGCCTGGCCGTAGAACTGCGGGAGGGCCTCGTTGACGGCCTCCTGCAGGACGGCGCCGCGGCCGACCCGCTGGTCGATGATCCGGCTGGGGACCTTGCCCTTGCGGAAGCCGGGCACCTGGATCTGCGAGCCGATGGTCGCGTAGGCCGCGTCGAGGCTGGGCTTGAGCTCCTCGAACGGCACCTCGACGGTCAGCTTGACCCGGGTCGGGTTGAGGGTCTCGACGGCACTCTTCACTGCGGGGTACTCCAGGTTCAGGTGGGGAACGGGCGGGGCAACGAGAAAGGCCCTGCGCACCGGCGTGGGCGCGCGCGGACCCGAAGGGCCATGGTAGCCGGTGAGCGACCCCCGACCGAACCGAGCCTCGGGGCGCCCGCAGCGACCACGACATCTGTCACGGATGTGGGCAAAGTCTTGGGCTCGTGACCGTCATTTCTGGGTCAGGTGCTCCGGGCGGTGACGGATGTCATGGGTGGGGGCGGGGTTCGCCGTGAGAGTCCGGGGAGGGACGGCAGCCGCCGCCCTCCCCCCACACAGGAGAACCACGCATGCGCAAGCAGATCCTCGCCGTCGCCCTCGCGGCGTCGGCCTCGCTGGGGCTCGCCGCGACGACGGTCACCACCGCGTCCGCCGCCCCATCGGCACGCAGCCACGCCACCCGTGTCTGCGCCACCCCCTCCTCCCCCACGGTCGCCGCGTGCTCGGCGCTCAAGCTGGTCGACGGCTCGGGTACCGCCGTCAGCCCGGCCGGCAAGCCGGTCACGCCGCAGGCGATCTCCGGCAAGACCCCGGCCGACATCCAGAGCGCCTACAAGGTGGCCGGGCTGTCCGCCGGCGGCCGCACCGTCGCCATCGTCGACGCCTACGGGTACCCCAACGCCGAGCGCGACCTCGGGATCTACCGCAGCCAGTGGGGCCTGTCCTCCTGCACCACGGCGAACGGCTGCCTGCGCGTCATCAACCAGTCCGGCGGCACCTCGCTCCCACGCTTCAACGCCGGCTGGGCCGGCGAGCAGGCCCTCGACCTCGATGCCGTCTCCGCGACCTGCCCGTCGTGCAAGATCGTCCTCGTCCAGGCCAACAGCGCCAGCCTCGCCGACCTCGGCGCCGCGGTGAACACCGCCGCCCAGCAGCCCGGCGTCGCCGCGATCTCCAACAGCTACGGCGGTGGTGACCTCGCCGACAGCTCGTACGGCGCGGCCTACAACCACCCCGGGATCGCCGTCACCGCCTCGACCGGCGACAACGGCTACCAGGGCGGCAGCTTCCCCGCCTCGTCGCACTACGTCACCGCTGTCGGCGGCACCTCGCTCTACAAGGACACCAGCACCCGTGGCTGGAACGAGTCCGCGTGGAGCGGCGCCGGTTCCGGCTGCACCACCCTCAACGCGGCCCCGGCCGGGCAGACCTCGGCCATGACCGCCTGCAGCGGCCGCGCCATCGCGGACGTCTCCGCGGTCGCCGACCCCAACACCGGCCTGGCCACCTACGCCCCCACCACGCAGAGCTCGTCGTCGTGGGCGCAGTACGGCGGCACCAGCCTGTCGGCCCCGATCGTCGCCGCGGTCTATGCCCTGAGCGGCAACACCACGGGGTACGCCAACACCCTCCCGTACGCCAACCAGGCCGGGCTGTTCGACGTGACCTCCGGCTCCAACGGCACCTGCGCCTCCTGGTGCACGGCCAAGTCCGGCTGGGACGGCCCGACCGGCCTCGGCACCCCGAACGGCACCTCCGCGTTCTGACCGACCCGATCGCGCGACCTCGCGCACTCCGGAACGACCCCGCACGCCTGTCAGGTGTGCGGGGTCGTCCTGGTCGTGCGACGTCGACCTCCACCGGAGGAAGCGCTCGGCACGGGTGCCACACCGGCGCTGGAGGGGCGACCGCCAGCGGTCCCGCCTAGGTTTGCACCATGAGCAGCGAGCAGCAGCCCCTGGAGTTCGACGTCGTCGTCATCGGAGCGGGTCCGGTGGGCGAGAACGCCGCCGACCGTGCCCACAAGGCCGGCCTCACCGTCGCGATCGTGGAGAAGCACCTCGTCGGTGGTGAGTGCAGCTTCTACGCCTGCTCCCCCAGCAAGGCCCTGCTGCGGCCCATCCACGCGACCCGTGCCTCCCAGCGCGTGCAGGGGTCGGAGGGGGCACACCTCGACGCCCAGGGCGTGCTCGACCGCCGGGACGCCTGGATCAACAAGCTCGACGACAGCGGCCAGGTCGGCTGGCTCGACCACGTCGGCATCACGCTCCTGCGCGGCGAGGGCGTGCTCACCGGCACCCGGACCCTCGAGGTCGACGGCCGGGAGGTCGTCGCCCGCCAGGCCGTGATCCTGGCGACCGGGACCACCCCCGCCATCCCGCCGATCCCCGGCCTGCGGGACGCGAAGCCCTGGACGAACCGCGAGGCCACCACGACCCGGCGCATCCCGGAGCGCCTCGCCGTGCTCGGTGGCGGGGTCGTGGCCTGCGAGCTGGCCCAGGTGTTCCAGGCCCTCGGGTCGGCCGTCACCATCGTCGAGCAGGCCCCCGGCCTCCTCGGGCGCAACGAGGAGTTCGCCGGCACGGCCGTCAAGGAGGCGCTCGAGCGCGACGGCGTCGACGTCCGCACCGACACCAAGGCCGTCGAGGTCTCCCGCCTCGGCCCGACCGGCGAGGTGACCGTCCACCTCGAGGGTGGTGCCACGGTCGTGGCCGACGAGCTGCTCGTCGCGGTGGGCCGCACCCCGGCGACGAAGGGGCTGGGCCTGGAGGCGGTCGGCGCGGAGCTCACCGACGCCGGCTACGTCTCGGTCACCGACCAGATGGAGGTCAAGGGGCTCGACGACCAGTCCCCGTGGCTGTATGCCGTCGGCGACGTCAACGGGCTCGCGCTCCTCACCCACATGGGCAAGTACCAGGCCCGCGCCTGCGGTGACCTCGTCGGCGCTCGCGCCGCCCACCGGGAGCCGGAGCCCGGGAAGACGACGCCGTGGGCCGGCGACCTCGGTTCGCCGCAGGTGGTCTTCACCGACCCCGAGGTCGCGGCGGCAGGGCTGACCGAGGCCCAGGCGCGCGAGCGCGGCCTGAACATCCGGGTCGTGGACCTGCCGATGGACAAGGCCTCCGGGTCGGGGCTGCAGGCCGAGGGCTACCAGGGCCAGGCCCGCATCGTCGTCGACGAGGATGCGGGCGTGCTCGTCGGGGCGACCTTCGTCGGCCAGGACGTAGCCGACCTCATCCACCCCGCCACCATCGCCATCGTCGGCAAGATCCCGCTGACCACGCTGTGGCACGCGGTCCCGTCCTACCCGACCATGAGCGAGATCTGGCTGCGCCTGCTGGAGGAGTACGGCCTCTGAGGAGGCGACGTCAAAGGCCGCAAATATGCGTCATCGGTACCACCCACGGCGCGGGTCGCGCGGGTAGCGTCCGCTGGCGAGCCCCCACGAGGGGAATGTCTGCGAAGGGAACCACCATGCGCGTCCGTACCCCGTTGCGCCTCGGCGTGCTCGCCGCTGCCGCGGTGCTGCTGTTCGGCACCGGCTCGGCCAGCTCGGTCAGCGCCTCGCCCACCCGGACGTCCGGGTCGGCCGGCGTCGAGGCCTGCCTGTCCGACACCAGCGGCGCCCGCGTCATGAAGGGGGCGACGGCCAAGGAGCCCGAGCTCTACTCCAAGAACGAGGCCAACGCCTACGGCGTGCTCAAGAACCTCCCGACGCTCGCCGACGGCAGCGTCCGCATCCCCACCGTGTTCCACATGGTCGGCAAGGACGAGTTCACCGCGGCGGAGAAGCAGCGGTGGAACACGCTCATCGCCGCCCAGATGAAGGTCCTCAACGACTCGTACTCCGGTGCCACCGCGGGCGACGCGGCCGACACCCCGTTCCGGTTCGACCTCAAGCAGACCACCTGGACGGTCAACCCCGCCTGGTACACCGTGGTTCCCGGCAAGAACGAGCGCGACATGAAGCAGGCGCTCTACACCGGCGACGCGCGGACGCTCAACGTCTACGCGGCCGACATCGGCGGCGGCCTGCTCGGCTGGGCCTACTTCCCCAAGGGCTACAACAACGGTCGTGACTTCATCGACGGTGTCGTCATGCTCGACGAGTCGATGCCGGGCGGCACGGCCGGCAAGTACGCCCTCGGCGACACGCTCACCCACGAGGTCGGCCACTGGCTCATGCTCGAGCACACCTTCGCCCACGGCTGCGCGGCCTCCGGCGACTACGTGGCCGACACCCCCCGCGAGGCCATGCCGCAGTTCGACTGCCCGACCGGCGCCGACACCTGCACCGCACCCGGGCTCGACCCGATCCACAACTTCATGGACTACACGCAGGACTCCTGCATGAACATGTTCACCCAGGGTCAGGCCGACCGGATGAGCGACGCGTGGCGCCAGTTCCGGGCCGGCGGCGGCAAGAGCTGACCGACGCCCACCAGCACGCCCCAGCGGCACGACGAAGGGCCCCACCGGTCGGTGGGGCCCTTCTGCTGAGCGGGCGACGAGAATCGAACTCGCGTAGCTAGTTTGGAAGACTAGGGCTCTACCATTGAGCTACGCCCGCACGGATGCGTGCAGCCCCTCGCGAGTGCTGCTGATCCGAGGCGTTAGCCTAATGCCCGCGATCGCGTGAGCCGAAATCGGCTCGCCGTCCACGGGGTATGGCGCAGCGTGGTAGCGCGTCCGCTTTGGGAGCGGAAGGCCGCCGGTTCGAATCCGGCTACCCCGACAGCCAAGGACCGGATCGACGGAGTCGATGCCGGTCCTTGCGGTCGGGGTAGCCGGAGCGCACGGGCGACGAAGGAGCCCGGACGCGACGGCGGCGTCCGGCTACCCCGCCCCCGAGACTTGAGTCACCAGCACCGAGGGCACCACCTCAGCCCACGAGCGTGGCGCGGAACTCCGTGGTCGAGCGCCCCGCCAGGAGCCCCTTCGCCTCGAACCCGTCGGTCGGGCGCCATACCGGCCGCTCCCCCTCGACCACCTCGAAGCGCTGGTCCGCGCCGAGCACGTCCCGGGCGTGGACGGCGTGCACGGGGTGGTCGGTGGCCACGAGCAGGTGCCCGCCGGGGACGAGCCGCGAGGCGACCAGGTCGAGGTTGTACGGCGCGAGGAAGCGCCTCTTCACGTGCTTGGCCTTGGGCCACGGGTCCGGGAAGAACAGGTGCACCGCAGCGAGGGACTGTGGAGGGATGCGCTCCTCGAGCAGCTGGACGGCGTCACCTCGGTGCATCCACAGGTTGCCCAGGCCCTGGCGCTCCGCCTCGGCGAGCATCCGCGCGAGGGCGGGGGTGAAGACGTCGACGGCGACGAGGTCGTGCTCCGGGTGCGTCGCGGCGTAGGCGAGGGCAGCAGCGCCGTGGCCGCACCCGATCTCGAGGACGACGGGCGCGCTGCGGCCGAAGGCTCCCACGGGGTCGAGCACGCCGTCGGGGATCTCGTGGTGCGGGACGAGCCGCTCGAGCCGGTCGAGGGTGAGCGCGGACAGCCGTCCCCGGCGAGCGCCGTACGACCGCACCCGTCCGGTGTCACGCATGGGCTCCATGGGCACCAGCCTAGGAGGCGCGGCAGGGTGCCCCGGACCGAGGAGCGGGACGCTGGCGATAACCATCGATTATGTGATCCATAATGTGAGCATGCGCATCTCCCGGTTCCCGAACATCGTCGACGACATCGCCGTCCGCCTCATCGCCGGCGTCGTCCTCGTCGTGGCCGTGGTCGCCCTCGCGACGCAGCAGTGGTGGCTCTACGCCGTCCTCGCCGTGGACTTCGTGCTGCGCACCGGATGGGGCCCGTCGGCGAGCCCGATCGCCCAGCTCGTGCGCCGGTGGGTCCGCCCGCGCGTGGACGCACCGCCGCGGTGGACCGCCGGCCCGCCCAAGCGCTTCGCCGCCGCGATCGGTGCCGTGCTCACCGTGCTCGCCACCGTCCTGTGGCTGGTCGGCGCCACCGTGCCGGTCGTCGTCATCGGGGTCGTCATGGTGGTGTTCCCGGCGCTGGAGGCCCTCGCCGGGGTCTGCGTCGGCTGCATCGTCTTCGGCTGGCTCATGCGCCTGGGGGTCATCCCCGAGTCGATCTGCGTCGAGTGCGCCGACATCAGCAAGCGCGCCGCCGCGCGGAAGACCGCCTCCCCGGCCTGAGGGTCAGCGGCGCCAGACCAGCACGGCGGCGCGGTCGTCGGTCTCCCCGGCGCGGGCGGCGGCGCACATCTTGGCGGCCATGCCCTCGAAGCCGCGTCCGATCATCTGCTCGGCCGTGCCGAGCATGCGGTCGATCCCGTCGCGCAGGTCGCGGTTGCGGACCTCGATCACGCCGTCGGTGTAGAGCAGCAGCGCGTCCCCACGCTGCAGCGTCCCGCGCACCCGCGGGAACCCGACCTCGTCGGTGACGCCGAGCACCGGACCCTCGTCGCCCTCGAGCACCTTCCACCGGCCCGAGCCCGCGGAGAAGCGGACCGCCGGCGGGTGACCTGCCGAGGCGAGGCTGTACTCCCCCGACGCCAGGTTGATCCAGGCGTGGGCGGCGCTGGCGAACCCCTCGTCCCAGTGCTGGCGCAGCAGGTAGGAGTTGGCCGCGGCGAGGAACTGCTCGTGCGGCAGCGACCCGAGCAGCCCGCCGAAGGCGCCCGACAGCAGCAGCGAGCGGGTGCCGGCGGCGATGCCCTTGCCGGACACGTCGACGAGGGCGAGCTCGAGGATCTGGTCGGTCTTGCTCGTCACCAGGAAGTCGCCGGAGAACGAGTCGCCGTAGGCGGACAGGACGGACAGCTCGGCCCCCCAGCCCTCGGGCATCGCCGGCAGCTCACCCTGGGTGCGGAGTCGATCCCGCAGGTCGACGAGCATCGTCTCCCCCAGGTTGCCCTGCACCCCGAGGCGTGCCCGGGACGCGGCGACCCAGAACATGATCACCATGACGATCACCAGCACGGTGTACGCGCCGTAGTAGGGCGCCGACGCACCCCGGTCGACGAGGGTGAGGGCAGCGGTGACCAGCACGAGGGCGTCGACGAACGCGAGAACCCTGGGGGCGAGGAACAGCCCGGCGAGAACGGCGACGAGGACGTATCCGGAGAAGGGCACCCACGTGTCCCCGGCCTGCATGGCCCAGAACAGCCCGAGGTCCACGGCGACGAGCAGCGCGAACGTGCTGCCCGATCCCCACCGGCCGAAGCGGGTGCGGGTCCGCTGGAGACGCGTCATCAACGAACGACGCGCGATCACCGACCTGCCAACGTCCACCAGTGCGAGTTCCTTCGGGCCGGTCCGGGGGTGCGGGGCACCCAGAGAGGTCAGTCGGAGCGGCTGGCCCCGTCCCCAGCCCTGCCTCAGCACCCTAGTGGGCTGCCTGCGTCGGGGCCGCGGAATCCACAGATCACGACAGGTCGGGCAGCGTCCCGTCCTGCTCGTACGCCCCGACCATGGCGATCCGCCGAGCGTGTCGGTCGGCACCCGAGAACGGCGTCGCGAGGAACGTCCGCACCATCGCCTTCGCCTCGTCCACGGTGTTCATGCGGCCACCGATGGAGATGACCTGCGCGTCGTTGTGCTCGCGCGCCAGGCTGGCCAGCTCCTCGTTGTAGCACAGGGCCGCGCGGATGCCGCGGACCTTGTTGGCGGCCATCTGCTCACCGTTGCCGGAGCCGCCCAGCACGACACCCAGCGACGCGGGGTCGGCGGCGACGGCCTCGGCGGCACGCAGCACGAAGACGGGGTAGTCGTCCTCCGCGTCGTAGCCGTGCGGCCCGTGGTTGGTGACCTCGTGGCCCTCGGCCTCGAGGAAGGTGACGAGCTCACCGAGCAGCTCGTATGCGGCGTGGTCGCCGCCGATGTGGACGCGCATGTCTGGTCCCGTCAGTCGAAGATCGGGCCGACGGTGCGGCTGCGCTTCAGCTCGAAGAACCCGGGGGTCCCTGCCACGAGGACGCAGCCGTCCCACAGGTTCGCGGCCGCCTCACCCTTGGGGGCGGGGCTGACGACCGGGCCGAAGAAGGCGACACCGTTGACGGCGATGACCGGGGTGCCCACGTCGTCCCCGACGAGGTCGATGCCGCGCTGGTGACTGGCCCTGAGCCGGTCGTCGTGCGCGTCGGTGTCGGCGAACTCGGCGAGCTCGACCGGCAGGCCGACCTCCTCGAGCGCCGGGACGATGACCTTGCCGTAGTCCTTCTCGCCGCCGAGGTGGATCCGCGTGCCCATGGCGTCGTACAGCGGCTTGACGACCTTGTCACCGTGCTCCGCGGCGGCGGCGAGGATGACCCGGACCGGCCCCCAGGCGCGGTCCATCATCGAGCGGTACTCCTCGGGCAGGTCGCGTCCCTCGTTGAGGACGGCCAGGCTCATCACCGACCAGGTGACGTCCACGGGGCGGACCTTCTCCACCTCCATCATCCAGCGGGAGGTCATCCACGCCCACGGGCAGAGCGGGTCGAACCAGAACTCGGCGGACGAACGGGTCTCGGTCACATCGGTGGCAGTCACCCGACCAATCCTGCCACTGCCCCGCCCGCCCACGCACGCGAGGCCCGGCAGGGCCACCTGCTTGACGTGGCGGCAACCGCACCACCACCGCGCGCCGAGTCCGAGGAGGATCGGACCCGCAGGTCGTGGGCGACGCCGCGCCATACCGGGTGGTGCCTGAACACCTGCGTTTGCGTGCGAGTATGGGCGCCGAAACGTGGACCAACCCCTGCAGGAGATTCAGTGCCCGGCAAGAACCTGACCCGCGACGAAGCGGTCGCCCGCGCGGCCGTCGTCGCCGTCGACCACTACGACGTCGCGCTCGACCTGACGACGTCGGAGGAGACGTTCCGGACCACCACCACGGTGACGTTCACCAGCGCTCGGGTCGGGGAGTCCACCTTCATCGACCTCATCGCCCCCTCGGTCGAGTCGATCACCCTCAACGGTGAGTCGCTCGACCCGGCGACCCACTTCGACGGGGTCCGCATCAGCCTCCCGGCGCTCGCCGAGCAGAACACGCTCACGGTCGACGCCACCGCCGCCTACATGAACACCGGCGAGGGCCTGCACCGGTTCGTCGACCCGGTCGACGACGAGGTCTACCTCTACAGCCAGTTCGAGGTCGCCGACTGCCGCCGCATGTTCACGGTGTTCGAGCAGCCCGACCTCAAGGCCACGTACGCCTTCACCGTCACGGCGCCCTCGCACTGGGAGGTCGTGTCGAACTCCCCCACTCCCGAGGCGACGCCCGTGCGCGACGGCGTGGCGACCTGGGCATTCCCGACCACCGCGCGGATGTCCTGCTACATCACCGCCCTGGTCGCCGGACCGTACGCCGTCGTCCGCGACGAGGTGCAGACGCGCAAGGGCGTCGTGCCCCTCGGCATCTTCTGCCGCAAGTCGATGCTCGAGCACCTCGACGCCGACAACATCTTCGACTGCACCAAGCGCGGGTTCACGTTCTTCGAGAACGAGTTCGACTGCGAGTACCCGTTCGAGAAGTACGACACCCTCTTCACGCCCGAGTACAACATGGGCGCGATGGAGAACGCCGGGGCCGTCACGGTCAACGAGACCTACGTGTTCCGCGCCAAGGTGACCGAGGCGATCATCGAGCGCCGCGCCCTCACCCTGCTGCACGAGCTGGCCCACATGTGGTTCGGCGACCTCGTGACCATGAAGTGGTGGAACGACCTGTGGCTCAACGAGTCGTTCGCCGAGTGGGCGTCGACGACGTGCCAGGCCGAGGCCACCGAGTGGGAGTCCGCGTGGACGACCTTCGGCATCAGCGAGAAGGCCTGGGCCTACCGCCAGGACCAGCTGTCCTCGACCCACCCGATCGTCGCGCCGATCCGCGACCTCGAGGACGTCGAGGTCAACTTCGACGGCATCACCTACGCCAAGGGCGCCTCGGTGCTCAAGCAGCTCGTCGCCTACGTCGGCCGTGAGCCGTTCGTCGCGGGACTGCGGGCCTACTTCGCCAAGCACGCGTGGGGCAACACCACGCTCCAGGACCTCCTCGGTGAGCTCGAGGCCACCTCGGGCCGCGACCTCGGCACCTGGTCCAAGCTCTGGCTGGAGACCGCCGGTGTCAACACCCTGCGTCCCGTCGTCGAGGTCGACGACCGCGGCCGGATCTCCTCGGCGACGATCGAGCAGACCGGCGCCGAGGGGTACGCGACCCTGCGTCCGCACCGCCTCGCCATCGGCCTCTACTCCGTCCAGGAGGAGGCCGACGGCCCGGTGCTCGTCCGCACCGACCGGCTCGAGCTCGACGTCGACGGCCACTCCACGGACGTCCCCGAGCTGCTCGGTCGCGCCGTTCCCGACCTGCTGCTCGTCAACGACGAGGACCTCGCCTACGCCAAGATCCGCCTCGACGAGCGTTCGCTCGCCACCGCCCTGGCCCACCCGCGCGGCTTCCAGGACAGCCTTCCCCGCGCCCTGGTCCTGGGCGCGGCCTGGGACATGACGCGCGACGCGGAGATGTCGGCCCGCGCCTTCATCGACCTCGTCCTCGCGTCGTTGCCCGGCGAGACCAACTCGACCATGCTGCGCACCGTCCTCGCGCAGCTGCAGAGCGCGGCGCGCCTGTACGTCGCGGCCGACCACCGCGACGAGGCCCTGGCCACCGTCTCGGCCGGGCTGCGACAGCTGGCCGAGTCCGCGGAGCCGGCCAGCGACGCCCAGCTCCAGCTGCTGACCGCGTATGCCGCCGTGCAGCGCGGCGGTGAGGACGCCACCTTCCTGCGTGGCCTGCTCGACGGCACCCGCACCCTTGACGGCCTCGCGGTCGACACCGAGATGCGCTGGATGCTGCTGACCGCCCTCGCGGCCGCCGGCGACGCCACCGAGGCCGAGATCGACGCTGAGCGCGAGCGCGACAACACCTCGACGGGTCGCGAGCGGGCCGCCCGGGCGCTGGCCGCCCGGCCGACGGCAGAGGTCAAGGCCGAGGCGTGGCAGGCCGGCGTGGAGGACACCTCCCTGCCGAACTCCGTCGTCGAGGCGATCGGCCTCGGGTTCACCCAGGCCCTCGACGCCGAGCTGCTGCGCCCCTACGTGCAGGCGTACCACGACAGCCTGCTCGGCATCTGGGAGTCGCGGACGCACGCCATCGCCGAGTCGATCCTGGTGACCTACTACCCCACCGTCCTCGCCGACCAGGATCTGCTGGACGCGTCGCAGGGCTGGCTGGACACCCACCCCGACGCCCCCGCGGGCCTGCTGCGCCTCGTGGCCGAGAACCGCGACGGCGTGGCCCGTGCCCTGCGGGCCCAGTCCCGGGACGCGAATGCCTGAGTCGTTCCTGGGCACCCTCACCTCGCTCACGCCGGACGGCGTGTGGGACTGGTTCCGCGGGGTCCCCCTGCGGATCGTCCTCATCGTCCTCGGCGCGGTCGTCCTGCGGTGGGTGCTGCTGCGCTCGATCGGCCGCGTCGTCAAGGTGACGCTCGCCAAGTCGGACGCGCGGCGGTCGCAGGAGCCCGGTCGGGTCGGGCGCGCGGGCAACGCCCTGGCCAACGTCGCAGGGATCGACCGTGAGCGCCACCGCCAGCGCACGCTGACGATGGGGTCGCTGCTGCGCAGCATGGTCACCTTCGTCGTGGCCCTGGTCGCGATCCTCACGGTGATGGCCGAGCTCGGCATCGACCTCGCACCGGTGCTCGCCACCGCCGGCGTCGGTGGTGTGGCCCTCGGCTTCGGTGCGCAGAGCCTCGTCAAGGACTTCCTCTCCGGGATCTTCATGATCCTCGAGGACCAGTACGGCGTCGGCGACATCATCGACACCGGTGAGGCCATCGGCACGGTCGAGGAGGTCTCGCTGCGGATCACCCGGCTGCGGGACGCCAGCGGTGTGGTCTGGTACATCCGCAACGGCGAGATCATCCGCATCGGCAACAAGAGCCAGGGCTGGTCCACGGCCATCGTCGACCTGCCGGTCTCCTACGCCGAGAACATCGAGCGGGCCATCTCCGTCATCCGCGGTGTCGTCCACGAGATGGACCAGGACCCGTCGATGCAGGAGGTCCTCCTGGAGGAGCCGAACGTCGTCGGCGTCGAGTCCATCACCGGCAACGTCGTCACGATCCGGATCATCGCCAAGACCGCGCCGGAGCAGCAGTACGGCGTCTCCCGCGAGATCCGCGAGCGCGTCAAGGCCGCCTTCGACGAGCACCACATCAAGGCCCCGGTCATGACGCCGTTCGGGCCGGCGGGGGGCACGACGTGAGCACCACCGGGCAGTTCGGCAGCTTCTTCGACGAGGTCGGCGGGCACGAGACCTTCCGCAAGCTCGTCCACGAGTTCTACCGCGGGGTCGCGGACGACCCCGCCCTGCGTGCGCTCTACCCCGAGCAGGACCTCGGACCCGCCGAGGACCGGCTGCGCCTGTTCCTCGAGCAGTACTGGGGCGGGCCGACGACCTACTCCGAGCAGCGCGGGCACCCCCGGCTGCGGATGCGCCACCACCCGTTCAAGGTCACTCCCGCCCAGCGGGACCGCTGGCTGCTGCACATGATGGCCGCCGTCGACACCCTCGACCTGCCGCCGGCGAACGACCTGCTGCTGCGCGACTACCTCGAGCGTGCCGCGTTCAGCCTCGTGAACAGCCTCGACGAGGACTGACGCAGCGGACTCGCCCGTGCCGCGGTGGCGGCACCGCGGCACACGGGCAGGGCAGGTGCTCGGCACCCGCCCACAGGGCAAGACGGGCAGAACCCGGTTTCGTCCACGGGCACTGATGCCTCACCATGGTTTCCCGTGACTGACACCCTCTCCACGACGTCCGACGTGACCTCCGACGCCACCTCCGGCGCAACGCACCTGACCCACCTCCTCCACCCGGCCGACTCGGCCGACGCCGCCTGGTGGCGCCACGCGGTGATCTACCAGATCTACCCGCGCTCCTGGGCCGACGGCGACGGTGACGGCATCGGCGACCTGCCCGGCGTGACCGCCCGCCTGCCCTACCTCAAGGCGCTCGGCGTGGACGCGATCTGGTTCAGCCCCTTCTACACCTCGCCCCAGGCCGACGCCGGGTACGACGTCGCCGACTACCGCGACATCGACCCGCTGTTCGGCACCCTCGCCGACGCCGACGAGCTCGTCGCCAAGGCCCACGACCTCGGGCTCAAGATCATCGTCGACCTCGTCCCCAACCACAGCAGCGACGAGCACGTGTGGTTCCAGGCCGCGCTGGCCGCCGGACCCGGAAGCCCCGAGCGGGCGCGGTACATCTTCCGGGACGGCAAGGGCGAGCACGGCGAGCTGCCCCCGAACGACTGGCGCTCGGTCTTCGGCGGCGACGGCTGGACGCGCGTCACCGAGCCCGACGGCACCCCCGGCCAGTGGTACCTGCACCTGTTCGACACCAAGCAGCCCGACTTCGACTGGGACAACCCCGAGGTCGGCGACGAGTTCGAGTCGATCCTGCGCTTCTGGCTCGACCGCGGTATCGACGGCTTCCGGGTCGACGTCGCCCACGGCCTCATCAAGGAGCCGGGTCTGCCGGACTACGACGTGGAGCAGCACCTGCTCGACGGTGAGCTCAAGCCCGGCTCCCCCGTCCCGCCGATGTGGGACCAGGACGCGGTCCACGACGTGTACCGCCGCTGGCGCAAGGTCCTGGACTCCTACGGCACCCCGGACCGCATCCTGTGCGCCGAGGCCTGGGTCCGCCCGCAGGAGCGCGCGGTGCGCTACGTGCGCCCCGACGAGATGCACCAGGCGTTCAACTTCGACTTCCTCAAGGCCCAGTGGACCGCCGAGGACCTGCGCAGCACCATCGCCTCCTCCCTCGAGGCCGCGGACTCCGTCGGCGCCCCGAGCACCTGGGTGCTGTCCAACCACGACGTCGTGCGCCACGCGTCGCGCCTCGGCCTGCCCGTCGGCGAGCGCCAGCCCAACGGCATCAGCGCCACCGACCCGCAGCCCGACCGTGCCCTCGGCCTGAAGCGCGCCCGTGCCGCTACCGCACTCATGCTGTCGCTGCCCGGTGGCGCCTACCTCTACCAGGCGGAGGAGCTCGGCCTGCCCGAGTCGACCGACATGCCGGGCGAGTTCCGCCAGGACCCGACCTTCATCCGCACGAAGGGCGAGGAGATCGGGCGCGACGGCTGCCGCGTCCCGATCCCGTGGGAGAAGGACGCCCCGGCGTTCGGGTTCGGCCCGTCCGACCAGACGTGGCTGCCCCAGCCCGAGGTCTACGGCGAGTACGCCGTCGACCAGCAGGACGGTGTGGAGGGGTCGACCCTCGAGCTCTACCGCACCCTGCTGCGCACCCGCCGCGAGCGCGCGCTCGGCACCGGTGGCCTCGAGGCCGTCGACGGGTTCGGCGACGACGTCGTCGCCCTCGTCAACACCGGCTCCGGCGACGCCGACGACGCCACCACCCTCGTGGTCGCCAACCTCGGCAGCGAGCCGGTGCAGCTCCCCGAGGGCGTCACCGTCCTCGTGGCGTCGGGTCCGCTCACCGACGACGGCGCGGTGCCGACCGACACGACGGTCTGGGCCTCGCTCTGACCCCAGCCGCACCACGAAACGCCGGTTGCGCGGCACACCGCGGGTTGTCGTCCCGCGGTTCACCGCGCAACCGGCGTTCTGCGCGAAGAACAGGAAGACTGGACGGGTGAGAGCGTCCGACTTCGCCTACTTCGACACGCCGACCCCGATCGGGTTGGCCCACCGCGGCGGCGCCAAGGTCGAGGCGAACCTCCACCTCGAGAACACGCTGTCGGCGTTCCGGCACGCCGTCGACCTCGGCTACCGCTACCTCGAGACCGACGTCCACGCCACCCGCGACGGCCGGCTGCTGGCGTTCCACGACCACGTCCTCGACCGCGTCACCGATGCCCGGGGTGCCGTCGCGGACCTCCCGTATGCCGCGGTGCGCACCGCCCGCGTGAACGGCACCGAGCCGATCCCGCTCCTGTCCGAGCTGCTCGAGGAGCTCCCCGACGTCCGCGTCAACATCGACGTCAAGGCGCAGGGGGCGATCGAGCCGCTGGCGGCGGTCGTTCGGGCGCACCGCGCCCAGGACCGGGTCTGCATCGGCTCCTTCTCGCGCAGTCGCCTGCGCGCGGTGCGCGCCCTGCTCGGGCCGGCGGTGGCAACCGCGGCCGGGCCCTCCGAGGTGGCCGCCCTGCGCCTCACGCCGGCCTTCGTCGCGGACTGGATGCGTTCTCCCGCACCGGTCCTGCAGGTCCCGACGGGTCATGTCGTGGGTGGTCGACGGCTCGACCTCGTCACCCCCGGGCTGGTCGAACGCCTCCACTCCATGGGCAAGCACCTGCACGTCTGGACCATCGACGACGCCGTCGAGATGCACCGGTTGTTCGACCTCGGGGTGGACGGCATCGTCTCCGACCGCATCGACACCCTTGCCGAGGTCCTGGCAGATCGCGGCGCACCCCTGTCCTGACGCGAGACCGCGTCCTACGTCGAGGTCAAGGTCCCCATGAGGGACGCGTGGGTACCGATCTACGGGCTCACCGTGAGCGACTCGGCCTGCGTGGCCGTGACCTGCTGGGACCACCAGTTCGACCCGATCCTCGAGCACCTCGACAAACCACAGGTGGAGAAGGTGCTGCGCCGCCTCCACCCCGCCTGGTTCGAGTGCGTCGACAACGCGGTCCGCGAGCGCTACGGCGATGGGGCACTGCTGGAGTTCCTCGACCCCGACGTCATGAACCGCAAGTGGATGATCGGGGTGATGTTCTCCAACCTGGCTGACGACAAGGACGCCGCGGCCGCCGTCGCGGTGGACAAGGTCCTGCCCCTCAGCCTCCGGGTCTTCGAGGAGTCGTCCAACAAGCCGTCGAAGCTCGACTACGTCCGGGCCGCGGCAGCTGGAGCCGCGCAAGGTGGGGCCCGGGGCTGGGCTGCCACCGCTCAGATCCACGGCGCCGCCCAGTGGCTCTCGGCCATGGGGTCCTGACCTGCCGTCACTGGGTGCATCGACGACGGCCGTTCCCCGCGGCGTAGCGTTGGGTCGGTGAGCTCGCCCACGCCGCCCCCTGCACCGGAGCAGGTGGACACCGCCGGCAGCCCACCCACGGGGGTGGCGCCGTCGCGCGAAGGTGTCTTCTCGTCCAGCTACGCGCTGCTGTCGCTGGCACTGGTCGCCCTCATCACCGTCATCGCCTTCGAGGGCATGGCCGTCTCGACCGCGATGCCCGATGCGGCCCGCGAGCTCGACGCGGTGCGGTCCTACGGCCTGGCGTTCTCGGTGATGCTCACCACCCAGCTGCTCGGCATCGTGCTGGCCGGGGTGTGGGCCGAGCGGTCCGGTCCCCTGCCCTCGCTGTACGCGGGACAGCTGCTGTTCGGCGCGGGCTGCGCCCTGTGCGGTTCGTCCAGCGCGTTCGGGCTGTTCCTCGTGGGTCGTGGTGTGGCCGGCCTCGGCGCCGGGCTGATCATCGTCGCGGGCTACGTCGTGATCGGTCGTGCCTACCCGGAGTCGTTGCGCCCCAAGGTGTTCAGCGTCATCTCGGCGGCATGGGTGCTGCCGTCGCTGCTCGGTCCGCCGATCGCGGCCTGGGTGACCACGACGTTCTCGTGGCGCTGGGTGTTCTGGCTCGTCGTGGCCCCGGTCGTCGTCGCACTGATCGCCGTGCTGGCCCGCAGCGGGCAGATCGCGGCTGCCGACGAGGGGGTCGACGCCTCGAGCCGCGACCACCGCCAGCACGTCCGGGCGGCATGGTTGGGCCTGCTCATCGCGGCGTCCGCCGGGGCGCTGCAGTGGGGCACCCACGAGCTCGAGTTCGCCTGGTCCACCAAGACCGTGGTGGCCCTCGTCGGTGCTGCCGGACTCGCGGCGACTGCTCCCCTGCTCCTGCCCTCCGGCACGTGGGTCATGCGTCGCGGCCTGCCGTCGGTGATGGTCGCGCGCTTCCTGCTCACCTGCTCGTTCTTCGGCACCATCACCTACATCCCGCTGATGCTCGTCAACGAGCGAGGACTGTCCCTCGGCGCCGCCGGCGCGGTTCTCGCGGTCGGCTCGCTCGGCTGGTCGACGGGGTCGTGGATCCAGGGTCGCGACCGGTGGGCGGGTCGCCGCGACCAGCTCGTCTCGGTGGGTGGGGCGCTGCTCACCGCCGGACTGGTCGGCGTCGTGGCCATCACCCACTTCGGCTGGAACCCCTACCTCATCGCCCTCGCGCTGGTGGCCTGCGGCACCGGTATGGGGCTCGGCACCGCCAGCCTGTCGGTGCTGTCCCTGACGCTCACCGAGGCCGCCGACCACGGCTCCACGTCGTCCTCGCTCCAGCTGTCGGACGTGCTGGGCTCGGTGCTCGGCATCGCGGCCGCAGGTGCCGTGTTCGCCGCCCTGCACACGGTCGCGGGCCAGGACGTCCCGGTGTTCGTGACGATGTGGTTGGGCCTGTGCGTCGTGTCCGCCCTCGTGGTGCCGGCGGGGCGCCGGATCAGGTCCTGACCGCAGGACGTTGGGCCCTGCCGCCGGCGCGACCGGACGGCGACGGTGGTCAGGGCGCGAACGCGTCCCGACCACCAGGAGGACCCATGGCACCCGATGACCCGGCCCGTCCGGCCCGTCCGGCCCGTCCGGCCCAGCGAAGGTCGGTCGTCGTCGACTACGCCCAGGAGGTCGATGAGCTCGAGGAGCTGCTCGGGGACGACGAGGGCAGTGACGGGGACAGTGACGGGGGCGGTCCCGAGGTCGGCTCGCCCGGCGCCGATCCTCCGCCGGGGGCAACCTTCGACACAGCCGCCTCGTGGCACACCGGGTACCCCTACGACACGAAGATGGGGCGACAGGAGTACGAACGCACCAAGCGCGCCCTGCAGGTCGAGCTGCTCAAGCTTCAGCTCGGGGTCAAGGAGTCCGGTGCACGGGTCCTCGTGCTCTTCGAGGGCCGCGACGCCGCGGGCAAGGGCGGCGCGATCAAGCGCTTCACCGAGCACCTCAACCCTCGCGGCGCGCGGATCGTCGCCCTGGAGAAGCCGACCGAGGTCGAGACGACCCAGTGGTACTTCCAGCGGTACATCGCGCACCTGCCCAGCGGCGGCGAGATCGTCCTCATGGACCGCTCCTGGTACAACCGTGCGGGCGTCGAGCGCGTCATGGGGTACTGCAGCCCGGTGCAGTACCTGTCCTTCATGCGGCAGTGCCCCGACTTCGAGCGGATGCTCGTGGACTCGGGGATCCACCTCGTCAAGCTCTGGTTCTCGGTCAGCCAGGACGAGCAGGCCCGGCGCTTCCAGGCCCGCCGCACCGACCCGGTCCGCCAGTGGAAGCTGTCCCCCACCGACCTCGCGAGCCTCGACAAGTGGGACGCCTACACCGAGGCCAAGGAGGCGATGTTCTTCTACACCGACACCGCCGACAGCCCGTGGACGGTGGTCAACAGCAACGACAAGAAGCGGGCGCGGCTCGAGGCGATGCGGGTGCTCCTCGCCGGCCTGGACTACCCCAGCAAGGACGACACGGTGGTCGGCCGGCCCGATCCGCTGCTGGTCGGCCGGGCCTCCGTCATGGCCGAGGCGGATGGCTCGGGCGCCCGGTTGTTCCCGACCCTGTGACGAGGTGGTGTCGGTGGCCGGTCGAGGGCGGTTCACCGTCCCTGCGGCCCTTGACCTGCGCCGATGCCGTCCTAGCATGGGGACAGGGCCCCGCAGGGACCGTCGGGCCCGCGCGTGAGGTGGGTGGGCTCATGGTCGAGCAGGTATCGGGGGGACACGACACCGCGGCGATGTCGGTGCGTGAGCTGATGGCCGAGCTCGCCGTGGTCAGGACCGAGCTGCAGCGGGCGCCGCTGCTGGTCACGGTCGACGGTGCGCTCTCGGTCAACCCTGACGTCGCGCCACTGCTCCGCCGACAGCGCCAGCTCGTGGCCCGGCTCCGCGCCCGGCGCAGCTCCTGGGCCAGGTTCGGCTCCGGGGGCACCCGGGAGCCCTCCGCCGCGTGGCCGCCACCGCCCTGGGCGCACTGACCTCGCTCAGGGTGTGACGCCGGGTTGGACGCTGGTGCGGCCTCCGGGCGAGTTGCCCAGTGGGGCTGTCGCTCAGCGGATGAGGACGTGCCCGGCAGGGGTCGACAAGCGCGTCCAGCGACCGTGCGTCCACACCGTCACGTCCGTGCCGGGGGCGGCGAAGCCGAGGGCGTACGCCGCGAAGGCACCGCCCGCAGGCACCGGCGGGTTCGTCGTGGTGGACCGTCCCCAGACGTGCCGACGCAGTGCCGTCACCGCCTGGCCGCCGGCGTCGGCCGGGGCACCTGAGGCGACCTCCGCGATGCCCTCGCGGGCCACGGCATACACGTCCTCCGCGGTGATCGCGCCGACCCGCTCCCAGCCGGAGCGCGGGGGTGCCATGGCGGCCCAGCCGACGCTGACGGTGGTGGGCGGCAGTGACAGGGTCGCGCCACCCTCGCGGGCCAGGCGGTCGGTGACCGACGCCAGGGACACCGTGGTGTCCACCTGCGCGGGCTCGGCCAGCGGCATGGTGCGCAGGCCGATCACGGCACCCTCACCCATCAGGCCGCTGCCGGGGAGCACCCCGACGTACGCGGCCAGTGTGGTGCCGAGGGCCTGGAGGCGGATGGCGCCGTCGTCGTCCGCGGCCTTGGCCCGGGCGACGTAGGTGCGCAGGTCGTCGAGTCCCTGCGCGTCGGGGAAGCGCAGCTCCATCAGCGCCTCCGCCAGCGGAACGGGACCGGGTCGCCGGCGTGCTCCTCGAGCAGGGCCTTGAGGTCCGGGGCCATCCGCCGTGGGGTGGACGTCGCGAAGTCGTAGAGGACCAGGGTCGTCTCGGCGCGGGCGTAGACGGTGTCCTCCGGCGCGAGGCCGTCACGCACCTCGTAGGCCAGGTCGAAGCCTGCGCCACCGATCTTGGTCGCCCACATCTGCACGACGATCGGCGGGACGCGGAACAACAGCGGGGCGAGGTACTCGATCTCATGACGCGCGACGAGGATGCCCTCGGCGAGCACCGACCGGTCCTGGCCGAACCACTCCTCGAAGCCAATGACGCGCGCGTCCTCGAGCAGCCGCAGGAACTGCACGTTGTTGACGTGGCCGTAGGCGTCCATGTCGCTCCACCGCAGCGGCACGTTGACGCAGTAGCGGTCGGGCAGCGCGGGGGTCGGACCGTCGTGCACGTCGCCCGCCGCGTCCGGCTGCGCGCCGGTCCCCTCGCTCGTCGCCCCGCCCGTCGTCTGGTCCACCATGGCGCCCATCCTGTCAGGGGTGTCGGCCACGCGGCATACGGTGGTCACCATGGAGACGACCGCTGCGGCCACCGACCTGCACACCCTCGCCACGGGGGTGCTGCGCAGGCTCGTCGGCCGTGACGACGTCGACTTCCGGGACGGGCAGTTCGAGGCCGTCCAGGCCCTCGTCGGGGACCGTCGTCGCGTCCTCGTCGTCCAGCGCACGGGCTGGGGCAAGTCCGCGGTCTACTTCGTCTCGACCGCGCTGCGTCGTGAGCAGGGGGCCGGGCCGACCGTCATCGTCTCCCCGCTGCTGGCCCTGATGCGCGACCAGATCGCCGCGGCCGAGCGTGCCGGGATCCGCGCGGTGACGATGAACTCCGCCAACGCCGAGGAGTGGGGCCGGGTCTCGGCCGCCCTGGCTGCCGACGAGGTCGACGTCCTGCTCGTCAGCCCCGAGCGCCTCAACAACCCGAGGTTCCGCGACGAGCAGCTCCCCGACCTCGCCCGCCGCTGCGGCCTGCTCGTCGTCGACGAGGCGCACTGCGTCTCCGACTGGGGGCACGACTTCCGCCCCGACTACCGCCGCATCCGCGACCTGCTCACCACGCTGCCGTCCGACACCCCGGTGCTGGCGACGACCGCCACGGCCAACGCCCGGGTGGTCACCGACGTCGTCGAGCAGCTCGGAGCCGGCGGCCACGACGTCATGACGCTGCGTGGCGGGCTCGCCCGCGAGTCGCTGCGCCTCGGCGTCATGAAGCTCACCTCCCCCGAGCAGCGCCTTGCCTGGCTGCTGGCCCACCTCGACACCCTCCCCGGCAGCGGCATCGTCTACGCCCTCACCGTCTCGGCCGCCGAGGACATCGCCGTCGCCCTGCGCGAGGCCGGTCACGAGGTCCGGGCCTACACCGGGCGCACCGACCCGGCCGACCGCGAGCGCCTCGAGGCGATGCTGCGCGACAACCAGGTCAAGGCGCTGGTCGCGACCAGTGCGCTGGGCATGGGGTTCGACAAGCCCGACCTCGGGTTCGTCCTGCACCTGGGTGCTCCCTCGTCGCCGGTCGCCTACTACCAGCAGGTCGGTCGTGCCGGTCGTGCCACCGAGCGCGCCGACGTGCTGCTGCTGCCCGGTCCGGAGGACAAGGACATCTGGGCCTACTTCGCGTCGGCCTCGATGCCGCGCCAGGAGCAGGCGGATGCCGTGCTGACCACGCTGGCCGGGTCGCAGAAGGCGCTCTCCACTGCTGCCCTCGAGACCGCCGTCGACATCCGTCGCACCCGCCTCGAGCTGCTGCTCAAGGTGCTCGACGTCGACGGCGCCGTGCAGCGCGTGCCCGGCGGGTGGATGTCGACGGGTGTCCCGTGGACCTACGACGCCGAGCGCTACGAACGGGTCAGCGCCGCCAGGGTTCGCGAGCAGGACCTCATGGTGTCCTACGAGAAGACCGGCGAGTGCCGGATGGCATTCCTCCAGGAGTCGCTCGACGACGACACCGCCGTGCGGTGCGGCCGCTGCGACTCGTGCGCCGGCGTGTGGTTCCCGACCGAGATCCCCGACACCGCCGTGACGACCGCCCGTGGTCGCCTCGAACGCGCCGGCGTCGAGCTCGAGCCGCGGGCCCAGTGGCCGTCTGGGATGGACCGCCTCGGGGTGCCCCTCAAGGGCAAGATCGGCCCCGACGAGGGTATGGCGCCGGGCCGCGCCGTCGCCCGCCTCACCGACCTCGGGTGGGGCCAGCAGCTGCGCACCCTCCTGCGGGCCGAGGACGGTCCCGCCCCGGCCGAGCTGCTGCGCGCGTGCGTCCCGATCCTGCGTGACTGGGGTTGGTCCGACCGCCCTGTCGCCGTCGCGTCGATCCCGTCCCGGCGCCGTCCTCAGCTCGTCGAGTCGGTGGCGCGGGGGCTGGCCGAGATGGGGCGGTTGGAGTGGCTCGGGCCGATGGACCTCGTCGAGGGAGGACCGACCGGGGAGTCCGGTGGCAACAGCGCGTTCCGGCTCGCAGGGGTCTGGGGGCGCCTGGCCCCCTCGGCGACCCAGCGCGAGGCCCTGGCGCGGCTCTCCGGTCCGGTGCTGCTCGTCGACGACCTCGCGTCGTCACGCTGGACGCTCACCGTCGCGGCCCAGGAGCTGCGTCGCGCCGGCGCCCCCGGCGTCCTCCCCTTCGTCCTGGCTCTAGAGGCCTGAGATCGTGTCCGCGGGGGCAGCGTCGGCGCCCTCTGTCGGGCGGGGCGTCGGGGCCTCGATCGGGACGGTGAACAGCGGCAGGAAGAGCTGCACGGTCGGGCCGATGAGCACGGCGTAGAGCACGGTCCCGACGCCGACGACCCCGCCGAGGGCGAAGCCGATGAGCAGCACGGTGAGCTCGATGGAGGTGCGGACCAGCCGGATGCTGCGGCCGGTGCGACGCACCAGCCCCGTCATCAGGCCGTCGCGCGGACCGGGGCCGAACTGGCTCCCGATGTACAGCGCACCGGCCAGGCCGTTGAGCAGGATGCCGCCGCCGAGGAGCAGCACGCGCAGCACCATGGCCGACGGCCGGTCGAGCAGCCACAGCGTCGCGTCGGTCACCAGCCCGATGACGATGACGTTCGCGATGGTGCCGAGGCCGGGCATCTGGCGCAGCGGGATCCACAGCAGCAGGACCGCCGCCCCGACGATGATCGTCACCGTGCCGAAGCTGAGCGGCAGGTGGCTGGCGATGCCGAAGTGGAACACGTCCCACGGGTCCAGGCCGAGGCCGGCACGGATGAGCATGCCCATCGAGACGCCGTAGAGCGTCAGCCCGGCGAGCAGCTGCACGAGGCGGCGGGTGGTGCGGCCGGCCCGCAGCTGCTGCAACGGCGTCATCGGGGTGAGGGTGGTGCGGGTCATGGACCCCATCCTGACGTCCAGTGGCCTGTTTTTCGATAGCCAATCGTGCCAAAGTGGTCTGCATGTCACCTCGCGCGATGTCCGCCGCCCGGCTGCGCCCGCTGCTCGGTGCAGCCCTGGACACCACCCCGGCCTACCGCGGCCTCGCCGACGCACTGCGACTGCTCGTCGCCGACGGCCGGATCCCGTCCGGCACCCGTCTGCCCAGCGAACGCGACCTCACCACCGCCCTGGGTGTCAGCCGCACCACGGTGAGCCGCGCGTATGCCGAGCTGCGCGACCGCGGCTACCTCGAGTCCCGGCAGGGGTCCGGCAGCGTCGCGGTGCTGCCCGGTGCAGCCACCGGCCGTCGCCAGGGCGGAGGCCTGCAGCCCACCTCCGACCGGCTCGACGGCCCGGTCATCGACCTGACCTGCGCTTCGATGAGCGCCCCGCCCGGCACCGTCGCCGCCTACGAGCGAGCCCTCGAACAGCTCCCCCGCTACCTCACCGGGACCGGCTACCACCCGCTCGGGCTGCCGGCCCTGCGCGAGGTGCTGGCGGCCGACTTCACCGCCCGCGGCCTGCCCACCGACCCTGAGCAGGTCATGGTCACCAGCGGGGCGCTCGCCGGGATCGCCATCGCGGCGCGCGCCGTCCTCTCCCCCGGCGACCGCGTGCTCCTCGAGAGCCCGACCTACCCCAACGCGATCGAGACGCTCAGCCGTTCCGGCGCCCGGCCGGTGGCGCTGCCGATGGGGGCCGAGGGCTGGGACGTGGACACCGCGGAGGCGACGCTGCGGCAGACCGCACCGCGGGCGGCATACCTCGTCCCCGACTTCCACAACCCCACCGGCGCCCTGATGCCCGAGGATCAGCGGGCACGGCTGGGTCGCGCCCTGGCGCAGACGCGCACGGTGGCGATCGTCGACGAGACCCTCGTGGAGCTCGCCCACGACCCGGACATGGCCATGCCCACCCCGCTCGGGGCGCACCACGCCGGCACCGTGACCGTCGGCGGCGCGAGCAAGACGTTCTGGGGCGGGCTGCGGGTGGGCTGGCTTCGCGCGCCGCGCGACCTCGTGCCGGCGCTGGTCACCGCACGGCTCACCCTCGACCTCGGCAGCCCGGTGATGGAGCAGCTCGTCCTGCTCGACCTGCTGCGCCACCGCGACACGATGCTCCCGGCCCGACGCGAGGCGATCGTCACCACCCGCGACGCCCTCGTCGGTGCGCTGCGGACGCGCCTGCCGCAGTGGAGGTTCACCGTGCCGCGCGGCGGGCTGTGCCTGTGGGCCGAGCTCCCCGAGGCGCTGTCGACACCGCTCACCGTGGCCGCCGACCAGCGCGGCGTGGTGCTCGCTCCCGGGTCGCAGTTCGCCGTGGACGGCGGGATGGAGCGCTTCCTGCGGATCCCGTTCACGGGGCACGCCCCCGAGGTGGTGGCCGACGCCGTCGACCGGATCGCCCTGGCCTGGGAGGACGCCCTCACCGGCCGACCCGCGAGGAGCCGGCGCTCTCCGCTAGTGGCGTGACCCCGGGCGTCGGGCCGGAACGCCCTCGAGCCGCCCACGACCCGACCCCTAGGCTTTCGCTGTGACCGACGACCGCACCGTGCCCGCAGAACCCCTCGCCGACCTGCTCGCGACCCTCGACCTCGAGGAGCTCGGCACGGCGCGCATCACCGTCGAGGGCGTCGACGGCGCCGAGTCCACGGACCTCGGGGAGTCGGGGGCCTCGGTGTTCCTCGGCCGCAGCCAGAAGACGCCGCACGGCCGCGTCTTCGGCGGACAGGTCCTCGCGCAGTGCGTCATGGCTGCCGGACGCACCGTGGCCGACATCGACGACGGCGACGGCCCGCGCCACATCCACTCGCTGCACGGCTACTTCATGCGGCCCGGTGACGACACCAAGCCGATCCGGTTCGCGGTGGAGCGGATGCGCGACGGCCGGTCCTTCTCGACGCGCCGGGTCCACGCCATCCAGGACGGCCTGCCGATCCTGTCCATGATCACGTCGTTCCAGGAGCAGGCCGACGGCCTGGACCACCAGGACCCGATGCCGCAGGTGCCCGGGCCCGACACGCTGCCGTCGCTGCAGGATCTGTTCGGCGCGGTCGACCACCCGGCCGCGCGGCACCTGCTCAACCGGCCGGTGGAGCACCGCCACGTCGAGGGCGACGTCTTCGCCGCGCCCGGTCCCGAGCTGGCCGCCCACCAGAGCGTCTGGCTGAAGGCGATCGGCGAGCTGCCCGACGACCCGCTCGTCCACGCCGCCGTCCTGGCGTACGCCTCCGACTACACGTTGCTCGAGTCCGTCATCCGCCGCCACGGCCTCGCGTGGAGCGACCGCCGCCTGCGCCCCGCCAGCTTGGACCACGCCATGTGGTTCCACCGTCCCGTGGACGTCGACGACTGGATCCTCTACGCGCAGGAGTCACCGTCGGCCTCCGGCGGCCGCGGGCTGGGGATCGGCCGGATGTTCAGCGCCGACGGCACCCTGGTCGCCACCGTGGCCCAGGAGGGCATGGTCCGGGTGAAGAAGTCCTGATGGCGGACCGCGACGCCTCGAGCTGGGTCGTCGACACCCTGCGCGCCGACGACCACGAGGCGTGGTCGCAGCTGCACCGCGGCTACCTCGACTTCTACGAGGTCACCGACCCCGACCGCGTCTCGCCGATCATCTGGTCCTGGCTGAACGACCCCGACCACGAGCTCGAGGGCCTCGTCGTGCGCGCCGCGCCGGGTGCGGATCCCGTTGGTATGGCTCACTTCCGGCCCTTCGTGCGTCCGCTCGCCGCCGCGACCGCGTGCTTTCTCGACGACCTCTACGTGGCTCCCGCCGCTCGTGGGACGGGAGCCGTCGACGCGCTCCTCGCCGCCCTCCAGGAGGTGTCACGGCAGCGTGGGTGGAGCCAGGTCCGCTGGATCACCCGCGAGAGCAACGCCCGCGCCCGCTCGACCTACGACCGCCTGGCCCGGCAGACGGACCTGGTCACCTACGAGCTCCCCGTCTGACGACGCCGTACCCGCGGGTCTTTGAGTGATCTGACGGACCAGGACACGTCGGACCACTCAAGGACCGGGGTATGCCGCGGGGTCAGCCGACGCGCACGACCGCGGCGGTGCGCGGCGGCAGGTGCACCGAACCCTCCTTGAGCTTGGTCTGGCCGGGCTCCCACGCGAGGAGCACCTCGGTCGGCTCGCCGTCCAGCGGCACGGTCCATCGCGAGTCCGAGAAGTTGGCGACCGTGCGGAACGGCCCGCGCTCCATGACCAGCCACTGCCCACGCTCGTCGAACGTGACGTCGACGAGGTCGAGCCGGCCGTCGTGGAGCTCGAACTCCTTGCGGCGCAACGCGATCAGGTCGCGGTACCACGCCAGCATCCGCGCGTGCTCCGGGTCGTCGACCTCGTCCCACCGCAGCTGGGACCGACGGTAGGTCGTCTCGGCCTGCGGGTCGGGCACGTCGTGCGCCGCCCAGCCGTGCGACTCGAACTCGCGACGACGGCCTTCGGTGACGGCCTGAGCCATCTCCGGCTCCTCGAAGTCGGTGAAGAACTGGAACGGCGTCGTGGCCGCCCACTCCTCCCCCATGAAGATCATCGGCGTGTAGGCGGACGTGAGGTAGAGCGCTGCGCCGGCCGCCTGCTGCGAGGCACTGACGAGAGCCGAGATGCGTTCTCCCACAGCGCGGTTGCCCACCTGGTCATGGGTCTGGAGGTAGGCGACGAACCGGCGGGCGTCGACCTTCTCGCGATCGACAGGGGCACCCCAGTCGCTCTCACGGAAGCTGGACCACGTGCCGTCGTGGAGGAACCCACGGGTCAGCGTCTTGGCGAGCACCGCCAGCGGGCCACCGTCGGGCAGCGCCCGGGTGCGGCCGGCGAAGTCGGCGTAGTAGCCCTGGGTCTCACCGGTCAGCGTGACGTGCAGCGCGTGGTGGACGTCGTCGTCCCACTGGGCGTCCATGCCGCGACCACCGTCGGCGGTCGGCGTGACCATGAAGGCGTCGTTGAGGTCGCTCTCGGCGACGAGGTGCAGCGGGCGCCCGAGGCGGCGCCCCAGGTCGGCCACTTCGTCGGCGAGCTGGGCCAGCACGTGAGTGCCCGAGTCGTCACGCAGCTCGTGCACGGCGTCGAGGCGGAGCGCGTCGACGTGGAACTCGTCGAACCAGCGCAGCGCATTGTCGATCATCCAGCGCCGCACCGGCTCGCTGTCCGGGCCGTCGAGGTTGAACCCGGCGCCCCACGGCGTGGGGTGGGCGTCGGAGAAGTAGGGCCCGAACCGCGACAGGTAGTTGCCCACGGGGCCGAGGTGGTTGTAGACCACGTCGAGGCAGACGCCGAGTCCGAGCCGGTGGCACTCGTCGACGAAGCGCTGCAGCGCAGCAGGTCCGCCGTAGACCTCGCCTACGGCCCACGGCCCGACGCCGTCGTAGCCCCAGTTCCAGCGGCCCGGCCACGCGGCCAGCGGCATGAGCTCCACGACGTCGACCCCGAGCTCGACGAGGTGCGGCAGGCGGGCCAGCGCCGAGTCGAGCGTTCCCTCGGGCGTGAAGGTGCCGACGTGCAGCTCGTACACGACGGCGCCGAGGACTCCCATTCCCTGCTGCGGCCCTGCCCAGGTGGCGTCGTTCCACTGGTGGCGCCCGGCGTCGAACCACCGGCTCGTGCCGTGCACTCCATGGGGCTGCTGCGCCGAGCGCGGGTCGGGGGTGAGGTCCCCACCGTCGATGCGGAAGCCATAGTCCAGGGTCGGGTACGGCGCCGTACCCGACTCCGCGCCGCCGGGCACCACGGGAGCGGACACCGCTGCCGCGGGGACCTCCCACGTCCACCACCCGCCGTCGCGGGGGTCCAGCGCCGCGGTGGCGGTTGCGTCGCTCCCGAGGGTGAACTCGACCTCGACGCTGGTGGCGGTGGGGGCCCAGACGGAGATCGTGGGCACGGGCGAAGTGGGCTGGGGCTCAGACGATTTCATCGCGACCCAGCGTGCCATGTCGGACGAGCAGGGCGACGGGGAGGTCAGCCAGCAGACGCTCCAGCCGGATGCCCGGGCGGCCCTCGTGGGAGACGACGGCGCGGCCGGTGAAAAGGTCGTGCCACTCCCCCTCGGGCAGGGCGAGATGCGCCTCGCCCCAGCCGCCGCGGGAGGCGAGCTTGTCGCTCAGCCGCGTGACGACCGCGACGACCTGGAGACCGGTCTGGTCACCACGACCGACGGCCAGGGCATACTCGCTCGTCGTGGACACGGGGAGGTAGGTCGCCTCGGGACCGGTGAACCACTGGGCGTGGTGGTGCCTCAGCCGCAGCGCCCTGGAGGTGACGAGCAGCTTCTCGTCGTCGAGGTCGGCCGGGGCCTCGCCCTTGTCCAGCCGCGCCAGCCGGGTCCTTCGCCGCCCGTAGTCCACCGGTCTGCGGTTGTCGGGGTCCACCAGCGACAGGTCGACGACCTCGGTGCCCTGGTAGACGTCGGGGATCCCGGGGACGACGAGCTGGAGCAGCTTCTGACCCAGGATGTTGGAGCGGGAGGCCGCGGCGGTGCGCGTCACCCAGGCCTGGCAGTGGTTGACGAGGGCAGGCTGACCGAGCAGCGCCGCGACGTAGCGCTGCACGTCGGCCTCGTAGGCCTCGTCCTGGTCGGTCCACGTCGTGTGCCGCTTGGCCTCGCGGATCGCCTTGGTGGCGTAGGCCTGGAGACGGTCGACGCTGATGGGCCAGGCGCCCACGGCGGTCTGGAGGAGGAAGTACTCGGTCGCGGGGTCGAGCTTCTTCCCGCGGTGCGGCTTCGCGAGGCGGCGAGCCCCCTCCACCCAGTTCTTCCACTCCGCCGACAGCTCGGAGACCACCGCCAGCCGGGCTCGGACGTCCTCCGAACGCTTCGTGTCGTGCGTCGAGAGGGTGGTCATCGTCGTCGGCCACGTGGCGAGCTGGCGCGCCGAGAACTCGTGCAGCTCCTCCGGGGAGATGCCGACGAGCTCGGGGTCCCCGCCCACCTCGTTCAGCGAGGTGAGCCGGGCGTAGCGGTAGAAGGTGGTGTCCTCGATGCCCTTGGCCATCACCGGGCCACAGGTCTGCTGGAACCGCACGACGAACTCCTGCTGCGCGGCCTCGGTGTCCACGTGGGCCTCGGGGAGCCGACCACCGCGGGCGAGCTGGGCGATGACGCTGACGTTGAGCTGGTCAGGACCGGACACCAGGGCCATGGCCCGCGACTCCGCGGCGTTGAGGATGCCGGCCTGCGAAGGATCGGCGTCCGGACCGCCGACGTAGGCGCGGTAGCGGTCCATCGCGACGAGGAGGGCGCCGAGGGCACGCTTCAGGGATGCCTGGTCGTGCCAGGGAAGGACCTGCTCGACGAGGCGCATGAGCCGGTTGACCTCGGCGGCCTGCACCTCGGCGACGACCTGCTGCTTGGCCTCGACGACCAAGGCGTCAAGGTGCTCGGGGTGCCCGACCACCTGCGACAGCAGGTCGGTCAAAGGGCCCTTGCCAGCGGGGTCGACGAAGACGCCGCCCACCCGCAGGAGGGTGTCGTACCCGGTCGTGCCGGCGCAGCGCCACGAGTCCAGCAGCTCCTCGTGCCCCTCGAGGATCTTCTCGGCCACGACCCACGCGTCGCCCGTGGCGTCGGCGAGCATGTCCAGGTAGCCACCGGGGTCGGCGAGGCCGTCGGGGTGGTCGATCCGGAAACCGTCGACGAAACCCGAGCGGTAGAAGTAGAGCAGCAGCCGGTGCGTGGCGTCGAAGACCTCGGGGTCCTCGACCCGCACCGCCGCGAGCGTGGTGACGTCGAAGAAGCGGCGGTAGTTGAGCCGCGCCGTACCCTCGCGCCAGTCGCAGAGCAGGTACCACTGCGCCTCGACCAGCTCCTGGACCGGGAGGTGGTCGGTGCCGGGGCGCACGGGGAACTCGTGGTCGAAGTAGCGCAGCACCGTCTCGTCGCCGCGGTGTCCGCCGTCGTGTCCGATCGACAGCTCACCGGCGTCCAGCGCCGCCGAGAGCGGACCGCCGAGGACGGGCAGGAGCACCCGGTCCTCCTCGGCGGCCCAGTCCACGTCGAACCAGTGGGCGTACTCGGAGCTGCGGCCGTCGCGCAGCAGCGACCACCACTGGCGGTTGAGGTGGGCGGGCGTCGGCGTCGTCATGTGGTTGGGGACCACGTCGACGATCACGCCGAGGCCGTAGAGCGACAGCGTGCGCGACAGCCGAGCCAGCTCGGTGCCGCCCCCCGCCTCCTCGTTGACCAGGTCGTGGTTGACCACGTCGTAGCCGTGCGTGGAGCCGGGGGCCGGCTGGAGCACCGGCGACAGGTAGGCGTGCGAGACGCCCAGGGCGTCGAGGTAGCTCGCCTGCTCCGCCGCGTTGTCGAAGGTGAACCCGCCGTGGACCTGCAGGCGGTACGTCGCGGTGGGCACCACCCGACCCTCCGCCGGCCGGTGCGGTGGCGTCCCGCGCTGCATACCCGTCTCCTGCATCGTCATCGAGCGGTCACTGTCGTCGTCATCGGTGCGTCCTCGGCACCCTCATGGGGCGATCATCGCCGAGCGATGGCCGCTCCTGCGGGAGATCCGGAGGGAAGCGCCCGAGGACACCGGAGGACGACGACGCTACGCCCTTCGGCGGTCACCTTGGCGTCCGGCTTGTACTCCTTCGCCGGCACCTCCTGGGCGGAGGTGTCGAGCACGGTGACCCAGTGGTCGCCGTACTCCTTGCCGGGCAGGACGAACGGCAGGACGTCGTGGTGACCGTTGAAGATCACCAGGAAGTGGTCGTCCAGCGTCTGCTGGCCGCGGGTGTCGGGCTCCGGGATGGTCTGGCCGTTGAGGAACACCATCAGCGAACGTGCGTAGCCGTTGGCCCAGGACTCCTCGTCCATGTGGTTGCCACCGGGCTCGAACCACGCGATGTCGCCGACGGCGCTCTCGCCACCGTGGTCGGCCGAGCCGGCGAAGAACCGGCGCCGACGGAACACGGGGTGGTCACGACGCAGCTCGACGAGCTTCTGGGTGAACGCGATCAGGTCCAGCTCGTCCTGGTCGAGGTCCCAGTCGATCCACGAGATCTCGTTGTCCTGGCAGTAGCCGTTGTTGTTGCCACCCTGGCTGCGGCCGAGCTCGTCGCCGTGCAGGATCATCGGCACGCCCTGCGACAGCAGGAGCGTGGCGAGCATGTTGCGCTGCTGGCGCAGGCGCAACGCCTTGACGTCCTCGTCGTCCGTCGGACCCTCGACACCGCAGTTCCACGAACGGTTGTGGCTCTCGCCGTCGTTGCCGTCCTCGCCGTTGGCGTCGTTGTGCTTGTCGTTGTAGGACACCAGGTCCCGCAGCGTGAAGCCGTCGTGGGCCGTGACGAAGTTGATCGACGCGATGGGCTTGCGACCGCTGTGCTCGTACAGGTCGCTGGAGCCGGTGAGCCGCGAGGCGAACTCGCCGAGGGTCGCGCTCTCGCCGCGCCAGAAGTCGCGGACGGTGTCGCGGTACTTGCCGTTCCACTCGGTCCACAGGGGGGGGAAGTTGCCGACCTGGTAGCCGCCGTCGCCGACGTCCCAGGGCTCGGCGATGAGCTTGACCTGGCTGACCACCGGGTCCTGCTGGACGAGGTCGAAGAACGCCGACAGCTTGTCGACCTCGTGGAACTGGCGGGCCAGGGTCGCTGCGAGGTCGAAGCGGAAGCCGTCGACGTGCATCTCGGTCACCCAGTAGCGCAGCGAGTCCATGATGAGCTGGAGCACGTGCGGGTGGCGCATGAGCAGGCTGTTGCCGGTGCCCGTGGTGTCGTAGTAGTGGCCCTTGTCCTCGTCGACGAGGCGGTAGTAGGCCGCGTTGTCGATGCCGCGGAAGCAGATGGTCGGGCCGAGCTGGTTGCCCTCGGCGGTGTGGTTGTAGACCACGTCGAGGATGACCTCGATGTCGGCCTCGTGCAGCGCCTTGACCATGCCCTTGAACTCGGCGACCTGCTCACCGCGCGTGCCGTATGCCGCGTAGCCGTTGTGCGGTGCGAGGAACCCGATCGTGTTGTAGCCCCAGTAGTTCGACAGACCCTTGTCGCGCAGGGTGAAGTCGTTGACGAACTGGTGCACCGGCATGAGCTCGATGGCCGTGATGCCGAGCTGCTTGAGGTGCTCGATGATCACCGGGTGGGCGATGCCGGCATACGTGCCGCGGATCTCCTCGGGGATATCGGGGTGCGTCTCGGTGAGGCCCTTGACGTGGGCCTCGTAGATGACGCTGTTGTGGTACTCGTGGCGCGGCAGGCGGTCCTGGCCCCAGTCGAAGAACGGGTTGATGACCACGGACAGCATGGTGTGCCCGAGGCTGTCGTCGGTGTTGACCTTCTCCGGCTCGTCGCTCGGGTCGTCGAACTTGTACGAGAACAGCGACTCGTCACCGTCCGGCTGTCCGTCGATCGCCTTCGCGTAGGGGTCGAGCAGCAGCTTCGCCGGGTTGCAGCGATGGCCGTTCGCCGGGTCGTACGGACCGTGGACGCGGTAGCCGTACCGCTGGCCCGGCTGGACGCCGGGGATGTACCCGTGCCAGACGAAGCCGTCGACCTCGGGAAGGGACAGGCGGGTCTCCACGCCTTCGTCGTCGACGAGACAGAGCTCGACGTCCTCGGCGACCTCGGAGAACAGGGCGAAGTTCACACCGGTCCCGTCGTACGTCGCGCCGAGCGGGTAGGCCTTGCCGGGCCAGATCTCCATGTATCGCCTTCGTGTTCTTGTCCTGCCCTCGACCGGAGCTGCTGGTCGGAGCACGATCTGCTGGTGAGGGCGGCATTGGCCTCGCGTCGAGCCCATTGTGCCGGAGGTCGGCTCCGCGCGCTGACCAGCGAGCGTCGCCGCCCATCAGACGGTCGCTCCGCGCGGTAAGCGCCCGCTCAGTAGAGTGCGGGGCGTACGCAGACCCGTCCGAACCGTCCCACCCCTTGGAGGACCTCCATGACCACCCAGCGCGTCGCGATCGTCACCGGAGCAGCCCGCGGCATCGGCGCAGCCACCGCCAAGCGGCTGGCTGCAGAGGGGGACGCCGTGGGCGTCCTCGACCTCGACGAGGCCGCCTGTGCCGAGACGGTGTCGGCCATCACCGAGGCCGGCGGACGAGCCATCGCGGTCGGGGTCGACGTCGCGAAGGCCGACCAGGTCGAGGCCGCGGTCCAGCGGGTGGTCGACGAGCTCGGCGGGCCGACGATCCTCGTCAACAACGCCGGCATCACCCGCGACAACCTGCTCTTCAAGATGACCGAGCAGGACTGGGACTCCGTCATGGACGTGCACCTCCGCGGCTCGTTCCTCATGACCCGCGCCGTCCAGAAGCACATGACCGAGGCGAAGTTCGGCCGCATCGTCAACCTGTCCTCGACGTCCGCCCAGGGCAACCGCGGCCAGGTCAACTACGCAGCCGCCAAGGCGGGTCTGCAGGGCTTCACCAAGACCCTCGCGATCGAGCTGGGCAAGTTCGGCGTCACCGCCAACGCCGTCGCCCCGGGCTTCATCCAGACCGAGATGACGAAGATGACGGCCGAGCGCATCGGCGTCTCGTTCGAGGACTTCATCGCGCACTCCGCCAAGGAGATCCCCGTCGCGCGGGTCGGCCAGCCCGAGGACATCGCCGCCACCATCGCCTTCCTCGTGTCCGAGGAGGCCGGCTTCGTCTCCGGTCAGGTCATCTACGTCGCCGGCGGACCGCAGGACTGATGCCCCCGACCGAGTTCGTCGACACCCCGCGACCACCGCTGACGATCTCGTGCGACGGCAGCCTGGTGCGGCCGGTGGCCACCCAGGCGTGGAAGGCCACCTTCCCGCCTGCCAACATCGCGCTCCGGTATGCCGTGACGGCCGTGCTCGGCGTCGTGGTCTGGTTGTCGACGCACTCGGAGTTCCTCACCGCCGCCATCGCCGTGCTCGCGCCGACCGTGGTCCTGGTCGTGTCCCGGTTGCGCCTGCACCAGTCGATCCGGGCGGTCGTCGGCCCCGGGCGCGAGCTCACGTCCGGGTACGACGGTGAGGGCCGGTTCGTCGTGGATCGGGCCACCGGGTCGCTGGACTTCGCCGCCGGGGCGGTCCGGGACGTGGCACGGGTCGACGGGGTCGCGGTCGTCCGGTCCCGTTCCCGGCTTCCCGCCTTCGTCACGGCGTCGGAGCTCCTCACCGCGGACGACGTCGAGTTCCTCACCGGCAGTGCCGGCGGCGACGCGGTCCAGGAGTTCCGGACCGCCCACCCCGAGGTCGGCTCGCCCCTGCTGGTGACCCCCGAGGTCCAGCAGGTGGCAGCGCGCCTGATGCGGCGGGCCCTCGTCCGCCACCCGTTCGTCCAGCTCGCGCTGCTCGGGTGCGTCCTCATGGTCGTGCTGGCCGATGACCGCCTGCGCGCCGCAGCCGTGGTCACCGTCCTCGCGCTGGCCGTCGCCGCGATCTTCCGCTTCGGCGTCGCCCGTGCCAGCACCCGCGCGCTGTTCCCCGAGGACAGCGTCGTCGGGGCCGCGCTCGTCGGGGACCGCCTAGTCCTGCACGTGCCCGGCTACCCGGACGAGCTGGACCCCGCCGACCTGCGGGCCGTCCACGTGGCTGACGAGGGCGTGACGCTCCGCAGCCGGCGCCAGCGCGTCTACCTCCTGCCCGCCGGCACCCTCGACGCCGAGGACACCGCACGCCTGCTCGAGCTCACCTCCGGCTGAGGGCCGCACACCACGAGAGCGGTCGCTACCCCGGACGAGAACGGTCCGTTTCCGGGACGAACCGATCCCGCGGCTGGCACAGTTCCTCCCGAAGCCTGACGGGGAGGGGCGTCCAGATGAGATCACCGCGCAGGATGTGGGCGGCTGTGGCCGTGCTCGGCACCCTGGCGATCGGCCCGCTGGCCGCCGGCAGCTCGGCAATCGCGTCACAGTCGGCGCCGCAACCGGTCTCGCCCTACCTCACGACTCCCTTCGGGTCGACTCCGATCGGCCACTCCTCGGCGGGAACCGTGTTCGCGTCGGGCACCGACTTCACCTACGAGAGCCGGCTTGATGTCATCAGCGACGACGGCCGGGCGGTGTCGACACGGACACTGCCTGCCGCGCCGCCGCCGGACGGGACCAGCCAACCGCGCAACCTCTCGGTGTGCGGAAGCACGATCATCTCGACCCGGTACACCCAAGACCCGTCGCAGTGGCTCCCGGACGCCACGGTCTACTGGTACTCGGCCACTGGTACGGCAGCGGGTTCTGCCGAGATGGGGACGGTGAGCGTGGTCTCCGCCGCCCCCGGTGGTTGGGTGACCGCGTCGTCGGCCACAGTCGAGGAGAGGACCGAGACGGCGCTGCTCCTCCACAGCACCGATGGGTCCACTCGCTCACTGGGGACCCTTCCGGGACGCCTCGAGGGGAGTCCGGTCTGCGATGCACGGTCCTTGGTGATGGCCAGCCGGACCACCCAGGACACCCGAGTCGTCCGGATCCCGTTCGACGGCTCGGGCGTGGTCGTCGTCGACCAGCGCCCGGCCACCAGCGCCGAGTGGGACGCACTCACCCCGCTCGGTGTGGACGGGAGCTCCGTGGTCTGGACCCGGATGCCGACGGACAACAACTGGACGCAGTCGCCGAGCGAGGTCTGGCGCACGTCGGCGAACGGGCCCCTGCGGCTCGCAGCATCGCCGAGCGCCGAGATCCGCCTCGTCGGCGCTGCGATCGGACCGCGAGGTGTGCTCGTCTGCTGGCCCGGGGGCGCCACGATCCAGGGCTGCCGGGCCGTCGTGTACCCACCGACCGGCACCTCCGTCACCTTCGAGGCGCCGGAGACCTCCTTCTTCTGGCCGACCTCCTCAGGCTTCGTGGCAGCGTGCGACAGCAACGCCAGCAGTCGCTGCGCGGGCCTGCACCAGATCACGTTCCCGGGCCCGACCCTTCGTCAGGTGTGGCAGCCGCGGATGCCCGTCGGCATCGTCCGGTGGTCGGGTACCAACCGGTACGGCACAGCTGCGGACATCATCATGAACAACTACGGACCCCTGACGTCCAGCGGCGGCATCCTGGCATCCGGTGAGTCCTTCCCCGACGCCTTGTCCGCGGGCGCAACGGCTGCACGCTTCCAGATGCCCCTCTTCTTGACGAAACGAGATCGTCTCCCGAGCGAGATGATCCAGCCGTTGACGGTGATGAAGCGCTACCGGCTCTATGTGGTGGGTGGGGCCGGTGCCATCTCGGACTCGGTCCTCACGGATGCGAAGAAGTACGCCGTCCAGGTGGTTCGCATCAGCGGGAGCGACCGCTACTCGACGGCGGCGGCGCTGAGCGAGGCCTTGAACCCCAGTGGCAGCAGGACGGCCTATGTGGTCTCGGGCGAGGACTACCCCGATGGCCTCGTCGCGGCACCGCCCGCGGCTCGCGAGTACGCGCCGGTCCTGCTGACGGCCGCCAACTCGCTCCCGACGAGCACCCGTGCAGAGCTCGTCCGACTCAAGCCGAGTCGCGTCGTCATCGTCGGTGGCACCGGCGCCGTCTCGGGTGCCGTGGAGTCACAGTTGTCGGAGATCGTGGGCACGACGGGCACCCTCGAGCGACTTGCCGGTCAGGACCGGTACGCGACAGCCGTGAAGGTGAGCCGGAGCCGGTGGGCCGACGGCGCAGGGTCGTTCGCCCTTGCCTCTGGAGCCAACTTCCCCGATGCCCTGGCTCTCGGACCAGTGACGCGTGGCTACCTCCCCCTCCTGCTGACCGGGCCGACTCGACTGCCTTCCGTCACTCGTGACGAGGCCCAGCGCCTGCGCCCCTCGGGCGTGCTGATCGCGGGTGGCCCGTCGGTCGTCGGCACAGGCATCGAGCAGGAGCTGCGCGACCTCCCCGATCTTCCCTGAGCCTGGTCGCCGCCTACTACGTCACCCACGTCCTCGACGCGAAGGCTACGGCCGCAGCCAGGCTCACGGTTCGGTGACAACCAGGCGCCCCGTGGTCTCCCCGGCACCGAGGCGCGTCAGGGCAGCCGGCGCGTCGGCAAACGGCACCCGTTGCGACACAACAGGCTTCACGAGACCTTCTGCGGCCCACGCTGACAGGGCCTCGTGCGCCTGGCGCGCGACGGCCGGGTCGCGCTGGAGGTACAGCCCCCAGTGCAGCCCGAGGATCGAGTAGTTCTTCACGAGGGCGTGGCCGAGGGCCGGGGCCGGGATCGTGCCGCTGGTGAAGCCCACGACGACGATGCGTCCCTCGAACGCGACCACCTTGGTCGAGGCGTCGTACGACGGACCGCCCACGGGGTCGAAGACGACGTCGGCGCCGGAGCGCCCCACGGCCTCCTTCAGCGAGGTGACGAGGTCACCGTCGGTGCGGTCGACGACGACGTCCGCTCCGGCGGCTCGGGCGACGTCGGCCTTCGCCCCGCCACCGACCACGGCCACCACACGGGCGCCGAGCGCCTTGCCGACCTGCACCGCAGCGGTGCCGACCCCTCCCGCGGCGGCGTGGACGACCACCGTCTCACCTCGCCGCAGGGCCGCCCGGCGGACCAGCCCGACGTATGCCGTCTGGTAGCCGATCGTCAGGCAGCTCGCCTCGGCGTCGTCGAGGGCCGATGGTGCGGCGAAGGTCCCACCCACCGGCAGCAGGCACTGCTCGGCCAGCCCACCGTGCGGCATGGCGGTGGTGCCGACCACCCGGTCGCCGACCGCCACGTGCGCGTCGGTCGTGACACCACCGACGCCCGACCCGACCTCGAGCACCTCGCCGCAGACCTCCACCCCGGGGACGAACGGCAGCTCCGGCCGCACCTGGTAGTGCCCGCGCGCCATAAGCACGTCGGGGAAGTTGAGCGCCGTGGCGAGCACCTTCACCCGGACGTGCCCGGCCGGGACCTGGGGTGCCTCGACGTCCCCGAGGGACAGGACGTCTGACGGCTCGCCGAGCTCGGTGACCTGCCATGCGCGCACGGGTGCCTCCTGATGGGGTGGATCAGTGGATGGTCGGGTGGCGCGGTGCTCAGTCCGCGCCGAGGACGCTGCCCGGGAGGCCGCCGGCGAGCCGCCGCATCCCGGTCAACCAGCGGTCGGGGTCGGACGCGCGGTGGGCGTACATCTGCGCCACCTCGGGGTGCGGCAGGACGAGGAAACGCTCCTGCTCCATGGCGAGGAAGAGGTCTCGTGCAACGTCGTCGGGGTCGACGGCGTCGGCCTCCATCAGGGCCCGTCCGGAGGTGCCGGAGTTCCGCAGCATGTCGGTGCGCACTCCTTGGGGGCACACGGCGTGGACGCGAACTCCCTTGTCGCCGTAAGTCATCGACAGCCACTCCGCGAAGGCGTATGCCGCGTGCTTCGTCACGGCGTAGGGCGCGGCGCCGGGGATCGAGAGCAGCCCTGCGGCCGACACCGTGGCCACGAAGGTGCCGCTCCCCCGCTCGACCCACTCCGGGACGAGCAGCTTGGCGGCGCGCACGTGGGCCATGACGTTGACGTTCCACGAGACGTCCCAGGCCCTCTCGGCCACCGCCTCGGTGCCGCCACGCGCGACACCGGCGTTGGCGCAGTACACGTCGATCTCGCCGAGGTGGTCCCGGGCGGAGGCGACGAGCGCAGCAACCCCCTCCTCGCTCGACGCGTCGCCCGGAACGGCGAACACGTCGTCCCCCAACGACGTCGCGACCGCGGTGACCGCGTCTGCGTCGAGGTCGTTGACCACCACGCGGGCGCCGGCTGCCGCGAACGCCTTGGCGTACGCCTCGCCGATGCCCCGGCCGGCACCGGTGACGACGACCCCGCGACCGGCGAGGTCCGGGGTCACAGGTTGCCGCCGAGGGTGACGCCACCGTCGACGACGAGCGTCTGGCCGGTCACCCACGCCGCGTCCTTGGACAACAGGAACGACACGGCCCCGGCGATGTCCTCGGGCAGGCCCAGTCGCTTCATGGGATAGGCCGCGGCGACCTTCTCCTCACGCCCCTCGTAGAGCGCCTCGGCGAACTTCGTCTTGACGACCGCGGGAGCCACGGCGTTGACGCGCAGCGCGGGTCCGAGCTGGTAGGCCAGCTCCACGGTGAGGTGGATCAGGGCGGCCTTGCTGACGGCATACCAACCGATCGAACCGGTCGCCCCGAGTCCGGCGATGGACGCGACGTTGACCACCGCACCGGGGTTGGCCTCGCTGCCGAGCCCGGCGGCGATCGCCTTCTGCGTCCAGGAGAACGCCGACAGGACGTTGACCTCCATGATCTTGCGCGCCACGTCGAGGGGGGCGTCGAGGATCGGGCCGTAGACGGGGTTGATCCCCGTGTTGTTGACGAGGTAGTCGAGGCCGCCGAACGTCTCGCGGGCCGCGGCGACGACCTCGTCCTGGTGCGCCTCGTCGGCGGCGTTCCCGGCGATGCCAAGGGCCTTGGAGGGTCCGCCGAGGTGCTCGACCGCCTCGGCCAGGGCCTCGGGCTTGCGAGCGGTGATGACGACGCGGGCGCCCTCGGCGACCAGCTTCTCAGCGATGCCGAGGCCGATCCCGCGAGAGGCGCCCGTGACGATGGCGACGGCGTTGTCGTGCGTCAGGTGCGATCCCATGGGTCTCAGAGGCCGAGGTCGCGGCCGATGAGCTCCTTCATGATCTCGTTGGACCCGGCCCAGATCTTCGAGACCCGGGCGTCGCGCCACGCGCGGGCCACGCGGTACTCGTTCATGAAGCCGTAGCCGCCGTAGAGCTGGACGCACTCGTCGAGGACGTCGTTCTGGACCTGCGCCGACCACCACTTGGCCTTGGCGGCGTCGACCGCCGTCAGGGTGCCGTCGGCGTGCGCCGCGATGCAGTCGTCGATGTAGGCCTGGGTGACCTCGAGCTTGGTCTGCAGCTCGGCCATCTTGAACTTGTTGTGCTGGAACGACCCGATGGCCTGCCCGAACGCCTTGCGCTCCTTCGTGTACTCCACGGTCTCGCGGAAGATCTGGAACGCGTGGGCGGTGTTGGCCACGGCGGCGCCGATCCGCTCCTGGGGCAGGCGCTGCATCATCGAGATGAAGCCCAGGCCCTCCTCACCGAGGCGGTTTGCGTCGGGGACACGGACGTTCTCGAAGAACAGCTCGGAGGTGTCGGCCTCCTCCTGCCCGACCTTGTCGAGCTTGCGGCCGCGGCTGAAGCCCTCCATCCCGGCCTCGACCATGAGGAGGCTGATGCCCTTGGCGCCCTTGGAAGGGTCCGTGCGCGCGGCCACGATGACGAGGTCGGCCTGGTAGCCGTTGGTGATGAAGGTCTTGGAACCATTGAGGATCCAGTCGCCGGAGCCGTCGTCGGCCTTGACCGCGGTGGTCTTCAGGGCGGCGAGGTCGGAGCCGCCGGACGGCTCGGTCATCGCGATGGCGGCGATGAGGTCACCGTTGGCCATGCCGGGCAGCCAGCGCTCCTTCTGCTCCTGCGTGCCCAGGTCGACGATGTAGGGCGGGCAGACGTCGGAGTGGATGCCGAAGCACGACGACACGGCGAAGTTGAAGCCCGCGATCTCCTCTGCGGCGATGGCGTTGAACCGGTAGTCGTCGGCACCCATGCCGCCGAACTCCTCGGGGATGTCGAGGCCGAACAGCCCCTGCTTGCCCGCTTCCTTCCAGATGTCGCGGTCGACCGACTTCACCTCGAGCATCTGCTCGGCACGCGGCTTGAGGTTGCGGTCGATGAACTCGCGGACCGAGCTGCGGAAGGCCTCGTGGTCCGGGCCGTAGAGGTTGCGGGGCATGACTCTCCTTGAGGTGAAACACCGGTGACTAAGCGCTTGCTTAGTTTGCGATGGCTGCGGCATGCTGTCAACCATGTCGACCACCGCGCGCGTCTCCGCCAGCGCCGCCGCCGGCGCCGACCGTGGCGCCGCGACCCCGACCGCCCCGGATACCGGGTCCGACACCGCCCACCGCCTGCTCGAGGCCGCGGCCGAGGCGTTCGCGGACCGCGGTTTCCACGCGACGACCACCCGAGACATCGCCTCCCGCGCGGGCCTGTCCCCCGCCGGCGTCTACGTGCACTTCTCCTCAAAGGAGGAGCTGCTCTACCAGCTCAGCCGCGAGGGCCACGAGGCCGCCCGCGACATGCTGGTGCACGCCTCCGAGGCTGCCGGCTCACCCACCGAGGCGTTGCGCGCCATCATGAGCACCTTCTCGCGCTGGCACGCCGAGCACTTCCGGGTCGCCCGGATCGTGCAGTACGAGTTCGGCAACCTCACCGGGGAGCACCGCGACGCGGTCCTGCGGCTGCGCAAGCAGATCGACGCCGTCGTCCGTGACGTCGTCACCGCCGGCGTGGCCTCGGGGGAGTTCACCGTCGAGGACGTCCCCGACACCACGTTGGCGCTCATGTCCATGGCCGTCGACGTCGCCCGCTGGTACGACCCCGAGATCAAGCGCACGCCCGCCGCGATCGGCGAGGCCTACGCCGACCTCGGCATCCGTCTCGTCACCGCCCGCTGACCGTACCCCCTGCTACGAGCACCCGTATGGCGCGGGGCCGGTGGGGCCCCGCGCCATACCTCGTGATTCGTCGTGGGTCGCGCCCAGAGGGCTATTTCACCTCGGACCGCTGCACCCGCCACAGGCCGATGGCCAGCGGGAGCACCACCCACAGCAGGCTCGAGGTCCCCACCTGGGCCCAGTCACGTGCCGACATGGCGGCGCCCTCGAGCAGCGGCTCGGTGGCCGCGCCGATGTCGAGCCACTCCCCCACGGAACGCATCTGCTCGACGAGGCCCGTGACGATGGACCAGGCCGTCGGCAGGACGAGGTAGCCGACGATCGCCGCCGGCGTGTTGAGCAACGAGAGCCCGAAGCCGACGCCCTGGGCCAGGCTCAGCACGAGGACGAGGGCCATCCCCCACAACATCCCGGAAGACAGGCTCCAGGGGCTGTCCGCACCCCGCACCTCGACCGCGACGAGGTTGGCGATGGCGGCCAGGACGAGCGCGACGACGAGGCAGGCGGCCGCGGCGACCAGTGAGGCGGCGACCTTGGCGAGGACCACCCGCCGACGTCGGGGCTCCAGGGCGAAGGTGGTCAGCGCCGTGCGCTGCGACCACTCCGCCGTGGCGGCCAGGATGCCGACGATCGGCACCAGCAGCATCAGCGGCAGCGCAGTGGCCCCGAAGTAGCCCTCGTAGCCGTGGGCACCCCCGCCGACGAACAGCATGATCGTGACGATCGCGGCGACGACCAGGCCGATGGTGATGAGCAGCCAACGGCCTGCCCGCGTGTCGAGCTGCTTGCGCAGCTCCACGACGCCAAGACGCCGGAAGGGGATCCCCTCCGTGGGGCGGGGTCCGTCGATGCGCGGCAGCGACGGCGGTCGGTGGTGGAGCGGCTTCGCGCTCTGCGTCACGGTGCTCATGCCGCCACCCCCTCACGGGCGGTGCTGGCGGTGAGCTCGAGGAACATGTCCTCCAGGCCGCGACCGTCCGCCTGCCTCAGCTCGATGAGCACCACCGAGTGCCTGGCGGCAGCGGCGCCGACGACGGCGGGCTCGGCCTCGACGACCAGACCGCCCTCGGCGGCGCGGGTCGACTCCACTCCCTCCGCTCGCAGCGCCCCCTCCAGGGCTGCGTCGTCGGTGGAACGCACCATCGTGCCGGCACCACGGAGCAGCTCGTCCTTGGTGCCGGAGGCGACGATCCGGCCGTTGCCGATCACGACGATCTCGTCGGCGACCAGCTCGATCTCGTTCAGCAGGTGCGAGGACAGCAGGACCGTCCCGCCGTCGTCGGCGAACCCGCGCAGGAGCGAGCGCATCCACCGGATGCCGGCCGGGTCGAGTCCGTTGGCCGGCTCGTCGAGGACCAGCACCTCGGGGTCGCCGAGCAGGGCGTGGGCGAGGCCGAGGCGCTGGCGCATCCCGAGGGAGTAGTTGCGCACCCGGCGGTGGCTCTCCCGCTCGGTGAGTCCGACGACGTCGAGCACCTCGTCGACGCGGCGTCGGTCGACACCCATGACGACGGACGAGAGGGCGAGCACCTCTCGTCCGGTCCGTCCGGCGTGCTGGGCGCTGGCGTCGAGGAGGACACCGACGTGGCGCCCGGGGTTCGGGAGGGCCGCATACGGTCGGCCCAGCACGGTCGCGGTCCCTGACGTGGCGGGCGTGAGCCCGCACAGGATCCGCATCGTGGTGGACTTCCCGGCACCATTCGGCCCGAGGAAGCCGGTGACGAGTCCCGGCTTGGCGTCGAAGGTGACGTCGTCGACGGCCACCATCGCTCCATAGCGTCTGGTCAAGCTGTTCACGGTGATCATGGATCCAGCCTCACGTTCGTGGGTGGGCCGGCACATCGGTCGGGCGCACTCCGCTGGTCATCCTTTGGTCTCGGCGGACCACACCCTGAGGATGACGCCCGCCCGGCACCGTGCGGCATACGCTCGTCGCGTGCTGATCCGGAACCCGAGCCCACTCCCCCGCACCGTCTGGGGTGAGGCCTGGCGCCTGCTGCTCGCGCTGGCCGTGGGGATGGTGCTGTTCGGGTTCGTCTTGGCCGAGGCCGACGCCCCGGGCGCGCCAGAGGTGCCGGAGGTGGTGCCGTTCATCGAGCTCGTGCTGGGTGTGGTGGCCCTGACGATCGTGCCGTTCCGCCGGCGCTTCCCCCTGCCGGTCGCGGTGGCCACCGCCGCGTGCAGCGGAGCCTCGTCGTTGGCGGCCGGAGCAGCCCTGCTCGCCCTGGTCTCGCTGTCGACCCACCGTCGGTGGCGCCCGGTCGCGGTCGCTGCCGTCGTGTCCGTGCTCGGCGGGGTGACGTACGAAGCGCTGCGGCCGAGCATCGACGGCTTGTGGGCCAGCATCCTCAACACCGTCATCGGCGGCCTGCTCGTCGCCCTGGTCATCGCGATCGGCTACTACATCGGCGCCCGTAGGGCCCTCATGACCTCGTTGCGCGACCGGGCGGACACCGCCGAGCGCGAGCAGGCCAGTCGGGTCGCCGAGGCCAGGGCCAACGAACGGGCCCAGATCGCCCGCGAGATGCACGACGTGCTCGCGCACCGGATCTCGTTGGTGGCCATGCACTCCGGCGCCCTGGCGTACCGCACCGACCTCTCCCCCGAGGAGACGACGAGGACGGCCTCGGTCATCCGCGACAACGCCCACCTCGCCCTCTCCGAGCTGAGGGAGGTGCTCGGCGTCCTGCGCGACCCGAGCCAGGTGGTGGACGGCACCGGTCTCGAGCCGCCGCAGCCGACGCTCGTCGCCGTGCAGTCCCTCGTCGACGAGGAGCGTTCGTCGGGTCGGGACGTGCAGTTCTCGATCGATGTGGCGGCACTGGAGACGGCACCGACAGCGTTGTCCCGCAACGCCTTCCGCATCGTCCAGGAGTGCCTCACCAATGCGCGGAAGCACGCGCCAGGGGTGCCTGTCACCTTGAGGATCAGCGGTGGTCCGGGCTCCGGCATCGACATCAGGGTGTCCAACAGCGTGCCGGCTCGCGCCGCGGGAGGGCACCCGCTGCCTGCGTCGGGTATGGGGTTGGCCGGCGTCACCGAACGGGCAGTGCTCTCGGGCGGCGAGCTGACCTTCGGCACCGACCGGCGTGGCCAGTTCGTCGTGCGGGCTCGGCTACCGTGGCGCGCATGAGCGAGACCATCCGGGTCGTCCTGGTCGACGACGACGCGCTGGTCCGGGCCGGGCTCGGGATGATCCTCGGTGGTGCCTCCGACATCGAGGTGGTCGGGGAGGCCGCAGACGGTGTCGAGGCCCTGACGACCATCACGACGACCCAGCCGGACGTCGTCCTCATGGACCTGCGGATGCCACGGCGTGACGGCCTCGAGGCCACTCGGTTGGTGATGGCGGGTCAGGCCTCCTCGGGTCGGTTGTCCCCCACCCGGGTCATCGTCCTCACGACCTTCGACACCGACGACATGGTGGTGACGGCCCTGCGCGCAGGGGCGAGCGGGTTCCTGCTGAAGGACACCCCGCCGGAGCGGATCGTGGCGGCGATCCGCTCGGTCGCCGACGGTGAGCCGACGTTGTCGCCCACGGTGACGGCCCAGCTCATCGCCTCGGTGACCTCCACCGACGGGGGTCGGGCCGAGGCGGCGCGGACCCAGCTCGACGGCCTCACAGACCGCGAGCGCGAGGTCGCGGTCGCCATCGGCCGGGGCCGGTCGAACGCCGAGATCGCGGCAGAGCTCTACCTCGGCGTCCCGACGGTCAAGACGCACGTCTCACGGCTGCTCACCAAGCTCGGCGCCGACAACCGGGTGCAGATCGCCCTGATCGTGCACGACGCCGGGCTCACCTGACATCCGCGCACGACACGCTCCTTCTCAGCGGGCGCTGAGCGGCTCGACCTGTCGGACCACCTCGGCCACGAGCTCGTACGTCTCGTCCCGAGTGTTGTCCGCCAGACCCATGAGCACGGTGTCGACACCGGCCTGCGCCAGCCGGCCGAAGCGTTCCACCGTCTCGTCGACAGAGGCGTACGGACCACCCCTGGGCCCGGTGCCCGACCCGTCGCGGCTCATGACGACCCGCGCGAGGACGGTCTTGTCGATCTCGGCGTAGTCGCGCCCGACGTCTTCGCAGTGCCCCCGCAGGACCTCGAGCTTGCGCGGGATCCCCTCCGGCCCGAGACCGTTGTCGAAGAGGTTGCAGGCGTCGGCGTACTGCGCGACCAACCGCAGCGTCTTCTTCTCGCCTCCGCCTCCGATGAGGATCGGCGGGTGCGGGCGGCTCAGGCTCTGCGGGACGTTGAGGGGACGGTCGAGCTGGTAGTGCCGCCCGGCATACGGGCTGTCGTCCCCCGCCCACATCTGCAGGCAGATCTGGAGCGTCTCCTCGAGGCGCTCGAAGCGCTCCCTGGTGGACGGGTAGGGGATGCCCAGGCCGCGGTGCTCCTCCTCGTTCCAGGCGGCACCGATGCCGAGCCAGGCCCGGCCGCCCGAGAGGACGTCGAGGCTGGTCACGGTCTTGGCGAGGACCCCGGGGTGCCGGTAGGTGACGCCGGTGACCAGCGTGCCGAGCTCGATCCGCTCGGTCTGGCCGGCGGCGAAGGCGAGCGCCGTGTAGGCCTCGACCATGTCGAGCTCAGGGGGGCCGATCATCGAGATCTGGAAGAAGTGGTCCATCACCCACAGGCTCGCCAGGCCTGCGCCCTCGGCGTTGTGGGCGATCCGGCCGAACGTGGGACCGATGGAGGCCGGGGCGTCCGGCCAGGTGAAGGAGGAGACCTGCAGTCCGAGGCGCATGACCTCATCGTGCCCACAGGTGGTTGCAGAGCACAACGGGGAGCCGCGGCCGCTGGAACGTCGACGGCCCCGCCGGCAGACAGCACGACGCGCGGCACCCCGGACCGGGGTGCCGCGCGTCGTGGGACGGGCCGGGTCAGTCGCGGGTGAGCTTGCGGTAGGTCACCCGGTGCGGACGAGCGGCATCGGCGCCGAGGCGCTCGACCTTGTTGGCCTCGTAGGACTCGAAGTTGCCCTCGAACCAGTACCACTTGCTCGGGTTCTCCTCGGTGCCCTCGTAGGCGAGGATGTGCGTCGCCACCCGGTCGAGGAACCACCGGTCGTGGCTGATGACCACGGCGCAGCCAGGGAAGTCGAGCAGCGCGTTCTCCAGCGACCCGAGCGTCTCGACGTCGAGGTCGTTGGTCGGCTCGTCGAGGAGCAGCAGGTTGCCGCCCTGCTTGAGGGTGAGCGCGAGGTTGAGGCGGTTGCGCTCACCACCGGACAGGACGCCGGTCATCTTCTGCTGGTCCGGGCCCTTGAACCCGAACTGCGACACGTATGCGCGGGACGGGATCTCGACCTGGCCGACCTGGATGTGGTCCAGGCCGTCGGACACGGTCTCCCAGAGGTTCTTCTTCGGGTCCAGGCCGGAGCGGCTCTGGTCGACGTAGGACATCTTCACGGTCTCGCCGACCTTGACCGAACCGCCGTCGGCCTCCTCGAGACCGACGATGGTCTTGAAGAGCGTGGTCTTGCCGACGCCGTTGGGGCCGATGACGCCGACGATGCCGTTGCGCGGCAGGGTGAAGGACAGGTCCTCGATGAGGACGCGGTCGCCGAAGCCCTTCTTGAGCTTGTTGACCTCGATGACGGTCGAGCCGAGGCGCGGGCCCGGAGGGATCTGGATCTCGTCGAAGTCAAGCTTGCGGGTGCGGTCGGCCTCGGCGGCCATCTCCTCGTAGCGGGCCAGACGCGCCTTGGACTTCACCTGGCGGGCCTTGGCGTTGGAGCGGACCCACTCCAGCTCGGTCGCGAGGCGCTTGGCCAGCTTGGCGTCCTTCTTGCCCTGGACCTCCAGTCGCGCCTGCTTCTTCTCGAGGTACGTCGAGTAGTTGCCCTCGTAGGGGTAGGCACGGCCGCGGTCGAGCTCGAGGATCCACTGGGCGACGTTGTCCATGAAGTACCGGTCGTGGGTGACCGCGACGACGGCGCCGTGGTAGGCCGCGAGGTGCTGCTCGAGCCACAGGACCGACTCGGCGTCGAGGTGGTTGGTGGGCTCGTCGAGCAGCAGCAGGTCGGGCTTCTGCAGGAGGAGCTTGCACAGCGCGACGCGGCGGCGCTCACCGCCGGAGAGCACGGTGACGTCGGCGTCCGGCGGCGGGCACCGCAGGGCGTCCATCGCCTGCTCGAGCTGGGAGTCGAGGTCCCAGGCGTCGGCGGCGTCGATGGCCTCCTGGAGCTTGCCCATCTCCTCCATCAGGGCGTCGAAGTCAGCGTCGGGCTCGGCCATCTCGGCGGAGATCGCGTTGTAGCGGTCGAGCTTGGCCTTGATCTCGCCCGCCCCCTCCTCGACGTTGCCGAGGACCGTCTTGGACTCGTTGAGCTCGGGCTCCTGCATGAGGATGCCGACGGAGTACCCCGGCGTCAGGCGGGCCTCTCCGTTGGAGGGCTGGTCGAGGCCGGCCATGATCTTGAGGACCGAGGACTTGCCGGCGCCGTTGGGTCCGACCACGCCGATCTTGGCCCCGGGATAGAAGGAGATGGTGACGTCATCGAGGATGACCTTGTCGCCGTGGGCCTTGCGGGCCTTCGACATGACGTAGATGAACTCGGGCATGGGGGCAAGGCTAACGGCCACCGCCCCCACACCCGAATCCGCCGGGCCGGTGCTCAGACCGCGGTCAGCTCCCGGTCGGTGTCGTCCTGCACCACCAGGCCGGTCGGCTGGGGCACGACCTCGAACTCGTCGGTGTCGGCGTCCAGCCCCCCACCGGCCTCGAGCTCGGCGTGGACGGCCTGGATCGACTCGTCGGAGAGCCGGTCGGTCTGGTCCATCTGGGCCCGGCTCACCTTGACCAGCTCGGTCGTCCCCCACGTCAGGTCGTGCCCGACCGTGTAGGCGTCGATCTCCACCGAGGTGGCGGGGATGTTGTCGTTGCGCATCCACTGGTTGACCCGCATCCGCCCGTAGACGACGACCGGGTCACCCTTCTTCAGCGAGTTGCCGACGTTGGCCCCGAGGGTCCGGAACGCCGTGACGTTGAAGAAGTTGGTCGGACCGTCCTCGTACTCCCGGGTCTGCGGGTTGGGCCGGCGCACGGTCGACGCCAGCCGGAAGGCCGTGAAGGGCACTCCCCCGCGCGTCGTCCTCGACTCCGGGTTGGCCACGAGTCGTCCCTGGACCGTCGTGTAGATCTCGTTCATGTCGCTCACCTCGTCCTGTTCGTCCGTCCCCGTCAGCGGGGTTGGACGCAAGCGTCGTCAGGGACGAGGTGTGCTGGAAGGTGCCCCGACCGAGCCTGTGGACGGCGACACCGGATCAGCCCGCCTGTGGACGAGGTCAGGCAGCCGCGCGGTCGAGTCCCTCACGGGTCCGGCGGTGGCGGGCCAGCACGGCACGCACCGGGCCGACGATCCGCTCGGCGGCAACCTCGGCCACCGCCGCGGTGAGCCGGCCGCGGATGACCCGGCCCCGGCGGCGCGCACCGATGCGGGCCAGCCACCGGGCCAGCGCAGCCAGCGCGAGACCCAGGAGCAGACCTCCGGCGAACATCAGCAGCGGATAGGGCACCGGCCCGAGGGTCGGCGTGCTGATGTCGGGGAGCGCCAACCAGCCCAGGACGACCAGCACCACGAGCCACACGAGCCCGAGGACGGCGACCAGTGACAGCAGGAGCTGGGCGATGCCGAAGACGCGCCACCACAGCGGGGCCCGCATCCGCAAGGACGTGCCGACCACGGCCTGGTCGAGGGCGTCGGCGAGCTCGGGCCCGGGCGGGGTCGCTGCGTCGGAGACGGCCTCGGCCCAGCGGTGCGGCAGCCCCTCGGCGGCACGGTCTCCCACGCCTCGCGTCGCGAGGTCGACCGCAGCGCGGGCGGCCGGGGTGGGCGGCGGCAGGGACGAGCGGCCGAGGACCGAGCGGACGTCGCCCGCGGTGACGGCGAGCTTCTGCTCCACGGAGTCGGTGGTGTTGAGGCGCAGCCGCTTCATCGGGTCCGGGCGCAGGGCACGGACCCAGCGGGTGAACGGCCACCCGGTGCGGCTCCACGCCTGGTTGCGGTAGTCGCGCTCGACTGCGGCGACCACCGTGGGGATGCCGGCGGCGCGGGACAGCGCCTCGACCAGGTCGGTGTCGACCTTCTCGGACAAGGTCGTCTCGGTGTCGGCGACGTCGGCGCGGAGGCGGCCGGCGGTGGCGCGGATGTCAGCGGCCAGACGGGCCTGCGCGGCGTTGCGGGCGGCCACCGCGGTGCCGAGGCGAAGGCCGAGCTCGTCGAGGCCGGAGCGGGTCGTCGCCGACGTCGCGAGCACCTGCACGCCGGCGATGCCGTCCTCGGCCGTGAGCCGGGCGAGGTCCCCGCGGATCTGCCTGACCGACTCGGCCGTCAGCCGGTCGGCCTGGTTGAGCACGACCACGGTGACCGCGTCGTGGTTCGCCAGCACCTTGAGGAAGTCGTCGTGCAGGCGGGCGTCGGCGTACTTCTGGGGGTCGGTCACCCAGACGAACACGTCGACCAGCTCCAGCACCCGCTCGGACTCCAGCCGGTGCGCCTCGACGCGCGAGTCGAAGTCGGGGAGGTCCAGCAGGACCAGCCCGTCGAGGTTCCACGCGGGTCCGGACCCCGCGGACCCGGTCGAGTCACCGACGGTGCCAGCCGCATTCGCGGCCGACCCGACGTGGTGGCGCTGGGCGACCTGGAGCCAGTCGAGCAGCTCGGTGGCGTCGTCCTCGCCCCACACCGCGGCGATGGGTCGCGAGGTGGTGGGCCGGCGGGCACCGACGGTGGCGACGGTCTCGCCGACGAGGGCGTTGAAGAGGCTGGACTTGCCGGAGCCCGTCGCCCCTGCGAGCGCGACGACGGTGTGGTCGCCGGAGACGGCGGTGCGGGCGGTGACCTTGTCGATCACGGCCCCGGCGTCGCGCACCCTGGCGGGGTCGAGCTGGGTCCCACCGGCCTCGAGGGCCTCACCGAGGGCGCCGGACCGTGCGACCAGCTCCTCCGCGCTCATGCCCTTGACCTTGCTCCGGCCCATGATCAACGGGCTCATCGAACCGCCTTCACCGCTGCTGCGGCATCCGCCAGGCGCTCGGCCCGGTCTTCCCTGATGTCCACGCCGTCCAGGACCCCGTCGTAGCGGGCCTGCTCGGCTGCATACAGCTCACTCACCCGCTCGAGCAGGCGCTTGCGCGCGCGGATCGCCATCTCACGCACCGCCTGGTCGCCGAAGATCGCCTCGAGCACCTTCTGGGCGAGCACCGCGGTGCCGCCGGCGATGCCGACCTCGGCGCCGGCCAGCAGGCCGCCGGTGTGCGCGAAGACCACGAGCATGAGGATCACCCCGATGCCGTTGAGTCCGTATGCCGCGATGCGGGCGGTGGTGCGCCGGTCCTTGCCCTCGCTGCGCACCATGTCGAGCAGCTCGCCCTGCCAGTCGCGCACGAGGCGTTCGACGGCGCCGGAGAACTCCGGGGAGGCCTTGGCCATGCCCGGGTGGTCGGCGAGGACGGGGTCGCCACCGGGGAGCTGGCGCCACTGGCGGACGACGGTCGCAGCGGCACCCTGGCCCTGCGACTCGATCAGCGCGGCGACGCCGGACTGGAGCGCCTCGCCGAGGTCGCCGGCCGGCGGCGGGGTGCCCTTGATGGCAGCGGTGATGCGGTCGCGGACCTTGGAGATCGTCGACTCGACCTGGCGGAAGAACTCGCCCGTGCCGACGTACTCCTGCCAGCGGGCCAGCACCTCGCCGCGCAGGAGGGTGCCGTCGGTCATGCCCTGCTCGACGTTCGTCAACGCCTCGCGGTAGGACTGCTCTGCCGTGGCGTGCAGGGCCGTCACCGCGGTGACCTGCTGGCGGGAGGAGCCCACGAGGGAGACGGTGCGCTCCTCGAGCGACCCGAGGGCGCCGTCGAGGGTCTGCTTGACGATGACGGCGCGGGCCCGGGCGTCGCTCGCGAGCGCGGACAGCCAGGACCGGAGCCGGGCGACGTCGGCCTCGGGCAGCCGGCCCTCGGAGGTGAGGGTGGCCTCGGGGATCCCGAAGATCGGGGCGGTGGACAGCCCCTGGTCCCGCAGCATCGAGGCCAGGTGGCTGCGGATGTCGGCCATCGCCTCGGGCGGCACCCGGTCGAGGACGATGGCGACGGCGGTGCCGCGTTCGGACGCCTGGCGCAGCAGGTCCCACGGGACGGCGTCGGCGTACCGCGCGGCTGTGGTGACGAACAGCCACAGGTCGGCGGCGGCGAGCAGCTGTCCCGCGAGCGCCCGGTTGGCACTGACGACGGAGTCGATGTCGGGGGCGTCGAGCAGTGCCATGCCCGGGGGCAGCGAGCTCGAGGCGACCAGGCGCAGGGAGCCGTCGCCGTCGCCCTCGCTGGCTGCACCGGTGACCCGGCTCAGTCCGGGGAGGATCCGGTCGTCGAGGAACCACCGCTCGTCCTTGGGGTGGTGGACCAGGACCGGGGTGGTGGTCGTCGGCCGGAGGACGCCGGAACGGCTGACCTGGGAGTCGACGATCGAGTTGACCAGCGTGGACTTGCCGGCCCCCGTCGAGCCTCCGACCACGGCGAGCAGCGGCGCGTCGAGGGAGCGCAGCCGCGGGATGACGTAGTCGTCGAGCTGCTTGAGCAGGGAGTCCCGCGTCGCACGGCCGGTGGCCACGCCGGGGATGTCGAGCGGCAGCGTCGCGTCTGCCACCTGGTCTCGAAGGGTCGTCACGGCGCCCAACATGGACATGGCGTCGTCCCTGGAAATCACACTGCAAGCCTAACGAACCGAACGCAGGCAACCTGCCACGACAGACCGGTTCGGCGCCCTCATCGGTAACGATCGGGTCGCCGGACCCTCGCCGGACCGTCGATGAGCCGGTGGTTCGTCCTTCAGGGACGTCGGAAGTAGCCCTCGTAGCCACTCGACGACGACCCGTCCCCACGGTCGGCACCACGCGGCGAGAGCCGTTCGACGGGGTCGATCTGCTCCACGTCGTCGACGAAGATCGAGTCGTCGTCGGTCGACGAGCGACGCCACCCGCCCGATCGCTCGAAGGGCGCCGCGGCGTCAGGTACGGCGTGGCCGGGCACCGCCTGCTCCCGACCTGCGAGGGCGTCCTCGAGCTCGTCCATGTCGGGGAGCCGGGCCCACCAGAGCCCCAGAGGGAGCAGCAGGAGGAGCACCCCGAGCGGCCAGGAGAGGTTCGTGACCACCTGCTCGTGGTAGCCGGGGCCGAAGTTGTCCTCGATCACCGAGGGGTCGGGCGAGTCGAACGGGCTGTCGGCGAAGAGGGCGACGACGCCCACCAGGGTGGCGGCAAGGGCGAGCAGGGTGGCCACAGCCCACAGGGTCAGCCACTCCCACCGCAGCACCCGGGTGTGGCTGACCGGCTGGCAGCGGTGGACGATCACGAGCAACCCGGCCAGCGCGAAGACGCTGACGAGCAGCGTGACGGGCATCCGGTAGCCACCGAAGAGCGCCATGCCCGTGATCCGTTGGATGAGGGACACCCCGGTCTCGGCGACCGGACCCGACCCGGAGAACTGCGCCCCCACGGTCCACGCGTACCGAGCCTCGAGGAAGGCACCGAGCAGCAGGACCGCCACGCCGATCTCGGCCACCCGCACGGTGAGGAACCACACCTGCGGCCCGTCCAGGTCTCTCGCCTTCGCCAGCATCCCCCACCCCTTCGTCGGTCCGACAAATCTAACCGTGCGACGGGCGTCCACAATGGGGCGATGCGCATCTTCGCCGCGATCGTGCCACCGGACGACGCCCTCGCCGACCTCGGCGACTTCCTCGAGCCGCGTCGCGACGCGGGCCCGGAGCTGCGCTGGACCGACCCCTCCCTGTGGCACGTCACCCTCGCCTTCATGGCCGACGTCCCCGAGCGTCGCCTCGACGACGTGGCCCTCGCGGTCGCGGAGGCCGCCGCCGCCCGTGAGCCCTTCGCGGCCAGGCTGCACGCCGGCGGCGCCTTCCCCCACGCCGGGGACGCCCGCGTGCTCTGGGTGGGGGTCGACGGCGGCGAGGACTCCTTGGACTCGTTGTCGACCCTGGCCCGCGGCGTCCGGTCGTCGTGCGCCCACGCCGGCGCGACTCCCGAAGGTGGCGGCTTCACGCCGCACCTCACCGTGGCCCGGGCCCGTCACCCCTTCGAGGCGACCCGCTGGCTGCGCGTCCTGGACGCCTACTCCGGGCCCGACTGGACCGCCGACGAGGTGACCCTGTTCGCGTCGCACGCCCCGTCCGGTGGGCGCCCCCGTCAGTACCGGCCCGTGGCGACCATGCCGCTGGGTGGCGAGGAGTGAGCGCACCGGACCCCGCGCTCGTCCCCGTCCTCGACGTCCACCCGTATGCGGCCCGCGCGGCCTTCGCCGCGCTCGTCGCCCACGCCGTGCCCGGCCTCGAACGGGTGGAGCCGTCCACGGGGACGTACGAGCGGCTGGTGTCGACCCCTGGCGGGCCGCGCCTGCTGCGAGCGGTGTTCGACCGCGACCGGATGTCCGTCGCGATCGCGACGGCCGGCTCCGGGCGGCCCCCTGCCGACATCACCCCCGCGGAGGTCGCGACCGTGCAGCTGCGGGTACGTCGGTGGCTCGACCTCGAGACCGACCTCGGAGCGGTCGCCGCCCACCTCGGTGGCGATCCGGTCCTCGGCCCGCTCGTCGCCGCGAATCCGACGCTGCGCATCCTCGGGACGTTCGACGGCTTCGAGGCGACCGTGATGACGGTGCTGGGTCAGCACGTGTCGCTCCGTGCGGCGCAGACCTTCGCAGGCCGTCTGGCGGCGCGCTGGGGCGCAGTCGACGCACTTTCTGACCTGCGCGAGTTCCCCACTGCTGCAACCCTTTCCGAGGTCGACCCGGCGGAGCTCCAGACCACGGTGGGTGTCACCGGCCAGCGCGCCCGGACCATCGTGGCGCTCGCCCGCGAGGTCGCGGACGGTCTCGAGATCGCGCCGGAGTCGGACCGGCGCGAGGTTCGTCGGAGGTTGCTGGCGCTGCCCGGGGTCGGACCGTGGACCGTCGACTACGTGGCCATGCGGGCCCTGCGCGACGCCGACGCGTTCCCCCACGGCGACCTGGTGCTGCGTCAGGCGCTCGCGCTGCCCACCCAGCGGGAGGTGCTGGCGCGGTCCCTGGACTGGGCGCCGTGGCGGGCCTATGCCGCGATCCACCTGTGGCACCACGCGGCATACGCAAAGCACCTCTGACGATGCTGAGAAGCTGCGCCAACGGACGCCCGCGGCCGTCCTAGACTGTCCGCGCACTGCCCCCGTAGCTCAGCTGGATAGAGCAAGAGCCTTCTAATCTCTAGGTCGCAGGTTCGAGTCCTGCCGGGGGCGCAATGTCGTCGAGATGCCAGCCACGACGTCCGGGGTCGCGGGAGCGTCCGCGGCTAGCGCGCGAGCTGGGCGGTGCGGCGCAGGGCCAGCTCGGCGAGCAGGGCCGCACCGTCCGGCACCACGGAGTCGTCGAAGTCGGCACGCGGCGAGTGGTTGTCCGGAGCCGCCTCGTGGTCGGACGCCGGGCAGGCGCTGAGGTTGACGTAGGCGCTCGGCACGAGCCGGCCGACGAACGAGAAGTCCTCCGAACCCATCTCCGGATCCCGTTGGTGGGTGTAGCGGTCCGCCCCGAACAGGTCGACGATCGTGTCCTTGGCGAAGGCGTACTCCGCCTCGTCGTTGACGGTCACCGGATAGCCGGGCAGGTGCTCGACCTCAGCGGTCAGGCCGTGCGCCGCGGCGAGCTGTGTCGAGAGCAGCTCGATCTTCGCGCTGACCTCGGCGCGCGCCTCCTCGGAGAGGCTGCGGACGGTCGCCTCGAACACCGCGTCGTCCGGGATGATGTTGTCCTTCGTGCCGCCGACGAACTTCCCCACCGTGATGACGACCGGGTCGAAGACGTTGAACTGACGGGTGACGAGCGTCTGGAGGGCCACGACGATCTCGCAGGCCACGGGGATCGGGTCCTTGGCGCGGAACGGCTGCGACCCGTGGCCGCCCTCCCCCACGATCCGCACCTTGACCTCGTCGGCCGCTGCCATCAGCGGGCCGGGCCGCCCGAACCACATGCCCTTGGGGTGCTCCGAGGAGTACACGTGCAACGCGTAGGCGGCGTCGACACGTCGCCCGGCCACGTCGAGCAGGCCCTCCTCGATCATCGGCTCGGCGCCTCCAGGGCCCTCCTCACCGGGCTGGAACATGAACACGACGTCGCCCTCGAGCTCGTCGCGCAGCTTGTGCAGGATCCGGGCGGCGCCGACCAGGCCGGCGACGTGCAGGTCGTGGCCGCAGGCGTGCATCCGGCCGACGTGCTTCGAGACGTACTCCAGGTCGAGGTCCTCGGTGACCGGCAGCGCATCCATGTCGCCGCGCAGCAGCACGACCGGGCGGTCCGCCCCGGTGCGCGACCCGCCGCGACCGCGCAGGACCGCGACGACTGACGACAGGTCCTCCCCGAGCGTGACCTCGAGGTCGAGTCCCTCCAACGCGTCGAGCACCGCGCGCTGGGTCAGCGGCAGGTCCATGCCGATCTCGGGCACCTGGTGCAGCTCGCGACGCAGGGTCACGAGGTCGGGGCCGATGGTCGAGGCGATGTCGAGGGTGCGCACGCCCTGCACGCTAGTACGCGCCGAGGAACTCCCGGCGTCGCGTGGTCAGCGCGTCGAGCAGCTCGCGCTCGGTCTGCAGCGCGTGGTCGTCCGCGGCGCTGTGGTGCATCCGTGCCCGCAGCAGCGCGAGCTCACTGGCGGAGTCCTGGAAGCTGCGCATCGACGCCAGCGAGGACCGCCCGGCCGAGCGCGCCCAGACGCGGGCGTTGCGACGGCCCGACATCGTCGAGAGCATCTGCACCTCGCTCGGCGAGAGCCAGCCGGCGTCCGCGTAGGCGCTGAGGTAGCGGCCGATGAGCCGCCCCTCGCGTCGACGGGCCCACACCACGAGCCCGACGAAGGCGATGAAGATCGGCACCTCGACCAGCACGTAGACCGTGAGCAGCCCGGCCCCGCCGGTGACGGCGGCGAGGTTCCAGACCGCGTGGAGAAGGGCGGCCAGGACGTACCCGGCGACGGGCGCCAGCACCCGGAGCGTGCGGCTGCGGGTGGTCGCGGCGATGCCGATGCCGATGCCGGTGAGCACCGTGAACATGGGGTGGGCGAACGGCGTGAACAGGCACCGCGCGATGAACGTCCCGGTCAGGGCCGCGTCACCGCCGTCGGCGTAGGCCATGCCGAGGTACTGGATGTTCTCGGTGAAGGCGAACCCGGCCGCCACGATGCCGGCGTAGACCATCCCGTCGATGATCCCGTCGAACTCGCGCCGTCGCAGGCGCCAGACGAGCAGGACGAGCAGTCCCTTGACGGCCTCCTCGACCAGGGGCGCGGAGAAGACGGCCGTCGCGAGGCTGGCTTCCTCGGCCCCGCCGGTGGCCGCCTGGAAGGCGATGTTGGCCCCGGTGTTGAAGATCCCGGCGACGAGCGCCGCGACCAGGGCGCCCCAGCCGAAGGCGACGAGCAGGTACCGGGTCGGCTCGGCCTCGAAGCGGTCGAGCCACAGGAAGGTGGGGATGACGATGCCCAGTGGGATCGCTGCAAGCAGGATGGCCAGCAGGCTGGTGACCACGCCGAGGGTGGCGCCGTAATAGACGGCCAGGACGATGGCGGCGAGCGCGAAGCCGATGACGATGACGCCCGCGAGCAGCCAGCGACGCAGGGTGCTGCGACCGCTGCGGCGCATCGGACCGGGTGCGGGCGCGCCGGGCACCCCCGCGGCATACCCCGCCTGTTGTCCCCACGTCATGACGGGCAGGTTAGTGCAGCCCTCGGCACGACGCGGCGCGCGTGTCCGGGGGTGGCCATATGGTGTGCGGGTGACGCAGAACCCCACGGACCGCTCCGTCAACGACCGCATCGTCTGGATCGACTGCGAGATGACCGGGCTCTCCCTCGAGAACGACGCCCTCATCGAGGTCGCGGCGCTCGTGACCGACTTCGAGCTCAACCAGCTCGGCGACGGTGTCGACGTCGTGATCGCCCCGCCTCCCGGCGCCCTGGAGCAGATGGACGACTTCGTGCGCGACATGCACACGACCTCCGGCCTGCTCGAGGAGCTCGCGGGCGGCACGACGATGGAGGCCGCGGAGAAGCTCGTCCTCGACTACATCCGCGAGTGGGTGCCCGAGCCGCGCAAGGCCCCGTTGGGCGGCAACACCGTGGGCACCGACCGCAACTTCCTGGCGCGCGACATGGCCGAGCTCGAGGCCCACCTGCACTACCGCATCATCGACGTCTCCTCGATCAAGGAGCTGTCCCGTCGCTGGTACCCGCGGGCCTACTTCGGCTCCCCCAAGAAGTCCGGCGGCCACCGCGCGCTCGCCGACATCCGCGAGTCGATCGCCGAGCTCCGCTACTACCGCGAGGCCGTGTTCGTGGCCCAGCCCGGACCGGACAGCGCCACCGCCAAGTCCATCGCCTCCCGGCACGTCGTGGACCACGGGCCCGCGGCCGGCGACGCGACCGCTGCCGACACCGGCGGCACGGCCGGCGGCGACACCGCCTGACCGTGAGCCCGTATGGAGCGGACCGGGGTCCGCGCCGGGCCGGCCTCCCCGGGGTGGTCACGACCACTGCTCGGGAGCAGGTACGATGGTCCACGCTTCCGCGGCCGGCTTTCGAGTCCGGTCGTGTCGCATGGTGGGCGTAGCTCAGCTGGTAGAGCACCGCGTTGTGGTCGCGGGGGTCGCGGGTTCAAGCCCCGTCGCTCACCCCATACCGAGAACGGCCTCCGGGTCCGCAGAGATGCGGAGCCGGGGGCCGTTCTCGCGTCCCCGGGAGGTCGTCGGGAAAGTTCTTCCCCCAGTTCCCCCATTTTCCTTCCGTCACGGCTCTCGCAGCGTCAGGATGTGCAGCGGCCGGGGGGACCGCAGCGAGGTGGTCGTACGGCCCGACGAAGGGGGAAGTCATGTCGGTACGACGTCTGCTGGGGGGCGCGCTGGCGTTCCTCGTCGCCGGAGCGGTGGTGGTCCCTGCGACGACCACCGCAGCCTCCGGCGCCACACCTGCTCCTGATCGCACGAGTGCGATCGAGGCACGCCGGGTGGACTCGGTGCCCAAGCCCGCGATCACGTGGTTCGACTGCAGCGTGGTGACCCCGCGGGCCGCCTGCGGCACCGTCAAGCTGCCGTTGGACTACGACCAGCCGAAGGGTGCCACCACCGAGGTGGCCCTGCTGCGCGTCAAGGTAGCCGACCCGTCCAAGCGGCTCGGGACGCTGTTCGTCAACCCGGGTGGCCCTGGTGGTTCGGGCGTGATCCTGGCCGCCTCGGCGCGGGAGTTCCTCAGCCCGGCCCTGCTCGCCCGCTTCGACATCGTCGGTGTCGACCCCCGCGGCATCAACTTCAGCGACAACGTCCGCTGCTTCAAGGACCTCGGCGCCCAGGCGAAGGCCCTCGGGCCGATCCTGGAGACGCCGTTCCCGACGACGGCCGCGGGGCGCAACGCCTACGTCGCCTCCGCCATGGCGTTCGGGCGGGGCTGCTCCTCGAGCGGACAGGCCCTCGGCGCGTCCATGTCGACGGCCGAGGTGGCGCGTGACATGGACGTGCTCCGTCGCACCTTCGGAGACGCGAAGCTCAACTACCTCGGGTTCTCGTACGGCACCTACCTCGGGCAGACCTACGCCAACATGTTCCCCGACCGCGTGCGCGCGGTGGCGATCGATGGCGTCCTCGACCCCATCGCCTGGGCAGGCACCGAGGGCGCGACGATCCAGCCGCAGACGCAGCGGATCAAGTCCGGCGAAGGCGCTCACAACGCATTACTGAAGGTGCTGGACGTCTGCAAGGCGAAGGGCCCCGACTACTGCATGCTGGCCCAGCTCGGCGACCCCCGCCAGACCTACGCCGAGGTCATCAGCAAGATCAAGGCCAACCCGATCGTCTTCACGGACGAGGACACGGGCGAGGTGGTCTTCACCATCGACTACGCCTTCATGGTGTCGATCCTGCTGAGCGACCTCTACAACCCGGACGGCCCCATGTTCGTCGACTGGGACCTGACCGGCTTCGCCCAGATGCTCGAGGACCCGATGGCCCGCAAGGCGAGCACCCGCGCCACCGCTCTGTCCATGCAGGCCCGCCTGGCGGCCGCGAAGGACAGCGACAAGGCCACCAAGGCCCAGCTCGCCAAGGCCGGTGCCCGCGCCGGCTGGGCCTTCCCGTACGACAACTCGCCCGAGGCGTTCCAGTCCGTGCTGTGCACCGACAGCCGCAACCCGAGCTCGGCGCGTCTGTGGCCGTACTTCACGGCGAGCGCCGAGCGCACCGCTCCCGGCTTCGGACCCCTGTGGTCCTGGGCGTCGGCTCCCTGCGCGTCGTCCACGTGGACGGTCACGGACGAGGACTCCTACCGCGGCCCGTTCACCAAGCGGACGGCCAACCCGGTGCTCGTCGTCGGCAACTACTGGGACCCGGCGACCAACTACGCCGGAGCCGTGAAGGCGTCGACGCTGCTGCCGAACAGCCGCCTCGTCAGCAGCGACAGCTGGGGACACACCGCCTACGGGACGTCCGCGTGCGTCACGAACGCGGTCGACTCCTACCTCATCGGGGTGAAGGTGCCGGCCGCCGGCGCCAAGTGCGTCGGTGACGTCCAGCCCTTCACGGAGAAGATCGACCAGGAGCCCTTCCCGGAGGAGCAGCTCCGCAGCGGCGCCTCGGCCCGCTCGCTGCCGCCGGTCGTCGCCCCGGTCCCTGGAGCGGTCCCGCGCCGCTGACGACCGCTCCACCGCTCCACCGACAGGGCGCCTCGACCGAGGCGCCCTGTCGCTCGTCAGCACCACCCCCGGGGGTCCACACTGGGACCGTGTCCGGTTGTTGCGACCCAGGCGGGTATCGCGCGGTGTTCGGGTCCGGGTTTGCCCGTCACCGCGAGCGCCGCTACCGCCGTCGCGGGCTGGGCCGCACCGAGCGGGAGATCGTCGCCTTCCTGACCCGACAGGGCATCGAAGGGGCGACGGTGCTCGAGATCGGCGGCGGGGTCGGTGAGATCCAGCTCGAGCTGCTCCGTGCCGGCGCCGCGTGCTCGATCAACCTCGAGCTCGTCCCTGCCTACGACGAGCCGGCCCGCCGGCTCTCGGACGCGGCAGGCCTCTCGTCGCGCATGGAGCGGCGCCTCATCGACATCGTCGTGTCCCCCGAGGACGTCCCGGTGGCCGACGTCGTCGTGCTGCACCGTGTCGTCTGCTGCTATCCCGACCACGAACGGCTGCTGGCCGCAGCCGCCGACCACGCCCGCCGGGTGGTGGTGTTCAGCCACCCTCCCCGCAACCCCATGAGTCGCGCGGCCTCGACGTTCGAGAACGCGCTGCTGCGGCTGCGGGGCCGGACCTTCCGCTCCTGGACGCACCCGCCGCAGGAGATGATCGACACCGTGGCCAGGCGTGGCTTCACCCTGGCCCACCAGCACGGCGGGCTCGTCTGGCACGTGCAGGGGCTCGTGCGCGAGGACGCCGTACCGGCCCCGCTCTGAGCAGGCGATCCCTGACCTCCCCGGCATCTCAGGCAGGATGGTCGGGTGTTCATGGAATCCGAAGGCAAGCGCAGGACCATCAGGATCACCGTGTGGGTGGCCGTGCTGGGGCTGCTGCTCGGCGTGCTTTCCTCGATCATCAGCGCCGTCGCCGCGGACGCCCACGCGGCGCTGAAGTCCATCAACCCTGCCGACGGCGGCACGGTGGCGACGGCCCCGCGCCAGGTGACGCTGGAGTTCAACGAGCCGATCGGCGCGAGCTTCGCCACCGTCACGGTGACCGGACCGTCCGGTGACGCCGGTGAGGGGCGCCCTCAGGTCGACGGCAGGACCGTCACCCAACCGCTCGCGGACTCGCTCCCCGATGGCAAGTACTCGGTGTCGTTCCGCGTGGTCAGTGAGGATGGTCACCCCGTGTCGGACACCACGACATTCACCATCACCGGGGCATCGGCGACGTCCTCCTCCGAGCCGGTGCCGGAGCCGACCACGACGTCCGGGGCGAACACGACGACGGCATCCCCGAGCACCTCGAGCACGAGCGAAAGCCCAGCCACGGCAACGACTTCCGCCGATGACGGCGGCCAGACGTTGCGCCTGGGGCTGGCCGTCGGCGTCGGCGCCCTCGCGGTGGCAGCAGGGACCGCACTGGTCGCCGCATCGCGTCGACGCGGCCGCTCCTGACCGACCCGGGAGCCGATTTCACGTCCCCGGCATCGTCCTGCTAATGTCTCTCCTCGCGCGCCATTAGCTCAATTGGCAGAGCAGCTGACTCTTAATCAGCGGGTTCGGGGTTCNAGGGGCCGGTCACCACCAGGTGACCGGCCCCTCGTACGTGCTGCCTCCGGGCACCAAGGGGACGCGAAGAGGCCTGCCGCGTTGGGCGACGTCTTCCCCCCTGGACCACGGCCGGGACACCAGTGGCGTCCCGGCCGCTGGGGACGTGCGATGGTTGGGGTCCATCGAGGAGACGAACACGTGCCGGACCAGCCACTGCCCACGCTCTGTGAGAGCTGCAACGAACCCATCGGCGCGGAACGGCTGGAGGCGCTCCCCCACGCCACCACCTGCTTCGCCTGCGCCAACCTGCGGCGCCCCCCGTCCCGGGGCCGCTCGCACTGACGTCCCGGCTCGGCCACGTTCGCGCGTGGCCGAGCCGCCGACCACTCCCCCCGTCCGGCCGTGCGCCGACCGTTGCTTCGTCCCGGAACGCGAGACACGCCCCGGACTTCGTGGACGGCTCTCGACGAGTCGTGCTCCACTGGAGGCATGTCTTCGACCACCGCAGTGATGCGCATGCACATGGCTTCCATGTGCTGCGGCGTCATGCGGTGTTGCTGCTGCGCCTGACCTCAGCCCGCACCAGCCCCGACGCCCTCTCGTGGCGTCGCCCGAACCCACCGGAGACGTTCCATGGCCACCAGCCACACGGCATACCGCCGAATCCACCTCGACCTCCTCCTGACCCAGGGGTCGGTATGTCGAATGCGTTGCCACCACACGCATCTCGCCATCCCACAGACGACCCCACAGACCATTCAGGAGCAGGACCATGACCGCCATCACGACCGCCGGGACCCCCGGCATCAACCGCTTCACCCGTAGCCAGCTGCTGCGCACCGCCGCTCTCTTCGCCACCGACCCGGACCTCGAGCGGCTGGTCGACCTCGACTCCCGCGAGCGCACCTGGCACCGGCTCGACGCGACCGACCACCTCGAGATCTGGCTGATCGGCTGGCCGGTCGGCACGTCCACCGGATGGCACGACCACCTCGAGTCCGAAGGCGCCTTCCTCACCGTCAAGGGCACGCTGGCAGAGCACTCGTGGTCGCAGCGCACCGTCCACGAGCGCCTGCTCACCGCCGGCGAGGGCCGCACGTTCGGAAGCCACCACGTCCACGACGTGCACAACCTCGGGGACTCCCCGGCCCTGTCGGTGCACGTCTACTCCCCTGCCCTGCGCGGGATGACCCGGTACGCGCTGCTCGACGGCGCCCTGCACGCCACCGGCGTCGAGAAGGCCGGTGAGCAGTGGTGACCGTCACGACCGAGAACCCGCGCACCGCTGTGGTGCACGCCACGACGTCGACGCGGCCCGCCGGGCACTGGGAGACCCAGCTGTTCAGCTCACCCGCGTCCACCACGCACGCCCGGGGCTGGGAGGCACCGACCTACGCGGGGATCGACGACCAGCTTGCCGATGCCCGCAGCCGCCTGCGTCGCATCAGCGTCCGCGCGGCCTACCAGGAAGTCCTCCACGGACGCGCCCTGCTTGTCGACATCCGTCCGGCGGCCCAGCGCGCTGCCGAGGGCGAGGTCGCTGCCCACCTGGCCCCACTGGTCGTCGAGCGCAACGTCCTCGAGTGGAGGTTCGACCCGCGGCACGAGGCCCGGCTCCCCCAGGCCGGCTGGGACACGCGGGCGCTCGTCCTGTGCCAGGAGGGATTCACCTCGTCGCTCGCGGCCGACGCGCTGCTGCGCCTTGGCGTGACGCGGTCGACCGACGTGGTCGGCGGGTTCAGGGCCTGGCGCGAGGCCGGTCTGCCGGTCCAGCCTCAGAGGTAGAGGCCGGTCTGGCCGTCCTCGCTGACGCGGGCGGCGGCCACCGCGTGCAGGTCCTTCTCGCGCAGCAGCACGTAGTCCTTGGACTGCAGCTCGACCTCGGCACGCTCCTCGGGGTCGAAGAGCACCCGGTCCCCGACCTCGACCTGCCGCACGTTCTGGCCGGTGGCGACCACGGTCGCCCAGGCCAGGCGTCGCCCGACGCTGGCCGTGGCAGGAATGACGATGCCGCCGCCGGAACGGCGTTCGCCACCCTCGCCCTCGAGCGAGACGAGCACGCGGTCGTGCAGCATCCGGATGGGCAGCCGGTCCGCGGCACGAGCCCGAGACGCCGACCCGAGCGGCGTGGAGGAGTCCTCAGCCACGACGCCGGCGCGCGGCCCCGAGGCCGAGCAGCGCGACCGCAGCAGCCGCCAGCGCGGCGACCCGCTCCGTGCGCAGCTCGCCCGAGGGCGTGCGGGTGGCCTCGGTGAACTTCTCCTTGGCCGTCGCGACCTGGCGTCGCGCGATCTCCTGCGGCGCGGTCCGGGTGTGCAGCTCGTCGACGGTGCCGGCGAGGCGGTCACGGGCCGCAGCGATCTCGGCCTCGATCTGCTCCACGGACTTGCTGGAGGGGGTGTCGCTCATGGCGGTGGCTCCTTGGGGTGAACGGGTGCGGCGCCCCGGAGGGGCGGGCAGGCGAGCGGCAGCGGTATGGCGCTCAGTCGAGGCCGAGGTCGCGGCGCAGCTTGGCGACGTGGCCGGTGGCCTTGACGTTGTAGAAGGCGTGCGACACGGCACCGTCCTCGTCCACGACGACGGTGCTCCGGATGACCCCCTCCACGGTCTTGCCGTAGAGCCTCTTCTCGCCGAACGCGCCATACGCGTCCATGACGGCGCGGTCCGCGTCGGACAGGAGGGTGATCGACAACCCGTCCTTCTCGCGGAACTTCGCGAGCTTGGTCGGGCTGTCGGGAGAGATGCCGAGGACCTCGTAGCCCTCGCCCTTGAGGGTGTTGATGTTGTCGCTGAAGTCGCATGCCTGCGTGGTGCAGCCGGGCGTCATCGCGGCGGGGTAGAAGTAGACGATGACCTTGCGTCCGCGCAGGCCGGACAGAGAGACCTCGCCGCCCTGGTCGTCGGGCAGCGTGAAGTCGGGGGCGGCGTCGCCGGGGCTGAGTCGTGCGCTCACGGTCGCGGTGCTCCTCACGGGTGTCGGTCGGCGGATCGGGTGGGCGACCCCATCGCTAATTGCGAACTCTTTGCAATAGGGTGATGATCGGTCTGCGGCAAACCTATCCCAGCAGCGGCCGCAGCACCCGAGCAGGCAGGAGCACCCGTGCACGTCCCCGATGGCTTCCTCAACGCGCCGACCTCGGTCGGGACGGCGGTGGTCGCCGCGGCTGCGGTCGGAGTGGCCCTGCGCGGATCGCGCCGCGAGCTCGACGACCGCACCGCGCCCCTCGCCGGACTGGTTGCGCTGTTCGTCTTCGCCACCCAGATGCTCAACTTCCCCATCGCCGCGGGAACCTCCGGCCACCTCCTCGGAGGTGCCTTGGCCGCGGTGCTCGTGGGTCCCTTCACCGCGACGCTGGCGATCACCGTCGTGCTCATCGTGCAGGCGATCCTCATGGCGGACGGCGGCATCACGGCCCTCGGCACCAACATCACGCTCATGGGCGTCGTCGGCGTCTGGGTCGGGTGGGGAGTGTTCAAGCTCGCCCAGGCGATCCTTCCCAAGCGCATGGCCATGGTCGTCCCCGCGGCTGCCGTCGGCGCCTTCCTGTCCGTGCCGATCGCTGCCTTCACCTTCTCGGTCCTGTTCGCCTTGGGCGGGAACGCAGACGTGCCGTTCTCGACGGTGGCGTCGGCGATGGTCGGGGTGCACGTCGTCATCGGGGTCGGTGAGGCGGTCATCACGGCCCTGGCGGTCTCGAGCATCGTGCTGACCCGACCGGACCTCGTGTACGGCGCGAAACCGCTTCTGGCGCAACGCGAGCTGACGATCCGCACGGCGGTGACGGCATGACCCGCCGACTCCCCCAGCAGGACCGCAAGGGCGCCGAGCAGGAGCCCGAGGCCAGGCGGCGGGTGTCCACGCGCACGCTGCTCGTCCTGGGGGTGCTCGTCTCGCTGCTCCTCGCGGGAGTCGTGTCGTTCTACGCCTCGAGCCACCCGGACGGCCTGGAGTTCGTCGCCGGCGAGAAGGGCTTCCTCGGCAGCGCCACCGACCATGCCAGCAGCGGGTCACCGTTCGCCGAGTACGCCACGCGCGGCGTCGAGGACGCCCGACTGTCCGGGGGCATCGCCGGCGTCGTCGGAGTGGTCGTCGTCGGGGCCGTCGCCGGGGGCCTGTTCATGGTGCTGCGGCGCCGCGAGCACGACCAGCACGGCGACTGAGGTGGGCGCCGGCCACGGCCATCACCTGCACTTCCACGGGCACTCGCTGGTCCACCGCCTGCCCTCGCACGTCAAGCTCGTCACGCTGCTCACCTACGTCGTGGCCGTGGTCCTCACCCCGCGGACGGCCTACTGGGCGTATGGCGTCCACCTCCTGCTCGTCCTCGTCGCCCAGCGGGCGAGCCGGGTCCCGTTCCCCTACTTCGCCAAGCGGATGCTGGTGGAGACGCCCTTCGTGGTGTTCGCGCTGCTCGTGCCGTTCGTGGCGACCGGGCCCAAGGTCTCCCTGGGACCGCTGGAGCTGTCCGAGCAGGGACTGGTGTCCGGGTGGGCGCTGCTCGCCAAGGGAACCCTCGGCGTGATGGCCTCCCTCGTCGTCGCGACGACCACCGAGCCGCGGCACGTCGTCGCAGGCCTCGAGAAGCTGCGCCTGCCCAACCTGCTCGTGCAGATCATGGGATTCATGGTTCGCTACCTCGAGGTCGTCACCGCGGAGCTGGCCCGCATGAGGATCGCGCGCGAGTCACGTGGCTTCCGGGCCAGGTCGTTCCGGGCGTGGCCGGCGCTGGCCTCCACCGCCGGCGCCCTGTTCATCAGGTCCTACGAGAGAGGCGAACGCGTGCACCTCGCCATGCTGTCCCGCGGCTACCAGGGACAGCTCCCGGTCACCCACCCGCTGACGGCGACGTCCGCGCAGTGGCGCGTCGCCGGCGCCATACCGGCTCTCGCGGTCCTCACCCTGGCTGCGGCGGTGGCGCTGTGAGCACACCGGTCCTCGACGTCCAAGGGCTCGCCTTCGCCTACCCCGACGGCCACCAGGCGTTGTTCGGGGTGAACCTGCACGTGCACCGGGGCGAGCGCGTGGCGCTGCTCGGCCCGAACGGTGCCGGCAAGACGACTCTGGTGCTGCACCTCAACGGGATCCTCACTGCCGGAGCGGGATCGGTGTCGGTGTCGGGACTTCCCGTCACCCGCGACAACCTCATGGAGATCCGCCGCAGGGTCGGCGTCGTCTTCCAGGACCCCGACGACCAGCTGTTCATGCCCACGGTGCGGGCCGACGTGGAGTTCGGGCCCGCCAACCTCGGCCTGCGTGGGGTCGAGCTCGAGCGTCGGGTGGTCGACGCCCTCGACCGGGTCGGGATGGTGGACTTCATCGACCGACCCCCGCACCACCTGTCCTTCGGCCAGCGACGCCGGGTCGCGGTCGCCACCGTCCTGGCCATGGAGCCCGAGGTGCTCGTCCTGGACGAGCCGTCGTCCAACCTCGACCCGGCGTCGCGTCGCGAGCTCGCCGACATCATCCGGTCGCTCGACGTCACGGTGCTCATGGTGACCCACGACCTGCCCTACGCCTACGAGCTGTGCCCGCGGTCGGTCGTCCTGTCCGACGGGGTCGTGGTCGCCGACGACGCCACCCGGGACGTGCTGACGGACGACGCCCTCATGTCCGCGCACCGGCTCGAGCTGCCGTTCGGCTTTGACCCACGGAGCATCCCCGCACCCTGACCGCTCAGCAGTCTGAGGTCGGTGACCGCGTTCGGGAGCGCGTGGATGGGGAATCAGCGACGCCGTGGCGACCGTCCGCGGTTCGCACCCGTGGTGGGGGCGCCACTCGAGCGACGCCACGCGGTGAAGCTCGTGACCGGGCCGGAACCCGGACGCACGAGCCAGGGCCATGGGTGACGCTCGATCTCGAGACGTGAGGCAAGGCGTCGCCAGCCGGGGACCGGCGCCGCGGTGGCGGCGAGGGGACGTCCGCCGAGGACGGTGGCCGGGTCGCCGAGGTGCACCTCGACTTCGCGGCGGGTGGCGAGGTCGGCGAGGGCCTCCGCGACGAAGACGAGACGCTTGCCCGAGAGCCGTCGGACTCCGAGCAGCCTCTCGTCGAGGACGAGCACCGCGGGAAGGTCGGGGTGGGCCACGAGGGCCGGGTCGCCGTCTCCGAGGGACTCCCATGTCAGCCACACCGCCTCGGGCGTGGCACCGCTGTCGAGCGCCTCGACCGACGCCGGCCCGGCAGTGACGTGTGCGCGGGGGTCTGCGCGAAGCAGAGGATCCTGGTTCGTCACCGCGGGGCCGCTGGTCGAGTTCGGCCATCCGTCGATGGGGCAGTGGTCGTTGAGCGGGCAGGCCTCGCAGAGGCCGGGCGCGCGCTTGCGCACCTGCCAACGGCTGAAGCCGTACGGCTTGCCGGTGCCGGTGCCGATGGTCCACTGCCACCCCAACAGGTTGGCTGCCGCCGACCCGTCGAGCAGGTGTCGCTCGAAGTGCTCGGCCCCCTCGCGCCAGTCGAAGCCGGCCCGCACGGACCACTGCGAGGCGAGCCACATCCGGGTCTGGTTGACCAGCCAGCCGTCGCTCTCGAGCTCTCCGACGGCCAGGTCGACACAGGCCATCTCGCGGTTCCAGCCCCACTCCCCGTCGGGGGTGCGGCGGGGCGGTTCGTGGCGCAGCGGCGAGCGCAGGGCATCCCCGAGTCGGGCGTGCAGGTGTCGGGCGTACTCCTGCCAGAGCAGCTCGTCGCGGTACTTGTCCCGGTCGCGCCCGGGCCCGGAGGCCACGTGCGCCCACAGGGTGGGGAGGTCGATGAGGCCGTGGCGGACGTACGGGCTCAACCTGCTCGCCCCTCGCGCGCGTCGGGGCAGGACCTCGTTGCGGGCCCGCGCGTACCCGGTCACGTCGAAGGCGGCGAGGGCGGCGTCGGCAGCACTCTGACCACCGCGGAACCCGGGGCTGGCCCTCACCTCCGGTTCGAGCACGAGGTGGCCCACGTGCCGCTGCACCCAGGCGACCTCCTCGCCGACGGACGGGGTGGGTAGCCGGCTGCCCGGCCGCGCTCGGTCGGTGCCGGCGCTCACCGCGGTCGGCGCACGCGGAGCGGGCCCTTGAACTTGCTGGGGTCGACGACCTGTCCACCCTGGGTGATCTGGGCGCGCCCCGCTGCCACCAGCCGTCGGGCGGCCATCCGTGCCGGCTCCATCAGGCCGGACCAGTCGTCCGCACCGACAGCACGGGCCGCCTCCGACGGGCACACCGACGAGCTGGCCGACCGCCCGTCCAGCAGCGACCCCAGGGACGCCTCGAGCTTTCGATCGACGTCGCTCAGGCCGTGCTTGCGGCAGCTGTCCGAGCACCAGCGCACCGAGTCCCAGTAGCGAGCCCAGACCTTGCGCCAGGTGATGGTTCGACCGCACCGGGCGCAGGGCTTGGACGGCAAGGGGGGACGGGACACCACGCCAGTCTGCCTGAGGCCACGGTGTCGGGCGCCCTGGCGGGGTGGTGGTCCTCCTCGGCGTCGAGGTGAGCTGGAACCGCCGGATCGAGCAAGTCTCTCCGACGTCCTGAAGTTCGCTGACGACCTCGGCGTCGGATACCTCGAGGGCGGCACACGTTCAGAGCCACTCGGCGGTGTCGGTCCCCCAACGGTGCCCGACATCGGCGAACTCCCTCGGCCCGCCGGCGATCTGGAACGCCGGCCGCGACTGGGTGACGGTCCCGTGAGAAGTCGCCCGAGCGAGGGTCCACGGCTCCACGTCGGTGACGGCCTCTGCCGGTCCGTCCAACGCGTCGGACTGGAGCAGCCAGTGGGCGGTGCGGGCGAGGTGGGCGGAGACGCTCCAGGTGCCTCCCTCGGTCGTCCGGTTCCTCAGTGCCGCAAGGACTCCCGCAGCGACCAGGTATCCCGTCGCGTGGTCCAGGGCCTGGGCCGGAAGTGCCCCGGGGGTCTGGCCGTCGACCGATTCGATCATCGCGATCCCGGTGGCTGCCTGCACGATGCTGTCGAACCCGCGACGGTCCCCCCACGGTCCTGACGGCGTCCAGGCCGACAGCGACGCGACGACAAGACCCGGATGGCTGCGGGCCAGCTCGTCGGAATGAAGACCGAACACCTCGAGGGCGCCCGGGCGGTATCCCGTGACCAGGACGTCGGCAGCGTCGAGAAGCTCGTGGAACCGTTGCCGCGCATGGGTTTCGTGCAGGTCGATCAACGTCGAGCGCTTGCCCGCACCGGTGTCGAGGTGCTGGAGCTCGATCTCGGGCAGGTGGGGGCTGTCGACGCGCAGCACGTCGCACCCGACGAAGGCCAGCGTGCGAGTGGCCACCGGCCCGGCGATCACGCGCGTCAGGTCCAGGACCCGCGGACGATCCGGGACCGGTATGGCGCCGGCGTCGCCGTCGCGGGTCACGGCCAGGACCTCGTGCGTCGACACCGCACGGGCGTGCTCCGAGGCCATCCACTCCCCGACCGACCGCACCCGGACGGCGATCCCGTGGTCGGCGACGACGGCATCCTCCACGGATTGCGCTGTGCGCCCGGCGACGGCCGCCGCAACGTCCTGCCGTCCGGCGGTCTCGGGCAGGTCGAGCGCCCTCAGCAGCCGAGCGCGGTGGTGCGGGTAGTTGGCGTGCGTGCGCACCCATCCGTCGCTGGCCGCGAAGAACCCTGACAACGGGGCGAACCCGTCGATCGCAGCTCCATCGACGCGCAGCACCTGGTCGCTGCGGAAGGCGACGGCGACCTGTCGAGGATCCACGTGGACGCGCCCGCCCTCGGCCGCACCTTCGACACCAGCTCCGCGCAGAGCGAGTCCGGCGAGGCCAGCCGCAGCGACCGAGCCACAGGCGAGCGTGCTGACCGGGAGAGCCGACGGGAGGGCGTTTCCGGCCGGGAGGTCGAGGTGCCCGGCCGCATGCTCCTCATCCAGTCCGAGAACGGGGAGCACCTGCCGCAGCAACTGGTTCACGTCTCGACCCTAGGCGAGGTCGTAGCCCTCTGGAAGGAGCTCACCCACCGCAGCGGGAGCGTCGATGCGGTTCGTCACCGGGGCCAGCGGGCAGACCCAGCGGTAGTCGTAGACGCAGGACGGGTTGTACGCGAAGTTCAGGTCGACCACCCAGCTCTCGTCCTTGCGACCGAGGTCGCTGCCCTTGACCGTGTCGAGCACGTAGCGACCGGCGCCGTACGTCTCACGTCCGGCTGACCCGTCGCGCAGCGGCAGGAACACGCCGCCTCCGTAGGAGTCCAGCCACCACACGGCCACCTCGCCGAGGGCGCCGAGCGCCACGGTGCCGATCCCACTGAACGGCACGACACCGTTGGTGCCCGACGTGAACTCCCACGGGTCGAGCTCGGCCGGCACCACCGGGACCGTGAACCGGAAGGCCGGGTCGTATGCCGCGTGCCGCATCTGCTGCCCCGGCCGCCGGGGTGACGCGGGGTGCGTGTCGAACAGCTTGGTCCGCCGCTGCACCCAGAGGGCGTGCGCGGCTGCGGGTTCGGGCTCGTCGCGCACCGCGGCATACAGGGAGTGCACCTCGCGTCGCCACGACGCGACCTGCAGCGGCGGCGGATAGATGAGGTCGTTCTCGACGGCGGTCATGGTGGTGTCGGTCCTCCAGGGCGTGCTCGCGGATGAAGCGCTCGGCCCAGCGGTGCGGGGTTCGCCGGGTGATGGCGACCGCCAGGGGGCGGCCGTGCCCGACCACCGTGGCACGAACCTGCCGACGGTGCCCTGTGGGGGACCACGATCCCGACCGTCCATCGGCGGTCACGCCTGCTGCTCGACCCGGACCCGCTCGGCATCCGGTCCGGTGGCCGACGCTGCCGACGGCACGGACCGGGGCCAGGCCCACGCGTAGCGCAGCACGAGGGCGAGCACGACGAGCTCCAGCACGACGCCGAAACCGTAGTAGTACAGGTAGAACCCGCCCGCCACGTTGAAGACCGTGATGGGGACGTAGAGCGCGGCCACGCCGAGGTTCGTGAGGCGGTTCGCCCGAGGTTTCAGGACCGCCGTCAGCACGATCATGAAGATCGGCACCGACACGATGGTCAGAGCGGTGATCGAGAAGGCCTGCGAGAGGTCGAACGTGTGGACCTTTCCGTCGAGGATGTCCTCGACGGTGCCGGGCGTGTAGAAGCCGAGGATGTCCACGTAGGCGTACAGCAGCGCGAAGCTCGTCCACGCTGCGACGAGCTTGGCCCTGACGGGGAGTCGCTGGTCCTCGAGGGTGACTGGGGTGGGGCGGTGGGTGCTCATGGTGGGCTCCATCTCTGCGGTGGGGTTCGACACGTCGACGATCTCCGAAGCCCGGCGGTGGCCACATCCCTCCCGAGGCCGCTGTCCACCCGGCCGATGGCACGGTCCGCGTCCTGTACTTTCGGCCGGTACGCAGGGCCCCGCGGGTCCCTAGGCTGCAGCCGTGGTCACCGTCCAGCGCCGGCTCCCCCTCTGGGACGAGCCGCGGCCCGGTGGCGTCCCACCCGCTGGTCGTCACGACCGGCTGCTGGTGGGTGCTTTCGCGGTCACCGTCCTGGTGGAGGGGGTCGCCCGCCCGGGCCTGACCTGGCGGTACGTCGTGACGGCACTCGCCCTGGTGCTGGTGCCTGCCCTGCTCTGGCGACGGGATCGACCCCTTGTCGCCGCCCTGACGGGCTGGGGGGTCGCCGGTCTGCTCTCCGTGATCCAGCTGACCCGGTCCGTCGGCGACGTCGGTCTCTACTCCATGACGGCCGTCCTCGTCCTCCTGTACTCCCTCGTGCGGTGGGGCTCGGGGCGGGAGATCGTCACGGGAACGGCGTTCGTGGCCGTCGTCGTCGCGCTGGGCATGCGGGCCGGGTCGGCCGACTGGGCCGAGCTCTTCGGTGGGAGCGCACTTCTGCTGATGGTCGTGTCGCTCGCGGCGGTCTTCCGCTACCGCGCCGACCTCTGGCAACGCCGACAGCGAGAGGTCCGCAACGAGGAGCGCGTGGCACTGGCACGCGAGCTGCACGACACGGTGGCGCACCACGTCTCGGCCATCGCGGTGCAGGCGCAGGCCGGTCGAGCGGTGGCCCGCATCCGGCCCGAGGTGGCTGTCGACGCCCTGGCCGCGATCGAGTCCGAGGCGTCGCGGACTTTGGCGGAGATGAGGTCCATGGTGCGGCTGCTGCGCGAGGAGGAAGCCGTCGACTTCTCCCCACGACGAGGAGTTGCCGACCTCGTCGCCCTCGCACGCACCGACGCGACGCCCACGGTCGAGGTGCTGCTGGACGCTGCGCTGCCCCTCCTGCCACCGCCCGTGGACACGGCGCTCTACCGGATGGCGCAGGAGTCGCTCACCAACGCGGTACGGCATGCGAGGAGCGTCACCCGCGTCGGGATCCACCTGTGCAGGGACGGTGACGTCGTCAGGCTGCGTGTCAGCGACGACGGACAGAACGGCGCGGGAGCCGCGCCGGAGCCGGGGTTCGGCCTGCTGGGCATGACCGAGCGTGCCCACCTCCTGGGTGGGTCGCTGTCCGCGGGACCGGGTGCCGACGGCGGCTGGGTGGTCGAGGCCGTGCTGCCCGTCGAGGTGCCGGCATGACCATCCGGATCGTCGTGGCCGACGACCAGGACCTCGTCCGCGCCGGGCTCGTCATGATCCTCGGCGTACACCCCGACCTCGAGGTCGTGGGCGAGGCGGCAGACGGCCTTTCGGCGCTCGACCTGGCGACACGGTTGCGTCCCGACGTGCTCCTCGTCGACATCCGGATGCCCGGTGTCGACGGCGTGGAGGTGACGCGGCGACTGGCCGGTCCGGGGGTGGCCGACCCGATGGCGGTCGTCGTGATCACCACCTTCGACCTCGACGAGTACGTCCTCGGCGCCCTGCGTGCCGGTGCCCGCGGATTCCTGCTCAAGGACGCCGGGCCGGAGCTGCTCGTGCAGGCCATCCACGCTGCCGCCGAGGGCGACGCCCTGATTGCGCCCAACGTCACCCGCCGGCTGCTCGCGACCTTCGCGGACCACGCGCCGCGCTCGCCGGTCCAGCCCATCGACCCCCTCACCGAGCGCGAGGAGGAGGTCCTCGCCCTCGTGGCACGAGGAAGGACCAACGCCGAGATCGCCACCGAGCTCTTCGTCGGCCTGAGCACGGTCAAGAGCCACATCGCCTCAGTGATGACGAAGCTCGGCGCCCGCAACCGGGTGGAGCTCGCGATGTGGGCCTACGACACCAGACGCCTGCGCGCGGACCAGTCCAGCGTGCACCCTCCGCCTGCGTAGACTGACCGCGCTCGCCGGAGTGGTGGAACTGGTAGACACGCGGCACTTAGGATGCCGTGCCTTCGGGCGTGGGGGTTCGAGTCCCCCCTCTGGCACCAGGAGTTCAGCAGGTCAGCCGAGGAGGTCGCGCAGGTGCGGGACCATGGCCCGGAAGGCCTTGCCGCGGTGGGAGATCGCGTTCTTCTCCTCGGACGAGAGCTCGGCCGCATGGCGACCATCGCCCTCGACGACGAGCACCGGGTCGTAGCCGAAACCGTTGGCACCCTTGGGTTCCCGCGCGAGCGATCCCTCCATGCGCCCCTCGGCCGACCGCAGCGTGCCATCCGGCAGGGCCAGCACCGCCGCGCACACGAAGGCTGCCGCCCGGTGCTCGTCCTTGACGTCAGCCGTCTGGGCCAGCAGCAGGTCGAGGTTCGCCCGGTCGTCGCCGTGGCGACCGGCCCAGCGCGCCGAGAAGATGCCGGGCGCTCCGCCGAGGACCTCGACGGAGAGCCCCGAGTCGTCGGCGAGCGACGGCAGACCGGTGAACTCGGCGAGCGCCTGTGCCTTGAGGCGGGCGTTCCCCTCGAAGGTCACCTCGTCCTCGACGACGTCCGGGGCACCGGGGAAGTCGCCGGCACCGACGATCTCGAGCCCGAGCTCTTCGACGACATCGGCGAGGATGGCGCGCAGCTCGACGACCTTGTGGTCGTTGCGGGTGGCGAGGACGACGCGCGTCACTGCTGGCGCTCCCGCGGCGTGGCGGCGAGCGCCTCCTGCTGCTTCGCGGTGAGGTCCGCGCAACCCTGCGTTGCCTTGTCCAGCAACGCGTTGAGCATGTCGCGGTCGAACGGCTCGGCCTCGGCCGTGCCCTGCACCTCGATGAACCGTCCGTCGCCGGTCATGACGACGTTCATGTCCGTCTCGGCCGTCGAGTCCTCGGGGTAGTCGAGGTCGATGACGGCCTGGCCCTTGACGATGCCGACGGAGACAGCGGCGAGCGACCCCGTGAGCGGCTGCGCGTTCTTGGCGATCAGGCCCTTGGCGCGCGCGTCCTCGATCGCGTCGACCAGGGCGACGTACGCCCCCGTGATCGCCGCGGTGCGCGTGCCGCCGTCGGCCTGGAGCACGTCGCAGTCCAGGACGATGGTGTTCTCACCGAGTGCCTTGGTGTCGATGACGGCGCGCAGGCTGCGGCCGATGAGGCGGCTGATCTCATGGGTACGGCCGCCGACCTTGCCCTTGCGGGACTCACGGTCCGAGCGGGTGTTCGTCGATCGCGGCAGCATCTCGTACTCCGCGGTCACCCATCCCGTGCCCTTGCCCTTGAGCCAGCGCGGCACCCCCTCGGTGAAGGACGCGGCGCACAGCACGCGGGTCCGCCCGAACTCGACGAGCACGCTGCCCTCGGCGTGGTCCAGCCAGTTGCGGGTGATGCGCACCTCGCGGGTCTGGTCGGGGGTGCGTCCGTCGTGGCGGGGCTGCGGGCTCGATGCGGTGGAGTCGGTCACGCCCGCAAGGCTAACCGGCGTCGGTGGGCCGTCCTAGGGTGGACCCATGGCTGCAACCTTCCCGCTCGGTGCCCACGTCGACTCCGCCGACCCCGTCACGGCCGCGAAGGAGCGGGGCGCCGGCCTGTCCCAGTTCTTCCTCGGCAACCCGCAGGGCTACAAGGGGCCCGAGTTCGAGTACGCCGGTGGCGCCGAGGCCCTCAAGGCCGATGCCGAGGCGGCCGGGGTCGACCTCTACGTCCACGCGCCATACCTGATCAACGTCGCGAGCACGAACAACCGGATCCGCATCCCGAGCCGCAAGCTTCTCCAGCAGTTCATCGACGCCGGTGCCTCCATCGGCGCCAAGGGCCTCGTCGTCCACGGCGGACACGTCGACAAGGCCGAGGACGTCGGGAAGGGCTTCGACAACTGGCGCAAGGCGATCGAGGCCACCGACCTCAAGATCCCACTGCTCCTGGAGAACACCGCCGGTGGCGACAACGCGATGGCGCGCACCCTCGAGCGCATCGCGCGCACATGGGACGCGATCGGCTCGGCCGAGGGGTCCGACAACGTCGGCTTCTGCCTCGACACCTGCCACGCGCACGCCGGCGGCATCCCGATCGAGTCCGCTGTGGAAGCGGTCCGCTCGATCACCGGGCGCATCGACCTCGTGCACTGCAACGACAGCCGTGACGAGTTCGACTCCGGTGCCGACCGTCACACGAACCTCGGTGAGGGCCTGATCGACCCCGACGAGCTCGCTGCCGCCGTCACGGCCGCAGCCGCTCCTGTCGTCATCGAGACCCGGGGTGGCCTCGACGGCCAGCGGGCCGACCTCGACTGGCTGCGAGCGCGTCTCTAGTCCACCGTCGGGTGCGTCGCGAGGAACCGCCGGATCTCCTCGCGTGGCCGCTCGCCCAGGTGCGGTCCGTGGGTGAACGCCGCGGTCGTGTACTCCAGCTCGCTGAGCCGGTGCGCCGTGCGTGTCGTCATGGCGAAGTTGGTGCAGAACGCCTTGATGGGCCACCGCAGCCCACGCACGTTGAAGATCGAGTCCCCGGTGATCAGCACCCCTGACTCACGATGCAGGTATGCAGCGTGGCCGGGTGAGTGTCCAGGTGTGTGGACCACCTCGATGCCACCCGCGAACGGCACGACCTGGCCGTCGATGAACGTCTCCCCCACCGTGAGGGGCGCGAAGCCACCGCCACCCAGCCGGTCCATCAGCCGACCGAGCCGCAGGGTGTGGTCCCGCGGCGGCGACTTCCCTGCGGTCACGAAGGGAGCATCGGACTCGTGGAGCCCGAAGTCCTGCCCGGTCTTCTCGGCGACGTGCGCCGCTCCACCCGCATGGTCGGGGTGGGCGTGCGTGAGCATGAGGCGGGTGACGTCACTCGGTCCCGAGCCGATGGACGCGAGTGCCGCCATCACCTTGGGGCCGGACTGCTTGACCCCCATGTCGATCAGGGTGACCTGCCCGTCGTCGTCGCGCAGCATGAAGCCGTTGACGAAGTCGCCGAGCAGGGGGATCCGCCACACGTTCGGGGCGAGGGCGACCGCAGGGTCCTTGGCCATGCTCGGACTGTACGCCGCGGAAACTCCGGTGGTGCCGGGCGAGGGATCTCAGTCGGCGAGCTCGGGTGGCCAGACGATGGAGAACCGCTCGAAGACGACCTCCAGGTCGTTGGAGAACTCGGCGCCGATCCGCTCGCACTCCCGGCGGAAGAACCGGCGGTGGCCGTCCAGCCAGGACTCCAGGGTGCGGTCGTACTCCCCCTCGTCCCAGGCGAACTGCGCGTCCACCGAGTGCAGGGGCCCGACCCGCAGCTCGTGGGTCCGCAGCACGACGCGTGGCTGGCCGTCCCCGCCACACGCGACCCAGTGGGCGCCGACGCGCGGGAGCGGGTCACCGTCCGCGGCATACGCGGCGACCAGGCCGGCCGTCGCCCGCTTGGGCCCGTCCACGACGAAGGCGATGAGCTCGTCCGCGAGCGCCGGGCTGTCGCCGAAGCACTCCACCGGCGGCTCGCCCTCGTCGGGCAGAGCGGGGTGCACGGCCCGGTAGTCCGCCCACAGCGCGAGCCCCGCAGCGCGGTCGACCTCCACCGTCCCGTCCTCGGATGCCCCGGAGGGTCCGTCGGCGCCGCCGAGCGTCCACGTGCCCCCGGGGGCAGCGAGCTCGAGCGGGCCGGACCAGATCTCGGCTGCCTGCGCCCGGCACACCTCGCGGTCGTTCCACGGAGGGATGTGGGTGAGGACCAGACGTCCGACACCGCCGGCCGTCACCGCCGCCTCGGCGGCCCGGCGACCGGACAGGTGGATGCCCTGCACGTCGTCCCGGCCGTCGACGAACGCACTGTCCATGAGGGCCAGGTCCGCCCCCGCCAGCAGTGGGCTCAGGGCCGGTGTCGCGTCGGTGTCACCGGTGTAGGCGAGCACGACGCCGTCGGCCTCGACCCGGAAGCCGTACGCCTCGACGGGGTGGTTGACGCGGTAGGAGGTGACGGTGAAGGGCCCGAGCGTGGTGACGAGCTCGTCGGCCAGCTCGTGCACCGCGAACTCTGCGCTCATGCCGGCGTGCTCGAGCCCGTGGTACATCAGCGCGAACCGGTCTGCGGCCCCGGACGGCGCGTGGACGTCGAGCTGTCCCGGTACGGCGCCGCCGGGCCGGTACTTGCGCGTCACGTAGAGCCCGCAGATGTCGACGCAGTGGTCGGGGTGCAGGTGGCTGATGAAGACGGCGTCGAGGTCGGCGAGGTCGACCTGTCGTTGGAGCGGCCCGAGGGCACCGTTGCCGAGGTCGAGGACGATGCTCCACGTCCGTCCCTCGTGCTCGGCCTGCACCAGGTAGGAGGACGCCGGCGAGTCCGGGCCCGCGAACGACCCCGAGCACCCGATCACGGTGAGCTTCACCGCGCACCTCCGCCGGACGCCGAGCCGGCAGGGGTGACCACGGTCCGCACGACGGCGTCACCGAAGACGCCCTCGCTGTCGGCCCCCACCTCCGGACCGAGGAAGCGGCGTGCCAGCCGCGTGAACTCCGCGGCGTCCCCCGTCGTCGTGAACCCGTGGCTCGGGGGCGGCAGGTCCGGTGGACGCAGCGCATCGGTGTCGGCGAGCACCCGGTAGACGTCCTTGGCGGTCTCGTCGGCGGACGACACCAGCGTCACCGACTCCCCCATGACGTAGGAGATCGCGCCGGTGAGCAGGGGGTAGTGGGTGCAGCCCAGGACGAGGGTGTCGACCTCACCCTCCACCAGCGGGGCGAGGTAGTCGCGCGCGGTGGCGATGACCTCGGCGCCACTGGTCACCCCGGACTCGACGAACTCCACGAAGCGCGGGCACGGGATGCTCGACACCGACAGGTGCGGGGCCGCCGCGAACGCGTCCACGTACGCGCCGGACTGGTGGGTTCCTCGTGTCGAGATCACGCCGACCCTGTGGTTGCGGGTCGCGGCGGCCGCACGACGGACGGCGGGACGGATGACCTCGACGACCGGCACGTCGTACCTCTCTCGGGCGTCATGCAGGACGGCCGCGCTGGCGGTGTTGCACGCGATGACGAGGACCTTGACGCCGTGGTCGACGAGCCGGTCGAGGCACTCGAGCGCGAACTCACGGGTCTGGGCGATGGGCCGGGGACCGTAGGGGGCGCGGGCCGTGTCGCCGAAGTAGGCGATCGACTCGTGCGGCAGCTGGTCGAGCACCGCCCGGGCGACGGTCAGCCCGCCGTATCCCGAGTCGAAGATCCCGATGGGTGCGTCAGCCACGGGCCCAAGGCTAGACGGGGACGCTCCTGCGACGGCCACCGACGGGCCGTCTGCTCAATCACACCGACGCAGGTCAGGGAGCCAGCGCGTGCGCCAGCGTCTCCTGGAGCCAGGTGAGGAAGTCGTAGACCGCGAGCGCGTAGACCGCCGGGTCGTCCTCCTCCAGGCTCGACACCTGCTCCTCGATGAGGTCGAGGTCGTCGTCCTGCTTGAGCCCGAGCCGCTCCCCCAGCACGAGCCGGACGTCGGTCAGGGCGATGACCAGGGCGACCGCCTGCGCCTGGTCGAGGCTGACCTTCTGGTCCTCGAGGTGGGCCAGCGCGGCGATGGCCGTGTCGAGGTTCGCCGTCTTGCGGGCCCGCAGACCCTGCTCGGTGAGCTGGCGGAACTCCGCCGCGATCTGGTCGTCCTCACGGTTGGCCGTCGGGAAGATGCGGTCCAGGGCCGGGTAGCGCGGGGCAGGCACGCCACCCGCGAGCTGGACCTGGTCGTCGGCGGCGAGCGACACACCCTGACCGATGCCACCGAGCCCGGCGACGATGCGGTCGAACTCGTCACCGCCGCCCTCAGGCACCTCATCCGCCGGCGCCACCGGCGCCGGCTCCACCAGCTCGCGGACCTGCTCCATCAGCCCGACGACGAGGCCACGTTCGACGGCGTCGAGCTTCGCGACATACGCGCCGTGGCGCTTCTTGAACCCGCGTGCCACTCAGCTGTCCTTCTGGAAGGTGGCCCACAGGCCGTAACCCTGCAACGCCTCGGTGTCGGTCTCCATGCGCTCGCGCGACCCGGTCGACACGACCGCCCGGCCCTTCACGTGGACGTCCATCATCAGCCGCTCCGCCTTGGACTTGGAGTAGCCGAAGTAGGTCTGGAAGACGAACGTCACGTAGGACATGAGGTTCACGGGGTCGTTCCACACGAGGGTGATCCACGGGTGCTCGACCTCGGTGGCCTCGTCGGCGGAGACGCTCCGCTGCTCCACGGGGGCGATGGACACGGCAACTGGCACGGGACCACCTTAGGCTGCCCGGGTGGAGTCCACCGCACTGCTCACCGACCACTACGAGCTGACCATGGTGGAGGCTGCGCTGCGCAGCGGTGCCGCCTCCCGACGGTGCGTGTTCGAGGTGTTCGCGCGACGTCTGCCCGAGGGTCGCCGGTATGGCGTCGTCGCCGGCACCGGGCGCCTGCTCGACGCCCTGGAGGCGTTCCGGTTCGGCGACGAGGAGCTCGCGCGGCTGCGTTCGAGCCAGGTCGTGGACGAGCAGACCCTCGACTTCCTCGCCGGCTTCCGCTTCACCGGCGACGTCTGGGGGTATGCCGAGGGCGAGTGCTACTTCCCGGGCTCACCGGTGCTCGTGGTCGAGTCGGACTTCGCGCACGGGGTGCTCCTGGAGACCCTGGTGCTGAGCATCCTCAACCACGACAGCGCCGTCGCCTCCGCCGCGTCGCGGATGACGTCGGCAGCCGGGTCGCGACCGTGCATCGAGATGGGTTCGCGCCGCACCCACGAGGAGGCCGCAGTCGCGTCCGCCCGAGCGGCCTACATCGCGGGGTTCGCGACCACCTCGAACCTGGAGGCGGGTCGCCGGTACGGCGTGCCGACGGCCGGCACCGCCGCCCACGCGTTCACGCTGCTGCACGACGACGAGAGGGAGGCGTTCGCGGCGCAGATCGCCTCCCTCGGCAAGGGCACCACCCTCCTCGTCGACACCTACGACGTACCCACTGCCGTCGCGACCGCGGTGGAGCTGGCCGGCCCCGAGCTCGGTGCCGTGCGCCTCGACTCCGGCGACCTTCTCGTCCAGGCGCGCGACGTGCGCGAGCAGCTCGACCGGCTCGGCAACACCGGCACCCGCATCGTCGTGACGTCCGACCTCGACGAGTTCGCGATCGCCGGACTGGCCGCCGGCCCCGTGGACCTCTACGGCGTCGGCACGTCCCTCGTCACCGGCTCGGGAGCGCCCACGGCCGGCATGGTCTACAAGCTGGTCTCCCGGGAAGACTCGACCGGGACGATGGTCGGCGTCGCCAAGAGGAGCAAGGACAAGCAGTCGGTGGCGGGGCGCAAGTTCGCGCTGCGACGACGATCGTCCCGAGGAGTCGCAGAGGCCGAGATCGTCGGGATCGGCGAGCCGCCGACCGATGACGGGGACGACCGGGCGCTGCTCGTCCCGCTGGTCCGAGGGGGCGAGCGCGTCGACAGCGAGGCCCACACGCTGGAGGCTGCCCGGACGCGCCACACCGAGTCCCGGGCCGAGCTCCCCGCTGCAGCACGACGACTGCAGCGGGGAGAACCGGCGATCCCGACGGTCTACGAGGACTGAGCTGGGTCAGGGCTCGTCAGGGTCGTTCAGGGCTTGGCGACCGCCGGCCCGCGCAGCGTCACGAAGATCGACCCCCCGACCTCCATGTCCACCGTGGTGCAGCCGGCGGCCTCGTCCGTGACCGTCCGCACCTCACCGTCGTCGCCGACGACGACCTTGGCGACCTGCCGCGCCTCGGTGAGCGACAGGCACTTGGCCGCCACGTTCGCGCGCAGGTCGTCTGCGACGACGTGGACCACGTGCGCGACATCCGCCGGGTCGTCCTGCGGCACGGCTCGGGCGTGGGCGCGCACCTGGACCACCTCCCGCTGTGGCAGCGGGTCGACGAGGGCGCACGGACCCGCCCCCTGGGACCCGGCTCCGTCGACGACCTCGACGGTCCAGCCGGACAGACCGACATCGCCGAGGGTGTCCTGTGCGTAGGCCCGCGCCTGCTCCGCGGTGAAGCACTGGCCCTCCGGCCCGTCGACCCAGTCGGACATGGCCGACCGGAGCTCCAGCAGCGCAGCCTGCTCCTCGGCGGGCAACGGCTGCGTCGCCTCGGCCAGGACGGCCGCGGGCACCCCGGCGCGGCTGACGACGAAGTGGGTACCACCCCGGACGAAGGCGTAGGGATCTGCGAGCGGTGGGCGCCCGGCATCCTGGCGGATCTGCGCGCAGTCCGCGACGTCGTCGCCGCTCCCGGCGACACCGTCCACGCCGTCGACGAGGTGCAGCTCCCCCTGCGGGTCGAGGGTCACCGACGACGCGCAGTTGAGCCGGTCCAGGGTCGGGGTGTCCCCCCACTGGCTGACGGCGTAGGCAGCCCCGCCCCCGAGCAGCGCCAGGCCGAGTGCCCCCGCGGCCATTCCCCTGCGACCGAGGCGCCCACCCCTCCGCAGCGCCTCGGTCGTGGACGTCGTGTTCCGGTCCGTCATGGTGATCCCCTCCCGCAACGCGTCGAGCGCGTGTCGGTCGGTCACCGCGACGACCTGCGCGTCGTCGAGCCGGCGCACGGCCCGCAGGGCCACCAGCTCGTCTCCACGGAACTCGTTCATCAGATCTCCTCGGTGCCGCGACGGGCGGTCGCCCATCTGGGATGGTCATGTCCGGATGTCTCGAAACGTTGCGCCGCAACAAGTTCCAGCTCGTCCTCGAGCTGCGTCATCACCTCACGCAGCCGTGCGCGGGCACGGTGCAATCGGACCCGCACGGCGCCGCGGGACAGCCCCATGGCCACCGCGATGTCCTCGCGCGCAAGCTCCTCCCACGCGACGAGGCGCAACAGCTCGCGGTCGTCCTCACCAAGCCGGGAGACGGCCCGCTCCACGAGGCTCTCCCCGAGGACGTCGGGGCCCGGAACCACCTGGTGCAACGAGTCCCGCAAGCGGTCAGCCAGAGCGTGCCGTCGCCGCTCCCCTCGATGGTGGTTGGCCAGCACGCGGCGCGCGACCCCGAACAGCCACGGTCGCGCCTGGGCCCCCGGTGGGACGTCCTCGAGCCGCCGCCAGGCGACGAGGTAGGTCTCGGCCACCACGTCGGCGGCGTCGGCCGGATCCGTGACCCGCCGCACGGCATACCCGAGCAGGGCCCCGTGCGTGCGTTCGAACAGGTCCGAGAACTGCTGCTCGGGCGAGCTCATCCATCCCCCTCCACGACGACGAAGTCTGACACCTCATGCATGTCCGGACGGTCTGACGCCGTTACAGCGGTGCTCCTAGGATGCGGACATGAGCTCCCACGACATCGCCGCCGACCTCCGCGCCGAGGCCGCTGACCTCGATGCCGCCGACCCGCTGCGCTCCCTGCGCGACCGCTACCTCACGCCGGAGGGGACCGACCTGGTCGCCTACTTCGACGGCAACTCCCTCGGCCGGCCGGTTGCGGCGGCGGCCGAGCAGCTCCAGTCCTTCGTGGCGGGCCCGTGGGGCGACCGCCTGATCCGCTCGTGGGACGAGCAGTGGCTGGACTGGCCGACCCGCATCGGTGACCGGATCGGCGAGCTCGTGCTCGGAGCCGGCCCCGGGCAGACGTTCGTCGGCGACTCCACGACGGTGCTGCTCTACAAGCTGTCGCGTGCCGCGGTCGACGCCCAGGTCGCCCGGGGTCGGGACGAGATCGTCCTGGACACCGACAACTTCCCGACCGACCGTTACGTCCTGGAGGGGATCGCCGCCGAGCGCGGCCTCACGCTGCGCTGGATCGAGGCCGACGAGCGGGCCGGGGTGACCCTCGAGCAGGTCCGGGCCGTGGTGGGGCCGAAGACCGCCCTCGCGGTGTTCAGCCACGTCGCCTACCGCTCGGGTTTCATCGCCGACGGTGCCGGCATCACCGCCGCGGTGCGCGAGGCGGGTGGGCTCGTCCTGTGGGACCTCAGCCACACGGGTGGCTCGGTGCCGGTCCAGTTCGACGAGTGGGGCGTCGACCTCGCGGTCGGCTGCACCTACAAGTACCTCAACGGTGGGCCGGGTGCTCCCGCCTGGGCGTATGTCGCGCAGCGTCACCACGGGACGCTGCGCCAGCCCATCTGGGGCTGGATCGGCCGTCGGGACGCGTTCCAGATGGGCCCCGGCTACGACCCGGCCGACGGTCTGCGGTCGTTCATCTCGGGGACACCGCCGATCCTCGCGATGGTGCCGCTGCAAGCCTCCCTCGACGTCATCGCGGAGGCCGGCATCGAGGCGATCCGTGCCAAGTCGGTCGCGCTGACCGAGTTCGTCATCCGCCTGGCCGACGACCTGCTCGCCCCTCTGGGGGTCGAGATCGCCAGCCCACGCGACTCGTCGATCCGCGGCGGTCACGTCACGTTGCGCCGCAACGGTTTCCGAGAGATCACGGCCACGCTGTGGACGCAGGGCGTCATCCCGGACTACCGCGATCCCGACGGCATCCGCATCGGGGTCGCGCCCCTGTCCACGAGCTTCGACGAGGTCGTCGTCGGCATGCTCGCGCTGCGTGACACGATCGTGGAGTTCGACGCTGCGGACGGCCCACGGTCATGAGCCGTGCGCTCGTCCTCGTCGACGTCCAGAACGACTTCTGCGAGGGCGGGTCGCTCGCCGTCGCCGGTGGGGCTGCGGTCGCCGGCCGCATCAGCACGTACGTCGAGGAGCACCACGACGAGTACGCCGTGATCGTCGCCACCGCCGACTGGCACGACGACCCCGGCGCCCACTTCAGCGACAACCCCGACTTCGTCGACACCTGGCCGGCGCACTGCCGCATCGGGAGTGACGGGGCCCTGTTCCACCCCGCCGCCGAGAAGGCGTTCGAGCACGTCGAGGCGATCTTCCGCAAGGGCCACCACAGCGCCGCCTACAGCGGCTTCGAGGGATTCACCGTCGAGGCCGACCACCGCGCGACGCTGGCCGACTGGCTACGGGACCGGGCCATCGAGCAGGTCGACGTCGTCGGGATCGCCACCGACCACTGTGTCAGGGCCACCGCCCTCGACGCCGCCGAGGAGGGGTTCGAGACCACCGTGCTGCTCGACCTCACCGCGGGCGTCGCCCGCGAGACGACCGAACGCGCCCTCGTCGAGCTGGCCGCTGCGGAGGTCGTGCTCGAAGGCACACCCGTCCTGACCTGAGGCGGCTTCTCACAGCTGCGACTTCTCACAGCGCGTGGTGCCGTGCTGTGCGGCAAGTGTTACGGATGGTTAACGGGCATCGGTCGGTCGTGAAACACAACGTTGCGACCCTCCTCGGGAGAGAGCAGTCCACCAGGACGTGCTCTGACCACGAGAAGGAGCACCGCCCATGTCCGCTCCCGCCCGCGAGCCGGCCACCGCCCCCGACACGACCGCGCCCGACCCCGCAGCCACCACTGCCGCCGGTCGCACCGCTTCCGTCCCTGCCACCCCGGTCCGTCGTTCCGGCCGATGGATCGACCACTGGGACCCCGAGGACGCCACCTTCTGGCGCGGCGGTGGCCGGGCCATCGCCCGACGCAACCTCGCGTTCTCCGTCTACGCGGAGTTCCTCGGGTTCTGCGTCTGGGCCCTGTGGAGCGTGGTCGTGCCGCTGCTGCCGGCGGCCGGGTTCAGCCTCACCCTGGACCAGCAGTTCTGGCTGATCGCGCTGCCGAGCCTGGTCGGCGCCACGGTCCGCATCCCCTACACGTTCGCCGTCCCGCTGTTCGGCGGTCGCAACTGGACGATCATCTCGGCCCTCCTGCTGCTCATCCCGGCCTCCGCCCTGGCCTGGGTCGTCACCGAACCGTCGTCGTCCTTCGGCCTCCTGCTGACCTGCGCGGCGCTGGCCGGGTTCGGCGGCGGCAACTTCGCCTCGTCGATGTCGAACATCTCCTTCTTCTTCCCGGAGGCGGAGAAGGGAAAGGCGTTGGGGCTGAACGCTGCTGGCGGCAACCTCGGTACCGGCATCGTCCAGCTCGTCGTCCCGGCAGTCATCGTCATCGGCACCGGAACGCACCTCGAGCGGGCCGGCCTCATGTTCATACCCCTGGCACTGATCGCCGCCGTCCTCGCGTGGCGAGGCATGGACAACCTGTCCGGCGCACGCTCCGACTACGGCAGCTTCGCCCGGGCCACGCGCAACCGGCACACCTGGATCATCTCCTTCCTCTACATCGGCACCTTCGGCTCGTTCATCGGCTACTCCGGCGCCCTCCCCACGCTGCTCAAGACGCAGTTCCCCGAGACCCCGACCACCATCGCCTTTCTCGGTGCGCTGATCGGGGCCCTGTCCCGCCCGCTCGGCGGCATGGTCGCCGACCGGTTCGGCGGGGCGAGGGTCACCATCGGTTCCTTCGCCACCCTCACGGCCGGCGCCCTCGGAGCCGTCAAGGGCCTGGAGTCGCACAGCTTCGCCCTGTTCTTCGGCTCCTTCCTCGTGCTGTTCCTCGGTGCCGGCATCGGCAACGGTGCGACCTACCGCATGATCCCGGCCGTGTTCCGCGCCGGCGTCAGCCCCGACCGTCTCCCCACCGCCCGCAAGACCGCCGCGGGCTGCATCGGCATCGCGGGGGCGGTGGGTGCCTACGGCGGCTTCTTCATCCCCCGCGGGTTCGCCATGGCCAAGGAGGCCTACGGCTCGCTCGTCCCGGCCCTGTGGGTCTTCGTCGCCGCCTACGTCCTGATGGCCGCGACCACGTATGTCGTGTACGCCCGCCGCGGCTCGGCGCTCGCCGCCGAGACGATCTGAGGTCGGACCACCCGTGACCGGTCCCGACGGTGCTACCAGCACCTCCACCCACTGTCCGTACTGCGCCCTGCAGTGCGCCCAGTCGCTGACGCCCGTCCCTGGTGCGAGGGAAGGGGCCAGCGTCGCCGTCGAGGGTCGCGCCTTCCCGACCAACCGGGGCGGGTTGTGCCAGAAGGGGTGGACGAGCGCCGCGGTGCTCGAGTCCCCCGACCGCCTGACGGCCCCACTGGTCCGCAGCCTCGGCGGTCGCCTGGTCGAGGCGAGCTGGGACGAGGCGCTCGACCTCGTGGCCGCCCAGCTCCTGCGCATCCGCGCCGAGGACGGCCCCGATGCCGTGGCCGTCTTCGGCGGCGGTGGCCTGACGAACGAGAAGGCCTACCAGCTGGGCAAGTTCGCCCGGGTCGCCCTCGGCACGGCGAACATCGATTACAACGGACGGTTCTGCATGAGCAGTGCCGCGGCGGCGGCGAACCGGTCGCTCGGCGTCGACCGGGGCCTGCCGTTCCCGCTGACCGACCTGACGCAGGCCGGCGCGGTCCTCCTGCTCGGCAGCAACCTCGCCGAGACGATGCCGCCCTCGGTGGCCCACCTGGCCGACGTCCGAAGCCGCGGCGGGCTCGTCGTGGTCGACCCACGGCGCAGCGCCACCGCCGACCTGGCAGCCGACGGCCAGGGGCTGCACCTGCAGCCCCTGCCCGGCACCGACCTCGTGGTGCTGCTGGCCCTGGTCCACGTCCTGCTCACCGAGCAGCTCGACGACACTGCCTACCTCCGGCAGCGCACCGAGGGCCTCGAGGAGCTCCGCCGTCGCAGCGCCCTGTGGTGGCCCGAGCGCGCCGAGCAGGTCTGCGGAGTCCCCGCCGACGACCTGCGGGCGGCGGCCCGGCTGCTCGCGGCGGCCAGCCCGGTCCACGGTGGTCGGGGGGCCTTCGTGCTCACCGGCCGCGGGGTCGAGCAGTCCCGGCAGGGGACGGCCACCGTGTCGGCAGCCATCAACCTCGCCCTGGTCCTCGGGCTTCCCGGCCGGGTGGGCGGCGGCTACGGCGCCATCACGGGACAGGGCAACGGCCAGGGTGGCCGGGAGCACGGCCAGAAGTCCGACCAGCTGCCCGGCTACCGCATGATCGACGACCCCGCCGCCCGGGAGCATGTGGCCCGCGTGTGGGGGGTGGACCCTGCCTCGCTGCCCGGCAAGGGCAAGCCGGCGGTGGAGCTGCTCCGGTCGCTCGGCACCGACGGCGGCCCGCGAGCGCTGCTCGTCCACGGGTCCAACCTGCGGGTCAGCGCTCCCGACGGCCAGCGCGTCGCGGAGCGCCTCGATGCCCTCGACCTGCTCGTCGTCTGCGACGTCGTCCCGTCGGAGACCGCACTGCTCGCCGACGTCGTCCTACCCGTCACGCAGTGGGCCGAGGAGGAGGGCACCATGACCTCGCTCGAGGGACGGATCCTGAGGCGCCGCAAGGCCATCGAGCCCCCGGTCGGCGTGCGCAGCGAGCTGTGGATCTGGTCCGAGCTGGCCCGACGGCTGGGCACCGCCGGCTCCTGGGACACCGATCCGAGCCTGGTCTTCGACGAGCTCGCCCGTGCCAGCGAGGGCGGCCGCGCCGACTACAGCGGGGTGAGCCACGCGCGCCTCGACCGTGACGACGAGAGCTCAGCCGTCTGGTGGCCCTGCCCTGCCACGCCCGCGGACGAGCCGGAGCACCCCGGCACCCCACGCCTTTTCACCGACACCTTCCCCACGGCCACCGGCCGCGCCCGGATGGTGGCCGTCGACCACCTCGGGCCTGCCGACGACCTGCGCCCGGAGGCGCCGCTCTACCTCGTCACCGGTCGCGTCCTTCAGCACTACCAGTCCGGCGCCCAGACCCGTCGGGTCGACGCCCTCGCGTCCGCCGTGCCCGGACCGTACGCCGAGCTGCACCCCCTGCTCGCCGCCCGCCTCGGTGTCCGCGACGGAGAGAAGGTCCGCCTCGCGACCGCCCGGGGCGCGGTCGCCGTACCCGCACGGCTGACCGACACCATTCGTCCGGACACGGTCTTCATGCCCTTCCACTGGGGTGGCGCCGGAAGCGTGAACCGGTTGACGACCGACGCCACCGATCCGGTGTCGGGCATGCCGGAGTTCAAGGTCTGCGCCGTCGACGTGACGGCTGCCAGCGCGATGGTCGTCACCCCAGACCCGGTGGAGGTGGGCGCATGACGCGCCTCGTCGTCGTCGGCAACGGCATGGTCGGCTCACGATTCGTCGAGGACGTCCTCGCCGCCGATGCCGCTGGTCGGTTCGACATCACCGTGATCGGCGCCGAGGGGTGCGAGCCCTACAACCGGGTGCTGCTCAGTGAGGTCGTCGCCGGCAAGCACGACCTGTCGGCACTGACGCTGCCGACGCCCCGCAGCGAGCGGCTCACCACCCTGCGTGGCACCCACTCGATCCGGCTCGACCTCGAGGACCGCTTCGTGGAGACGAGCGACGGCGCCAGGGTCCGCTACGACCGGCTCGTCCTCGCGACCGGGTCCGACGCCAGGGTGCCTCGCCTTCCCGGGCTGCGGCACCGGGACAGCCTGACCTCAGGGGTCCACGCCCTGCGCACCATCGACGACGCCCGCGAGATCGTCGCCGCCACCCTCAACGCCTGCCACGCCGTCGTCCTCGGCGCCGGGGTCCTGGGGATGGAGGCAGCCTGCGGCCTGGCTCGGCGCGGAGTGGCGGTGAGCGTGGTCCACCCCGCGGCTGCCCTGATGGAGCGCCAGCTCGACGAGGACGCCAGCCGGGTCGTCGAGTCGGCCCTGGCGGGGCTGGGCATCGAGCAGCACGTCGGCCGCGGCGCAGTGGAGGCGCTGACCGATGACGGCCGCCTCACCGGCCTGTTGCTCGACGACGGCACGGTGCTGCCGGCCGACCTGCTCGTCCTCGCCACAGGCACCGTGCCCAGCACCGGGCTCGCGACCTCGGCGGGCCTCGCCGTCGAGCGCGGGATCCTCGTCCGGGACGACCTGTCCTCCCCGACCGACCATCGCGTCGCAGCGATCGGCGACTGTGCCCAACCCCCGGAGGGCGGCGGTGGTCTGGTCGCCCAGGGGTGGGAGCAGTCACGACGACTGGCGGCTCGCCTCTGCGGTGCGCCCACCCCGTCCGCTGCGGCGCCGTCGACGGTGAGCGACGTGGTGCGGCTCAAGGCGCACGGCCTCGACGTCGTGACCATGGGGGTCTGTGGTTCCCAGCGCGCCGACGACCCGGCGCAGCGGACGCTGCGCCTCAGCGATCCCGAACTCGGCCGGCACGTCGAGGTCGTGGTGTCCGGGGGGTTGCTCGTCGGCGCGACCTGCGTGGGTGCAGGCGCTGTCGCCGCCGAGCTCGTCACGACGTACACCCGGCGCACGCCCGTGCCGGCCGACCCGGCATACCTCCTGCTCTCGGCCCTCACGCCGCGCCTCGGTGGTGCCACGGTCTCCCCGGTCGACCTTCCCGACGGCACCACCGTCTGCCGGTGCAACGGCGTGACCAAGGGCGCGCTCGTCGCCTGCGTCCACGACGGCGCCGCGACCGTGGCCGAGGTGGCTGCCGCGACCCGTGCGACCACGGGGTGCGGCGGGTGCACCGACGACGTCTGTGCCCTCCTCGACGCGCTCTCCACGCCGACACCTCGGCCCCGCACCTCTCCCACCACCGCCCGTCCCCGTGAGGACGACGTAACGAAGGGGAAACACATGATCCACAGCGCTGAAACGGCAGGCTCCTAACGTGGGCGCCATGGTCGACCACACCGCTCCGCGACAGCTCGTCGTCGTGGGCGGCGGCATGGTCGCGCGACGGCTCATCGACGCCCTGCGCGCCCGTGACACCGACGGCGAGTGGGCGGTCACCCTCCTGTGCGAGGAGCCCCGGGCGCCGTACGACCGCGTCGCCCTCACCTCCTACTTCACCGGACGCGACCCCGAGGACCTCGCGCTCGGTGGCCAGGAGCTGTGGGACGACCCCATGGTGACGCTGCGCCGCGGTGTCGCTGCCACCGGGATCGACCGCACCGACAAGACGGTCACCACCTCCGACGGCCGCACACTCCCCTACGACTCCCTCGTCCTCGCGACCGGCTCGTACGCCGCCGTGCCCCCCGTCCCCGGGAAGGAGCTCCGCGGTGCGTTCGTCTACCGGACCATCGACGACGTCGCCGACCTGCGTTCGTACGTCGAGAAGCTCCGCACGGAGCTCGGTCGCCCCCTGCGCGGCGCGGTCGTCGGCGGTGGCCTGCTCGGCCTCGAGGCGGCCGGTGCCCTCACGGCACTGGAGGTCGGCACCACCGTGGTCGAGTTCGCCCCGCGGCTCATGCCGCTGCAGGTCGACGACGGCGGTGGCGAGGCGCTGCAACGGCTCATCGAGGCGCTCGGCGTGTCCGTCCGCACCAGCACGGCGACCGCCAAGATCACCGGTCGCCTCGGGCAGGTGGCCACCATGGAGTTCTCCGACGGTGAGCGGCTTCCCGTCGACGTGGTCGTCTTCGCCGTCGGTGTCCGGCCCCGCGACGAGCTCGCCCGGGAGGCAGGACTGGAGGTCGGCGAACGCGGCGGTGTGGTCGTCGACGACGCCTGCGCCACAGCCGACCCGTCCGTCTGGGCCATCGGCGAGGTCGCCTGCATCGGCGGACGCTGCCTAGGGCTCGTCGCCCCCGGCTACACGATGGCCGAGATCGTCGCCGACCGGCTCCTGGGTGGTGAGGGCACCTTTCCGGGTGCCGACCTGTCGACGAAGCTCAAGCTGCTCGGGGTCGACGTCGCATCCTTCGGCGACGCGTTCGCGACCGAGCCCGGTGCCCTCGAGGTCGTCATCTCCGACCCGGTCGCCGGGGTCTACAAGAAGCTCGTGATGTCCGACGACGCCCGCACGCTCCGCGGGGGAATCCTCGTCGGCGACGCGAGTGCGTATGCGGCGCTGCGACCGATGGTGGGCCGCGAGCTCGGCGGCGACCCCGCGGCATACCTGCTCCCCGAAGGGGCTGCGCCGGCACCCGCCGGCGACCTGCCCGAGGACGCCACCGTCTGCTCGTGCAACAACGTGTCCGCGGGCGCGATCCGTTGCTCGGTCACCGAGGGTGGCTGCACGGACCTCGCTGGGGTCAAGGCGTGCACCAGGGCCGGCACGAGCTGCGGCTCCTGCCTCCCCCTGGTCAAGCGCCTCGTCACCACCGAGCTGGAGAAGTCCGGCGTCACGGTGAGCAACGCACTGTGCGAGCACTTCGAGCTCTCCCGGGCCCAGCTGTTCGACGTGGTCCGCGTGCAGGAGCTGACGACCTTCAGCGAGATCATCGCTCGTCATGGCCGCGGTCGCGGGTGCGACATCTGCAAGCCCGTCATCGGCTCGATCCTCGCCTCCCTCGGCACCGGCCACATCCTCGAGGGTGAGCGGGCGACGTTGCAGGACACCAACGACCACGTCATGGCCAACCTCCAGAAGGACGGCTCGTACTCCGTGGTCCCCCGCATCCCCGGTGGCGAGATCACGCCCGAAGGACTCATCGTCATCGGCGAGGTGGCCAAGGACTTCGGGCTCTACACGAAGATCACCGGCGGCCAGCGCATCGACCTCTTCGGTGCCCGGATCGAGCAGCTGCCGAAGATCTGGAAGCGGCTCGTCGACGCCGGTTTCGAGTCGGGTCATGCCTACGGCAAGTCGCTGCGCACCGTGAAGTCCTGCGTCGGCTCGACCTGGTGCCGCTACGGCGTGCAGGACTCCGTCGGCCTGGCCATCGCGCTGGAGCTTCGATACCGGGGGCTGCGGTCCCCGCACAAGATCAAGCTGGGCGTGTCAGGGTGCGCGCGCGAGTGCGCCGAGGCCCGCGGCAAGGACGTCGGTGTCATCGCCACCGACAACGGATGGAACGTCTACGTCGGCGGCAACGGCGGCTTCACCCCACGACACGCCCAGCTGCTCGCCGAGGACCTCGACACCGAGACCCTCGTCCGCACCATCGACCGTTTCCTCATGTACTACGTCCGCACGGCCGACCGGCTCCAGCGGACGGCGGTGTGGGTCGAGGACCACGAGGGTGGCCTCGACGCGATCCGCGCCGTCGTCCTCGAGGACTCGCTCGGCATCGGCGCAGACCTCGACGCGGCGATGGCCGGCCACGTCGAGGGGTACGAGGACGAGTGGGCCGCAGCCCTCGACGACCCCGAGAAGCTGCGCCGCTTCGGGTCGTTCGTCAATGCCCCCGACCAGCCGGACGACACGCTGGCGTATATCAGCGAACGCGGGCAGCCCCGCCCCGCAACAGAATCCGAACGCACCGGCGGAGGGGTCCTCATCGCCGGGACGACGTTGGAGGTCCGCAGATGACCATCGAGACGACCACGCCCACCGACCTCGGGGTCGTCTGGCACGAGATCTGCAGCCTCAAGTCGCTGTCCCGCGAACGCGGTGCCGCAGCCCTCGTCGCGGGTCGCCAGGTCGCGTTGTTCCGGACCTTCGACGACCGCGTCTACGCCGTGCAGCAGCTCGACCCGTTCAGCGGTGCGAACGTCATGTCCCGGGGCATCGTCGGCACCCGTGGCGACGTCCCGACGGTCGCCTCCCCCATGTACAAGCAGGTCTTCGACCTGCGCACGGGTTCCTGCCTCGACCCTGTCGGGAAGGAGCCCCACTCGCTGGCCACCTTCCCCGTGCACGTGGTCGACGACGTCGTGAGCGTGGGGCTACCCGGAGGGCACGGTGCGCGATGACGACGCTGCTGGGTCTGGAGGTCACCGGCAAGCGGGTCCTGGTGGCCGGGGGCGGGCCGGTCGCTGCCCGACGTGCGACGTCACTGGCCGCAGACGGTGCGCTCGTCACGGTCGTGGCGCCGCAGCTGTGCGAGGACCTCGTCGACGCGGTCGTGGACGGTGCGCTCACGTGGGTCGACCGCGAGGTCGTTGAGTCCGACCTCGACGGCGCCTGGCTGGTCCACGCGGCCACGGGCGATGTCCGCACCAACGACCTGCTCTGCCAGTGGGCGACCGAGCGCCGGATCTGGAGCGTGTGCGCCAGTGCCGTCCAGGACGGTACGGCGCGGACGCCGGCCACCACGCGGCACGCCGGCCTCGTCGTCGGCGTCACCTCCACGGGCGAGGCGGACCCGGCCCGCGCCCGGTCCGTCCGCGACCAGCTCGCCCTGACCCTCGAGACCGGCGACCTCGACCTGCGGCGGCATCGAGCGACCTGTGACACCCCGCTCCGGTCGACCATCGACGGTCCCGGCTCCACCCTCGACTTCTCCGTCCGGGCGCCGGTCGGCCGGGTGGTCCTGGTCGGCGGTGGCCCCGGTGCCCCGGACCTGATGACGATCCGTGGCCGACGCGCCCTGGCGGAGGCAGACGTCGTCGTCACCGACCGCCTCGGCCCGACGAGCCTGCTGGCCGCCCTGCCCACCGATGTCGAGGTGATCGACGTGGGCAAGGTGCCGGGGGCCCACGCGATCAGCCAGGACCAGATCAACGCGGTGCTCGTGGAGCAGGCGCAGCGGGGGCGCGTGGTCGTCCGGCTCAAGGGCGGAGACCCCTTCCTCTTCGGCCGCGGCGGCGAGGAGCAGACGGCGCTTGCCGCCCACGGCATCCCGGTCGAGGTGGTCCCGGGCGTCAGCTCTGCCCTGGCCGCCCCCGCCGCCGCAGGCATCCCGGTCACGCACCGGGGCACCGTTGCAGCCGTCCACATCACCCACGGCCACGGGACGCTCGAGGAAGCCGCCGTCCGGGCCGTCGTCGACTCGAGCGCCACCCTCGTCGTGCTGATGGGGGTGGCGATGCTGGGCCAGCACGTTCAGCAGCTCCTCGCCGCAGGAGCCGCGCCGGAGCTCGCGGTCGCCGTGGTCGAGAACGCCACGCTGCCCACCCAGCGGGTCACCCGCGCCGGGTTGGGCCAGATCGTCGACGTCGCGGCGCGCGCCGCAGTTCGCGCCCCGGCCGTCATCGTCGTGGGGGCGGTCGCCGACGCCGACCTGCTGGAGCCGCTCGCATGAGCCCAGCCCCGGGGCCAGCGCTGAGCCAGGTCATGGCCGGGTGCGTCGTCCTCGTGACCGCAGACCGCCGCAGCGGCGAGCTGGGGTCGGCGCTGGTCCGCCGAGGTGCCACGGTGCGGCACGCGCCCTCCCTGAGCATCGTCCCGCACGAGCACGACGACCAGCTGCTCCTCGACACCAAGGCCCTGCTCGTCGACCACCCCGACACGGTGGTGGTGACCACCGGCATCGGGTTCCGGGGCTGGGTGGAGGCCGCCGATGCCGCCGGTGTCGCCGACGAGCTCACCGCCGTGCTCGAAGGAGCCCGCATCATCGCGCGCGGACCCAAGGCTCGCGGCGCGATCCAGGCCGCCGGGTTGCAGGCGGACTGGGTCGCCGAGTCCGAGACCTCCGCCGAGATCCTCGACCTGCTGCTCGCCGAGGGGGTCGCCGGCCACCGCATCGCCGTCCAGCACCACGGTGCAGGAGCAGACGGGCTCGACACCGAGCTCGCCGCAGCAGGCGCCGACGTCCAGAGCCTGGTGGTCTACCGCTGGGGCCCTCCCCCGGATCCCGAGGCCCTCGCGGCCTCGGTACAGGCCGCCGCAGCCGGGGAGATCGACGCAGCAGTCTTCACCTCGGCCCCCGGTGCAGCCGCGTGGCTGGCCGCCGTCGACTCAGCCGGCCTCGGCGACCAGATCGTGGCGCGACTGCGGTCGGGGTCGATGGTCGCCGCCGCGGTGGGTCCGGTCACCGCCCGCCCCCTGCAGGAGCGGGGTATCGAGCCCATCGTCCCCGATCGTGGACGGCTCGGCGCCCTCGTGCGCAGCCTGGTCAGCCACTACGAGCAGGCCCAGACCTCGGCGGTCACCACCGGAGCTGGACGGCTCCAGGTGCGGCGCACCGTGGCCCTGCTCGACGACCACGTCCTCCCGGTGTCGCCCAGCGGTCTGGAGGTGTTGCGTCTGCTCGCCGACGCCGGTGGCGAGGTCGTCACCCGTCTGCAGGTCCTCGACGTCCTGCCGGGCGACTCGAACGACCCGCACACGGCAGAAGTCGCCATCGCCAGGCTCCGGGAGGCGTGTGGGGCCAGGGGTCTGATCCAGACGGTCGTCAAGCGCGGGTACCGGCTCGACGTCGACCGGAGCCGAACCAGCTGACCTCGGCCGACCCCGGCTCAGTGCCGCCCGCCCTCCGCGGCGCCCTGGACGACGACCGGCTGACCGCCCGCGACCAGCTTCCAGTCGTAGGTCGTGAACGTCGCGGGATCGATGACTCCCTGCTCCGTCGTCCAGTCGATGAGCAGCTGGCGGATCTCCACCTGGGCGTTGTAGAGGACCGGCGCGGTGGTGACTCCAGGGAAGTTCCCTCCCCCGGACTGCCGGTAGTTGTTGATGGCGATGACGAACTGCTTCGCGGCGTCGATCGGCTGCCCGTCGTAGGTGAGGTTCGTGATGCGCTGCCCCACCGGCTTGGCGATGTCGATCTGGTAGGCCAACGATGCGTCGAGTCCACCCATGACGTCGTAGTTGTAGTCGGGGGTCTCCAGGCCCGTGGCAGGGTTCACCGCGTTCGTGACGTCATCAGGGGCGAAGGGCCCCGTGGTGGTCCGCGTCTCGAAGTACGCCGCCGAGTACTCGAGGTAGGCCTTGACCTGCGCCCCGGAGAAGCGGATCCCGAGCAGGGTGTTGTCGTAGATGTAGAGCCCCGCGACGTCGCGCACGGTGACGTTGCCTGCGGGGATGGCCGCGTCGCGGTTGAACGGGGCGGCGATCGACAGCACAGGCAGCGTCTCGTCCGCAGTGCCGGCCAGAGCAGCCTTCACCGCATCGGCCTGCACGTGGTTGATGAAGTCGAGCGCTGAGGTGTCCTCGAACCGCGCCGTGGCCGCAGACATCGCTGTGGTGCACGTCCCGATGACCGAGTTGACGTAGGTACGGACCACCGCATGGTCCTGTCGGACGAGCTCGGCGACCGCAGGGTCCTCCGGGACGGTGTTGGCATTGAGGAGATGGGCGTGCGCGGACGTCAGGGCCCAGCCCTTTCCGTCGTGGACGACGTCGAGGTCCATGACCGACAAGCGCATGCCCCACTTGGAGGGCTCGGTGATGAGGACCTTCTTGCCCGCCGTGACCGCACTGGGGACGAGCTCCTCCTGGATCTCGACGTGTGCGTGACCGACGAGCACCGCGTCGACGCCGGCGACCTGCTCGGCGAGCTGGCGCGAGGCATTCTCCGGGTAGGGCAGGGCGTCGCCGTACGACGACCCCGGCTTGGCTCCCGAGTGGCACGACACGATGACGAGGTCGCAGCCGGCCTTCTTGAGCTTCGGCACCCACACCTTGGCCTGCTCGACGATCCCGGGGAACCTGAGCACCCCCTCGACATTCGCCTTGTCCCAGATCGCGACCCCCGGGGTCACGAGCCCGAGGACACCGACCTTGAGCGGCTTCGCGACACCGGGGACCTTGTAGGACTTGATGACGTGCGGCGCGAACGCCGGGGCACCGGTCACCCAGTCCACGGTGTTGGCGGACAGCAGCGGGAAGTCGCACTGCGACTCGAACGTCCGCAACGTATCGATCCCGTAGTTGAACTCGTGGTTGCCCAGGGCCGCCGCGTCGTACCCGATGGCATTCATCGCCTTGGCCATCGGGTGGACCGAACCTCCGGTGATGGGGTCGATCTTCGCGTAGTAGTAGGCCAGCGGAGTTCCCTGCAGGGTGTCACCCGCATCGAGCACCAAGGTGTTGCGCGAGCCACGCTCTTCGCGCATGAGCTTCACCAGCGTCGCGATCTTGGCCAGCCCGATGTCGTTGTGGGTGGAGTCGTCGTAGGTTGCGTCCTTGAAGTAGTCCCAGTTCAGCACGTTGCCGTGGGTGTCCGTCGTCCCCAGGACCGTGAGGCGGTATGTCGTGCCACCGCCCTTGCCGGGCTTGCCCTTCTCCTGCACCGCGTGGGCCGTACCGGGAGCAGCGAACAGCGCAGCCGCCGCTCCGGCTCCACCGAGAACGGCCATGCCCAGCACCTGGCGCCGTGAGCGGTCCGACGGGGTCGCCTCTGCAGCGCCGACGACGCGGTCGGACTGGTGGGGCACGGCGGGACGCGATGACGACATGGTGGCCTCCGGGGCAGCGGGCCGGCAGGGCCGGCAGACGGTGCCCAGCGGCCGCGCCATTGAGGCCGCTGGGGGTCTTCCACACTAAGCCAGTCCGGGCGACAACAAAAGGGACCAATCCCCCGGACTTGGTCAACACCATTGCTCGAGGGGCCAAGGGAATGCCCTTGTCACACCGTCGGGTCTGCGCCAGGGCATGCCAAAAGGGCCTTCCCGTGTGGGAAGGCCCTTTTGAAAGTATGTCCGGCTGCGTCCTACTCTCCCACACCGTAACCAGTGCAG